>MKSN01000001.1:629574-904897 GCA_001897295.1 Candidatus Saccharibacteria bacterium 49-20 | reverse complement strand
GGAGCTCAACAATCGTAAAACCAGTGCGTGATGCCCGTCGCGCCATAAGTACTTTAAGTATAAGGTATCGGCCACAAGTAATGCAAACCTACTTAAAGATAGCGGGTGCTGCCAAACGGAATCTTCGTACTCACATAAATACCCGTTTGAAGCGTATTCGCCGAGTGCACCGTGCGATCCCCAAATCGCTTGTTTAGCCCGTCTACTGCATCAACCATTTGTCGCTCGCGCGTAATCTCATCGGCAAACAAACTTACTTGGGAAGTCTCGAGTTCGGTTAACTCATAACAATGCACTCCTATCTCGCGAATACCGTCGGGTGCCTGCTGGAATAACTTCAGCGCCTGCGTGTAAATGGCTGCATCACTATAAAAGGGGAGGGGAGATAGGGTAGAGGAGTGCCAGTAGCCTCGCTCGAATGTTTTTGCATAGATATACACTCCCCTGGCCGCTTTTTTCTGGGTACGCATACGGCTGCCGACCGACTCGCATAAATGATGGAGCCTCTGCGCTATTTCTTCGTGCGTTAAGTCAAATCGCTCTAATACGTACTGGCGCCCGACCCGGCCTAGTTGCGTTTGCACGTCATCCACTTCAAACCCACGCAGACGTTTATACCACCACTCGCCCACAACACTTTTGAACACAATCCGCTTCAATGTGACCGGATCGGCATCAAAAAACTGTAGGGGAGTGTAGATACCTACGCTATTAAGGCGATGCTCATTACGGCTCGCAATTCCAGTTAAATCAACCAGCTTTAACTCCCCTAGCACTTCTTTAATATTTTGCGACGTTATCACATCAAGTCCATCTGGCTTATGTAAGCCTGCCGCCGTTTTTGCCAAGAATCGATTAGTCGAAATGCCAATATTGCAGCGCATCCACACCCCAATCTCTTCCTTTAATCGCCGCTTAATCTCGTGTCCAATTTCCACTAAATCACGCCCCGCAATGTCGTGACTTGTCTGATGGAAATCAATGACCCCCTCGTCGATACTCTTCATCGTCACATGCGCCGAATAGTCGCGCATGATATCGAGTAACTTATGGTACACGTAGCGATACTTCGACGGGTCACTTTCGAGTGCGACAATATCAGGGCAAAGAATTCTCGCCTCTTTTAATTTCATGCCCACTTTCACACCCTTCGCCTTAGCCTCATAGCTCGCCGTCACAATTGCCGTATGCTCGGTGCGACGATTCACAATTGCCACCGGCTTACCGCGAAGCAATGGGCGCGCCTGCTGCTCAACGGTCGCAAAACAACTATTTAAGTCGATGTGCATAATAAGCGGACGTTCGGTGTTGAACTCATCATGTTCAGGAATCCTATTCATAGTGATCCGCCTCCATCGTCAGATGCCACGTCAGTCGCTCGCTATCAAATACCAGTCGATAATCAGTGCCGCCATCCGTCACATCAAACGCATGCATTGTCTTAAGGCCATGGGGTAGGGGATGGCGGAGTCCGAGTTCGGTCACATTCACTTCTCGCCCACTCGCCCGCTTAAACTTAATGGGCTGGCATGGGTGATGACCGCCCTTAAAGACCGCGATTACCTGTACTGGTTCGTTTAAGAAAGTTTCGTCATTCATAATTCAATAATTCTCGTTTAAGTTATTCGAGAAACGTGATTTGAATTGTTCGCCCGTACTTCCCTGCCCGTTTCTAGCTGGGATGTCCGAAGACGATGAATGACCTAGCGCGAGGGACGCTTAGCCTACGGCCAGTGAGTATCGCGTGGTTAATAGTATTATATCACTTAAAAGCGCACGCGATTTGTAATCACATGGTGGACACGTGTGGGAAATTCGCGCTTCACCCAGCTTCGCGCATCTCGTGTTTGATTTTGCGTTGAGTGCTCGTCAAACGGCACCGCAACTTCCATCGCATCAGCCGCAACGCCGAGTTTACCTAAAATGCCCATCGCACGAATAGTCATATCGGGATGTGCAAGTTCGAGCGGATTATAAAGCCCGCGGCGACGCATAATTTCAACGGAGTCTTTTTTGACATCAATCGTTGGGTAAAAGTTAGATTTTGGCCAGAGCGTATGAATAGCCGACTGGTTAATTGCAAAAAGCTGCGCATAGCGCTGTCGAAGTGAGAAGGAAACCTCCCACTGCAAAATCTGCTCAACGCTACTCGACCTGTCGCGAAGAATATCCGCAGCCGCATCTGCGAGGGCGCGATTTGAATCCCCTTCGTCAAAACCAATTTCCGCCAAGTGCTGAAACATCGCCTCATCCGAGCCAAGGTCGCGTCGCTTCTCGACAATCTCGCTCATCATGTCATCGTCTTCAAACATATTACGTCCGAATGCCTGCACAAGAAGCGCATCGTTTTGACCAAATCCGGTCTGAGACTCATCAGGCGTGTAAGAGCCTGTGCGGAAATTAATGTACGAACCAACAGCCCGTGCACGATCGCCAAGCGAAACCATACCACGCTTCGTTGCGAAAAGCTGCTTAGCCACATCTTCATCTGTCAGTGCATCAATACCTTGGTATCTCCCATGATATTGAGCCAAGATATCTTCGCGTACGTGCGGCTCAACTTGGTGCAAAGAAAGAATCGTCGCATCTCGATTTGAGGCCATAAAGGATTCGAGCGCAAACTTTACCGATGCATTACCTACAAGGCGCGCCTTTTCATATTGGCGCGCAGAAGGATCGAGGCGCTGCAGTTGCTCGGGAGTGTCGCGACGAGCAAGCGCTTCGGGCTGCTTCAAGGAAAGCGCAAACTCAAATACATCAGCGGGGATCTTCGCTTTATTACTCACTTGTCCACGGACTTGCGCCACACGCTCGATGTAGTTCATTTCAGTGAGTTATTATACAACTTTTTGTTAATTTTTCAATACTATTTTGGGTGTATACTAGAGGTAGGAGGTATCCATGCGAACCATTCAAGGAATTAACGACGAAATTCGAAAAAACCAAGATAGTATCGATGCTGAAACACGCGCCGCACAGACCGAGCGCGACAAAGCGGACACCTACAGAATAAACGCCGACGTCGCTCAAGCTCAGGCCCATGCAGATGCTGCAATAAAACACGAGCAAAAGGCCCTTCAACTTCAATCGACTATTGCGCAGCTTATGAACGAACAGCAGCAGCTTCAATCACAACTTGCAAACCTGGATCAACAAAAAAATCAGGTTGTCATCGATAAAGATGCCGAGCTTTCTCAAATCGACTCGCAAATTGATAAAATTCGCGGTGGCGCCTAAGTCTTCCTAGCCTCTAGAAAAAACCTCGCATATCTGGTAGAATCAACTTTGTACTTTACGCAAGTATACGCGCGGCAGCGTAGCTCAGTTGGTTAGAGCGCGAGACTCATAAGCTCGAGGTCACTGGTTCAATCCCAGTCGCTGCTACCAAGAAAAACCCCTCACAAGACCGTGGGGGTTTTTTCTTGGCTAAAAATAAATAGGGGAGTGGCATTCTCCCCTATCTGGACTTCCCTCTTATGGGCTTACAGAGACATATATTCTTAAAGGCCGGTCATCGATGCGCGGCGTGATACAAAATCACGTAATTCTTCGTTGGTTCGTGGACGATTCCAGCTTGCAAGCTGCAATACTTCGCTAATTGTGACAGGTTCGATTGTTGATTGGGTGGTTTCCATTGTAGTGGGTTGCCTTTTTTTGTTTTTGTTGCTTTATGTACTTACTCTAGCATAAGCTTAATGAAATGTCAATACCCGCGCGTCAGAAAAAGCTATAACCCTTTTGACGTCCCTGTTACGCTTATGGTATAACATACTGTAGAGGATCTCTAAAAAATAGAAATATATGGACATAATCACTTCGCTCGCGATTGTCGGCTTTGCCGCACTTATCCACGCTAGCTTTCAACTCAGCGTCAGTGTCCTTACACTGCTCAGTGGTCACGCTATTGGGTCAAAAAAGTCCCACGCGCGCCTTGTCCGCCTGACCACAAGCTATACTACCGGCGCCGGCGTCATGACGCTCCTACTCCTCTCTTTTGTTTCACTCGCCTTTATTCACTGGTTTGGGACCGAAGTACCCCTACTGGTATGGGCGCTGGTATGCGGCCTGGTGTTTGGGATTGGTATTGCCGTTTGGCTTTTCTATTACCGCCGCAACGCCAAAGGAACCGAACTTTGGATTCCCCGCGCCTTTGCAAAATTTCTTACCGAACGTAGCAAGAAGACTCAACAAGGCGCCGAAGCCTTTAGCCTTGGCCTCACGAGCGTGATTTCTGAACTGATCTTTATCATCCCTACCGTCGCCATTGCCGCCCTCGTCCTGATTGGGCTTCCACCAGAATGGCAGCTTGTGGGCATTGCCATCTACACCGCCGTGTCGCTGCTTGGCCTTCTCATTGTATGGTCGCTCATCGGAAGTGGTCGCTCACTTGCGCGCATTCAAAAATGGCGTACCGACAACAAGCGTTTCTTGCAGTTCAGTTCTGGTGGCGCACTTATCGTCCTTGGCTTTTTCGTCTATGTCAGTAAAATTATGGCGACAGTCTTAGGGGTTCAATAATGAATATGGGTGGGCCAATTACACACGTGGTGAAAAATAGTCACCACCGTCACCCGGAACCTTTCGACCGCGAAAAGCTCCATAAAAGCATTGTCGCTGCCTGCCTTTCATCCGGTGCACCCGCAGGCCACGCCGAAAGTATGGCACGCCGTGTGGTTGGTGAAGTTGAGGCTTGGGTTGAAAGCCGTCCTGAAGTAACTAGTAACGATATTCGCCGAGTGGCATCTCAAGGATTGCGTACGTACCACCCCGACGCAAGCTTCCTCTACGAACATCATCGATCAACATTATAAGGAGCACACGTGGCTAAAGCGAAACATTCATTCGACTATGACCTGATTGTAATCGGGAGCGGCGCCGGCGGTAGTGCGGCGGCAACTATTGCAGCGCGCGAAGGAAAGCGCGTCGCAATTATTGAAGAAGATACTTTTGGTGGCGATTCACCAAACTGGAGTGACATTCCAACAAAAGCACTGCTTCATGCGGCCCGTATCTACGACGAAGCTCGACACGGTAATCGCTTCGGTCTGCGCACCTCAACCCTTGGCTACAACTACCCTTCTATTCGCAACTGGAAAAACCTCGTTGTTGAGCGAACCGGCGCAGCCAACAACCGCCGTTTCTATGAAAACCATGGAATTAGCGCCTACAGTGGCAAGGCTCACTTCTTAACCCCTCATGAAATTACCGTCAACCGACGCCACCTTTCTGCGGCGCACTTTTTGATCGCGACTGGGTCTTCATGGATTGCACCGAAGGTTCAAGGTCTTGGAGAAATTGAATACTTCACACCGCGCACTATCCTAGAAACGCTTCGCCCGCCAAAAAGCCTGTTTATTATTGGCGGTGGTCAGTACGGCATCGAGATTGCCCAACTTATGGCCACATTTGGTACTAAAATATATATTGCCGAGCAAGCGAGTCGCCTCCTTCCACATGAAGACAAAGAAGCTGGTGAGCTTATTGAACGTATTCTTACCGAGCAAAAAGGCGCAACCATTCTTACGCACACTCGAGTTCTTTCAGTTGAAAAGGAAGGCCTTGGTAAGCGTATCCTGATCAACCGCGGTGGAGTCGAAAAACACATTAAGGCTGACGAAATCCTCGTTGCAGCTGGTCGCCTTCCTAATGTCGACCTTGGCCTCGAGAATGCTTCAGTAAAATACACCCCTAAGGGTATCGAAGTAAACGAACACCTACAGACAAGTGTGAAGCACATTTACGCTACTGGTGATGTGCTTGGTCGCGATAGCCACACTCATACGGCCCTACTTGAAAGCCGCATCGCTGCGCATAATATGTTCGCACGCGTAAAGGCAGTGCCCGATTACACGGCAACACCGAATGTCATTTTTATCTCACCTGAAGTTGCCCATGTAGGACTTTCCGAAGACGACTGTCGTCGCCGCGACCTTTCAGTGAATAAATCAATTGCGCCGCTTAATATTGTGGCTCGCAGCAATACTGCCGATTTCCGCGATGGCTTCGTGAAGCTTATTGCCGACAAAAAAGGCGTGATTCTCGGTGGCACCATTGTCGCACCAAACGCCGCCGACATGATTCATGAAATTGGCCTCGCCGTAAAACACGGGCTTACCGCCCAACAACTTGCCGACACACCGCATGCCTTCCTGTCCTGGAGCGAGGCGATACGCGTCGCTGCACAAAAACTTTCAGCATAAGCTCTAAAGGGGTTGAAAAAGCCACTCGTATCTGTTAATATAGATTTTGTACCGCGGGGTGGAGCAGCCCGGTTAGCTCGTGTGGCTCATAACCACAAGGTCGCAGGTTCAAATCCTGCCCCCGCTACCAAGAAAGATCCTGAAGAAATTCAGGGCCTTTTTTGTTTTACTAATAAGCTAACGGGGGCCGCCCTTAGCGCGAGTCTCTTATTCTTCACTATTCGTATCGATACTTCGGCTATACCCACCGAATAGGAAGTTCAACCACTGTTCCATATTACTCGTTTTATCTTGTGAAGCGACCTGCGCGCTTGAACCCGACGTCTTCGCATCAGACTTCTTCGCAGCTTCTGAATTTTCTGGCAAGATTAGTACTTTTTCACCTGGCATTACGAGCCCGAGTGATTCGCGTGCGGCAAGTTCTTTGTACTCATTAGTCTGATAATATCGCTGCTGAAGTTCAAGGCTATCTTTTTGAAGCTCTGCGAGTTGTAGCTGACGGCGCTTGTAGTCTACCTCTTTTTGAAGCCCATAATTTCGCTGCATCACCTGAAGCGACCCCCACGCCCATCCAAGCGCAATTAAGAACGCCGTCATAATTACGAGGTTATTAAACGTCAGGTACTTGTGGCGTACATGGTAGATGAATTTGCGTATGTTGATCTTTTGCATAGGCATCAAGCTTATGGCTTGCTAGTGGTATTATACCACTCACCTCTCTAGCCCGACAGATACACCTGAGGTATAATATCGAAAGCGGGGCTGTAGCTCATCGGTCAGAGCAGGCGGCTCATAACCACTTGGTAGATGGTTCAACTCCATCCAGCCCCACCAGAAATTATCGCCAATTTAAAACACCGTCATTCAGACGGTGTTTTTAGGTGCAATTTACAGGGTGAAAGCCCATTTGAAAATTGCGAAGGTGACGCCGAGAAGGACAAAGAAAAGTCCTAACCCGATTGGCGAGCCCCAGCTGAACCAAGAACCCCAAGCACGCCAGTGACTCCAGTGTTCTTTCGAAGCCTCTTTCCAATCTTGGTATTCTTGTAGCGCACGTTGCTGGTGCAGCTTTCGTTTTTCTTCTCGATCAGCCATTGTGATCCCCTATGTTAATGATATCGACAGCCCGGGTCGATTATTTGCTATAGTTATCCCATGAGAACTATCCAAAGAGACATCGCAGGTGCACTTTTATTTTCAAACGACGGACGTGTATTAATTGGCAAAAATGTCAAAGGTGGCGTCTATGAAGACCTCTGGGTTGTCCCTGGCGGCGGCATTGATGAGGGCGAAACCAAAGAAGATGCCGTCAAGCGTGAAATCCTTGAAGAAGTAGGTATTGATATTAGCGACGCCGTTATTGAGCCGGTGGACCTTCCGCAAACAGGAACTGCAGAAAAAACACTCCGCGATACTGGCGAGCGCGTACTTGTTGCAATGACGTTCTACAACTTTACAGTAAAGTTCGATAAGCCAGCACAAGAGATTCCAATTATTCTTGAGGATGACTTCGGTCACGCCGAATGGGTCGCGATTGAAAAGCTCTCAGAGCTCTCGTACTCGCCTTCTGTAAAAAATCTTCTGAAATCCCTCGAGCTCATTTAGCAACAAAATAGCCAATTATTGAAGTTTGCGCAAATTGAATTTATTATATGTCTTAGGATAACCTTAGATAAGTTATGTTATGGCGAGCATTACCGTAACAAAGGTGGCCGTATTATCAATCGGAAAGCTTTTTGGCACCGTTAACCTGATTATTGCACTTGCGGTAGGTATTATCGCAACAGTCGCAGGACTTGTGGCTTACTTCACTGCTGGCGACTACGGATTCTTCGAGGGTCTTCTTGGCGCAATCGGCATCTCACTTGCCGCGCTTCTCCTCTACCCACTCGTGATGTTTGCATTCGGCTGGCTTTACGGCGTGCTTGCAGCATTCATCTTCAACGTAGTTGCTGGAGTGAGCGGTGGTGTTGAACTTACTACCAAGACAACTCCAGCGCAGAAGTAATCGCGCTTCACTAAAAAGGGCCGCTCAGTGCGGCCTTTTTAGTATCCTCGGTTTTTTATCTCTTCGGCGGCTCGTTCGTGTGCCAAGAATTCATTCATCGCAATCTGGCGGGCATGAGGATTTGCGATCGCTTCAATTGCGGCAATCTTCGCCGCACGATTCGCTTCTTTAATCTCGGCAACACGCGCGTGGTTTAGAGCCGCCTGCTTCTGTTCGGCTTCGTCATTATATGCCCTACGGATCGCTCCGCTTGGGTCAACTTCATTCCAGGCAATTGTATCGTCGACACCTTGGTCACGACGCCTTTCGACTTTATCACTCGCTTCATCATAACGGCGCTCGGCTTCTGAAACAGTGACGGGCGGCGCAACTTCAACAGGCAGCTCCACAAGTGACGCGGCCGCCTCGGCTGCGTATTCGGCGACAGCGTCAACCGCTTGCTCGTCGGTTACGATGTGCTCAAGACTGTCAAAATCAGCACCCGAAATCACGTCCCCGTCTTCGTTCTCTAACGCTATCGATGGGTCGTATCGTTCTGTCATATTATTCCCAGCGGAACACCTTAAAGGCAATAAGGTAAATTACGACCATCCATGCGCCAATCAGACCAATTTGCGGCAAGATGTTAATAAAATGTGCACCTTCAGTAGTAATAAGTCGGATACCGTCAATCACGGGGGTAAGTGGCAAGAATGTCGTAATATTTTGCAGCCATTCCGGCATGAGGAATCGAGGAAAGAATGTACCCGATAGGAACATCATTGGGAACACGACAATATTTGCCAGTGGTGCGACCTGACGCTCGTTCTTTGCCCAACCACCAAGTGCAAGACCGATACCAAGAATCATCGCGATACTAAATATGATAAATATCGCGAGCTCTAACCAATTACCCACTACCTGCAAATGGAACACTGCAATCGCAACTGCAAACATGACCGCAATTGCCACTAGGCCGATAATCGCCTGGCCAATCATGGTTGATACAAAGTACTGCCACACGCGGAGCGGTGTGGTACTAAGGCGACGTAAGATGCCCATTTTCTTAAGTTCCGGGAACACGTTAATAGGTCCGAAGATACCCATACCAATAATGGCAAAACCGAGAAGCCCCGCGAAGGTGTAGTCGAAGGCCGAAAGGCTATTTTCGTTCAGCTCTTCACCCGCCACCGTAAACGGCGTCACTGTTGGCACAAGCTTATTATTAATAACCTGGAACTGGCTCTGCAGGATTGAGGTCAGTGCAACACCTGACTGCGTATTGTTTTGCGTGTATAGCACCTTTACTTCACCGCTTGGATAGGTCGTTCCCTCTTGAATTGCACCAAAATCATCAGGTAGAATAATCGTCGCATCAAGCTCGGATCGACTCATTTTTTCTTTGGCTTCATCGAGCGAGGTGACTTCTTGATTCACCTTGATAGTATCGCTCTCATCGAGGTTTTTCTCGAAGTCTTTGGCGAATGCGGTGCTTGATTGGTTCACCAGCGCTACATTGAATGACACGCTCGAGTTGCTGCCGTTCAAACTTCCGAATACGAATAGGAAGATAAGTGGGAATCCAATGGTGAAGAAAATAGCCGTGCGGTCGCGAAAGAACCGCTTCGTGTTAATGCGAACAAACGTAAAGACTGTAAACCAACTGCGCTTAAAGTTTTTCATTACGCACCATCCCTTATTGCTTTACCAGTAAGGTCGATGAAGACGTCTTCAAGACTCGCCTGCTGCACTTCTTGCTTCTTTTTGAAGCCACGCGCCAAAAGCTGCTTAATCAGGTTCTTTGGCGTATCAATCGCGACGATTTTACCGTTGTCCATAATAGCAATGCGATCACACAAAATTTCAGCTTCGTCCATATAGTGGGTAGTCATGATGACACTAATTCCCCTGTCGCGCACTTGCTCGATAAGGTCCCATAGATGGCGACGAGCTTGTGGGTCGAGCCCAGTTGTTGGTTCGTCGAGGAAGAATACTTTCGGACCGTGCACGAGTGCGGTAGTAATGCTAAGGCGCTGCTTTTGACCACCCGACAAATCTTCAACGTAGCTTTTGGCTTTTTCTTCAAGGTCGACATCGCGAAGGAACTTCATCGCGTCAACAGGCTCGCCATATGCTGCGGCAAACATTTCAATCACTTCCGTTAAACGGGTTTTGTCTTGGAAGGCTGGGGTTTGCGGCTGCACGCCAATGAGATATTTAATAGCCTGAGGGTCTTTTTTGACGTCGATACCATCGATTTTTACGACACCGCTATCGATCGGACGTAGTGTCTCCATCATTTCGAGTGTCGTAGTCTTTCCCGCCCCGTTTGGACCAAGAATACCGAAAATTTCACCCTTCTTAACAGTAAAGCTGATACCATCTACAGCCTGTTTGTCACCGTAGCGCTTCTTAAGATCTTTCACTTCTACCATGTGAGTCATACGTCTATTCTACCCCTGTTTTACCCCAAGGGCAATACATTTGCCCATCACTACATGTAGCGTATTTTTTACACCAAAAACCACTAGCATTAGCGTGTCAAAGAGTCTAAAATGAAGCACAGATTCGCGCCCTCACTGGAGGGTTGAGTACACTCGTAGGGGGTAGTATTCCTTGTCCGTTGGCGCGCGTAATCGCTCTTGGACAAGGTACCCCTTTGCAATCCCAACCTCACCGGTTATCTCTAGCCGCGAGGTTAGACTGAACAAAGGAAAGACACATGACAATCACGGTTTACACCAAGCCCAGCTGCGTGCAGTGCAATGCGACGTATCGCGCGCTGGACGCCAAAGGCATCGATTACGAGATTCGGGACCTCTCCAAGGACCCTGCAGCGCTCGAGGCCGTCAAGGCGCTCGGCTACCTGCAGGCGCCGGTCGTCGTCACCGACGAGGACCACTGGTCGGGTTTCCGCCCGGACAAGATCGACGAACTCGCAAAGCGCCTCGGGCTCGACTCGAAGAACGAGCCCGCACTCGTCGAAGCCGTCGCCTGAGCACTCGCTCACCCTCATGTCCACCTCAACCCAAGAGCACAAGACTCCGTCGGATTCGTCCGCCGGAGTCGCTCTGCTTTTGTCTTGAAATGAATATCCCCATAAACAAGAAACACCCCCGGGGAAGGGGGGTGTTCTGGCACCTGTTTGTTTGACCTAAGTATAGAGTCAAACCGCTTATGGTGCAATAGCGTTTTTGTAGTAGAAACTACTTCTTCTTAGAAACAGTAAGGAAACCGTTACGTGGGTTTTCCTTAACTACACGGTCCGCAGGGAGTTCTACTGGAGTACCCTTGTCGTTCTTTGCAACCTTTGCGAAGAAGAAAATGGTTTGTGGCTTGCCACCACGAAGTGTAACTTCGGTGCTGTGCAAGTAGTAAGTAACGCCCTTTGAATTTGTGTGACTGTAAGCCATGGTTGAGTATATACCTCCTATTAGTGCTATACAGGTGTAAGCGTACAACCTCACTAGGGGTGGTGTCAACATTAAATTCGTTTATAGTGTCGGCGAAGCATAAGCTGAAGGATGCCAATGCTCACGAGGCGGATGATGATAAGCAGCAAAATCACCGCAAATGCGAGCGTTGCCCAACCAGCAAAATCAGGACTCCATACAGGTGACGAGAACGAGTGAATATACGCCTCTTGGCGAGGCTTACTCGTATCGGTAGCAGGATCCCTTGCGGCCGGATACTTCTCGAGTTCACTAGTGGTACATTGCAAATACGCGTAGGAATATCGACTGAACTTTGGCGCACAGACCTCTTGGGCTTTTTGATAAATATTTCCATTCGGATTTGCGTCCCCGTACTGCGTCTCTTGCCACGTCTGAAGGTCACGGTTATAGCTTTGCTCAAGATAGACGCCGCGGCCTAAATCCGTATTCATGTGCGCGGCTACGAATCGTTGTAAGTCATACAACCTGTCGATTAAAACTTCCTCGTCACCCTTTTGGTCGGCGGTAATCACCGCATCGCGGCGCTGCACCATTCCAATGCTATTTAAGCGCAGGAAAGTTGCCGCCACAAAGCCAACAATAATAAGCAGCACAATAAGCTGCCACGTCTTTACTCGTTGCAGGTCTTTGATACCCTTTTGAATTCGTCCCTTATCAGCCACGCGCGTCTCGTGATTCCCACCTATATAACTGCTCCCCATTGTATAGCATGAGCGCTATTTTTTATAGAGAGGGAAACGCGCAGTAAGCATCAATAGCGCAACAACGCCGCCAATGAAGAAGAAATTCCTCAGGGCATCTTCACCACTCATGATGAAAGTTGCGCACGCAAGCAAAAAAGCTGCCGCTGCCGCACCAAAGTTTGAAATAACTTCATTGACCCCGAGATATGTAATGCGCACACCCGAAAGATCGGCGTTATCAAACACCCCCCTTGTATAAGGGAGATTGTACGCCGTTGTTGCAAGCTCATTGGCAGCGTTCAATCCAGCAACAGTAACTGGCGATACAACAAACGGCCTCACAAAATGCGTGAGTGCATTCGCGACGGCACCAGCCTTCATAAGTTCGCCGCCCTTGCTCTTATCGATAATTTTTCCATATGTATACGAGGCAACGATTGCCGCAATAAAGACAACCGAAAGAAGCACCCCCATAGAAGCGTACACGTCGTTACTAGAGGCCGTTATGCCAAAAATGACCACTGCGACATATAGTGTCCAAACCGTACCCGATGTTACCGAATCGAATCCAACCGAGAACTGACCGGCTGAGTGTCTCAGTAAAAGCCGCCACGGGAAACCCTTAAACTGCAGCTTCTGCCCGACCTTCACCTGCTCACCCGTCTTGAATAATGGAGCCGCGGCAAGTGCGAATAAAATCGCCGCAATAATAATGACCACCTGCGGACCAAAAAGAAATGCAATGAATCCACCCACCAAGGGACTAAGTCCAGTCGTAATCTTTTCGAAAATATTCATGTAGGCGATTTCTTTGCCAGCGTGTTCAGTACTCTTCACTTTCGAAAAATCGATAAGATATGCGATTGAATACATAGCCGCCGACAACCCCTGGAGAACCGCCGTACCGACCAAAAGCCACGGACCGTACTGAGGGAGCAGCGCAAATAGAATCATCGCAGGGATATACAAAATATTTGAAACTAGAATTGCATGCTTCGGGCCGATCCATGCAACGAAACGTGCTGTCGGAAGCGCTATAAAAGATTTGAAAAGGAAGAATGCGGCCCAAAAAAAACCAATTTGAGCGATTATGTAGCCATTTTGATAGAGGTAAATGGACATAAATGAAGCGGCCATATACAGTGCAGCCATGCGAAGCATACGCGATACATACAATTCTGCGACCTCACTAAAAGTCGCATATCGCCAAAAATGACGACGCGCTATAAGAGTGTGGAAAAATTTTCGTACCATGTCTGTTTTAGTTGCCCACTTATTTGTTCCCCTTTATTACATCACACCCTACCCTTTACCACAAGTGATATGACGCCTATACTAGACCTATGAACATCTACTTTTCAGGCCTTGGTGGCGTCGGCATCGGGCCACTGAGCGAAATTGCGCTCGACGCAGGCCACCACGTGACCGGATCCGACCTTCAAGAAGGGCTTGTCACCGAACAGCTTCGCGCTCGTGGCGTAAAACTTGTGATCGGCCAGGATGGGTCGTATCTTCGCGAAACTCATGCAAAAACCCCTCTTGATTGGTTCGTCTATACTGCAGCGCTTCCTGCCGACCACCCCGAACTTCTTGCCGCCAAAGAACTCGGCATTCGTACTGGCAAGCGAGATGAATTTTTGGCTGAATTTTTAAAAGAACACAACCTCAAACTCCTCGCCATTTCGGGTACTCACGGAAAAACCACAACCACCGGCATGGCGGTGTGGACATTCAAGCAGCTCGGCATTCCGGTAAGCTACTCGGTTGGAACAACTCTTTCGTTTGGGCCAAGCGGTGCGTTTGACCCAAAAAGTGAGTATTTTGTTTACGAATGCGACGAGTACGACAAAAACCTTCTTCATTTCTCGCCTTTTCTTTCGCTGCTCACCTCTATCGATTACGACCACCCCGACTCATACCCGAGCGAGGCTGACTACAAGGCAACCTTCCGTCAGTACGTCTCACAGTCAACCCACACGATTGCCTGGAAACGCGACCTCGACTATATCGAACAACCAGCCACCGATAGTATCTGGTCGCTCAGTACCGATGAAACCGCCGCACTTCCGCTGACCGGCGAACACAACCGGCGCAATGGCACGCTTGTACTAAAAGCGCTCGAATACCTTGGCTATAACGACGCAGTGCGAAACGCACAAGTACTCGGAACCTTCCCGGGAACGGACCGTCGCTTCGAGCAACTTGCAAGCAACCTTTACAGTGACTACGGGCATCACCCAGAAGAAATCGAAGCAACGCTACAACTCGCACGCGAACTTTCTGACCATATCGTCCTTGTCTACCAGCCGCACCAAAACTGGCGTCAACACTTCATTCATAATCAATACTTGAACCAGTTTGAAGCCGCAGAGGCAGTCATTTGGCTTCCGACGTACTTAACCCGTGAAAATAAAGACCAACCCGTACTCACCCCTCAAGAACTTACCGCAAACCTTACCAACAAAGAAGCCGTTCGGTACGGCGAACTTAATGATGACCTATGGAGCGAAATTCAGGTTGCACGCGACAACGGCTACCTTGTACTGTGCATGGGCGCAGGTACAATCGATGGCTGGGTGCGCGAAAGGCTTCAATCATGACGAAAGTATATTTTGCCTGTTCGGTGCGCGGCGGTGGCGACACGTCTAATTATCTTGCGCTGCTTGAAACCATCAAAAACGCGGGCGGCGAAATCCTGAGCGAGATATTCGTAAACGACGCGATTCAACTCGGTGGCAGCCCCCTACCCGAACCCGAGATTTACGAGCGCGACATACTCATGATTCAAGAAGCTGATGTTGTGATTGCAGAGGTAACGAACCCTTCGCTTGGCGTCGGCTACGAGCTTGGATATGCGGAAAATATCGGCAAACCAATCATGTGCCTTTTCGACGGCGACTCGGGCG
Organism: Candidatus Saccharibacteria bacterium 49-20; assembly: GCA_001897295.1. Classification (GTDB taxonomy): domain Bacteria; phylum Patescibacteriota; class Saccharimonadia; order Saccharimonadales; family Saccharimonadaceae; genus Microsaccharimonas. The sequence continues at coordinate 889,666 of MKSN01000001.1, read as the reverse complement.
CAAAACTATCCGCAATGGTACGCGGCAACCCAACAAATATCATCGTCACCTATAGCGAAGATGCAATGCCCGACGAAGAAGTCGCCGAGTTTCTTGCCTACTACGACCAGTCGACAGAAAATTCTTCAAAGTAGAACGCGTCCTTAAAGAAAGTGCGCGTCATCACCTCTTCAACAGCAGGCGCTAACGCAAACTGGTGAAGTTTGTGTGGGCGAGCCCACACAAGATCATCACTTGTCTCGATATCGTCTTTATAAAAACGAAAGACGTGCGCCAGCGTTGTCGACACAAGATTTCCATGAGAACTGACGCGAATATAGCAATCGCCAGCGTGCTCTAATGCTTGACCCTGAAGGCCAAGTTTCTCAAATGCTTCACGCTGTGCCGCTTCAAGCACCGACGCGTCCTCGACGTGGAGTTTTCCGTAGGGAAGCGTCCAGGTATCAATATAGGGCTGCTTGGTTCGACGCTGCAGTAAAATATCGCCGTCTCCGTTTTGTACGACAAGCATCGTAATAATTTTGGGCTGCGTCCGAATTACTTTCTTTTCAACACTCACCCTATCAACATACGAGAGTCCGAGTGTACTGAGTGCATAACCGCCCTCAACCTTTTCAACCATCCCCTGCTTTACCAGGCTATTTAAGTGATACGTAAATAAGTTAGTATCGGTTTTCGGTGGGCGAAGATCGCGAAAGCGAGCGGCCTTTTGATACATAAGTACGTCAATAATGAATTTCTGGATGTGGTGATTTACAGATACGGACTCAATCATATTTGACTCAAATTAAACTTTCTAGATGTCTGCATGATACCACCATATACTAGCCTTGTCATCAGTTACTAAACAAGGAACCGCCGCCATGTCATTAGTCGAAAGTAAACTTACTGCAGAAAATGTTGAGCGAGCTCGCAATAACCCCGAGCTTGAAAAGCTCAACGAAACCGAGCATAAGCTCACACCATCCAACCCCGACCTTCTCGCCTCACTCTTTAAAGCTGACGCCCAGGCGATTGAGCAACTCTACCTCTCCACTCCAGATGATGAATTTAGCCTACGCGTTCGAGCCCAGCAGACACCCGAAGGAATTATCTACACGAGCACACAGAAAACTCGCGGAGAAATAGTTGGCGACGCCTTGCAGCGTGGTGAAGTTGAAACCGAGATTTCTAAAGAAGCATTCGATTACTACAAGGGGCGCAACCTTCCGAGCGTGCGCAAACTACGTGCCGAAGTCATGGAAGGTGTCCACGTTGATTTCTATGAAGACGAAGATGAGCCGGTTATCGTAGAAGTAGAACACAAAGACCCGGAAATCCGTGCGTATCTTTTAAAGGTGATGCAGGATATGGTGGGCGGTAGCCTAATTGACCGCTCCGACGATCCGGCACTCACTAATGAAGCAATAGCCTTCAAACACTATGAGCGCAAGAATGCACCAGAATCACTTGATGTATTTAGCGAACGCGTGCTTGCCGAAATGGTTGCCCACTACGTCACCGGCAAACAGCAGGTCGTTGTAGGGCTGACTGGTATGTCGGGTTCTGGAAAGACAACCGTTACTAAAGCGGTGCAAGAGCGCATCGTTGAACTATACGGAGAAGCGATGCGACCTATCGTTATTTCAACCGACGACTACCACTTCGGGAAAAAGAAACTCGAAGAGGTGTACGGCGCACCCTACACCGCATGGGACGCACCCGAGACCTACAACACCGCCGAGCTCGCGTTTGACCTCGAGCGCCTCGCCGAAGGGCTGCCGCTTGTGAAGCGCCATTTCAGCTTTCAGACTGAAGAACCCGAGTTTGAGGAGGAAGCGTTTGCACCATCGCCGTTCGTACTCATCGAAGGACTCTACGCAGGTAGCAAAGACTTAAAGGAAGTTCGCGACATTCATTTTGAGCTTCCAACTGGCATAGCTACAAGTGTGGGGCGTGACGTACGTAGGCTCGTCATCGATGGCCGCGCTAACCGCACCTTCCCTACCCCTCAAAGCCGTCTTCGTCACCAAATCGAAGTCGCGCTGCCAACCTACCTAGAACAACAAAAACCAGAGCGCCGTGGCTTCAGCGCGAGCGTCAGGCCAATGGGAGAGCGTGCCTACATGCTTGCGCTGCTAAGCGAACAGTAATCTATTCGCCAGAGGGTGCGCTAAACTCAAGCACCTCGGGATTAAGGGGGTCGCCGTTAAATGCGTCGACCGCCTTTGCCTTAGTAGCCTGCGCGTCGTAAAGCTTCATAAATTCTTGAATTGTGTCTTTATTCACCGCACCGGATGCACTGTAGGTATCGATTTCATCAGTTTTCTCGACCTTATCACTCACCGAGCGATAGCCTGGGCGGCTCAGGTCGAGCTGTGCCGCACCGGTACTGTTATAGATCACGACGCTAATGACTGTCATCACAAGCGCAATAACAACCGTAATAATCAAAAGGAGTGACAAACGGTGGCGATCCCAAAAAGAAAGCTCCGCCAGGGCAGCTTTTGTCGGCAATAGTGACGGTTTTTCTTCCACTAGGTCGACACCCTTTCATAGTTAAGCAGGAAGTCACTTACCGAAGAGCGGTAGTCATCAATAATTCGGTGGAGTCGTACGACGTCATCGTGGACTTTTGTGCGCAGCGTCCTTGCGTCTTCAAGTGCGGCATGGAATGTATTTGGCTGCGTCGTGCAATCAATCTTAATCGCTTCGGAAAGTTTCTGTTCATAGGCAATATAGTCAGCTCGGAATGTCGTCAGCGCTGAGCGATAGTTACTGGTTACCGTGGTCATCGCTTTGTTATCGAGGCGATTACCCGCAAGGCGATCGTTAAACGTGTCCATGAGTTTTGTTGCCATTGATTCGTACACCTGACCGCGGTTCACCCGAAGTAGTGCATCGCTGGCGTGGAGCTGGCTCAGACTATTCTTAATAGATACACAGTTCGCTTTGACACGCGCAGCTTGGTCGGGTGTAAGGTCTTCAGCATTTACGGAACTACCCGTCAAAGGAAGCAGTAGCCCTGCAGTCAGAAGGCTCGCAAGTGCAACGAAAAAAATACGACGCATATCCTTACTATTGTATCATTAAGCGCGGGTAACGAGCTTAGTCAGCGAGGTGAATCGCTTGGTCTTTTTCAACCACCAATCCATCACGAAGAAGGCCTGAAATAGCGAGCTCGAAGCGTTCGTCATCGAATGTTTCAACACGCAACGCATCTTGGGAAAGTGGACTCTTCGCGAGCACTTTAAGAATCGCGCCCCTCACTTCGCGCACACTCCCCTTTAACGCGGCCTGCTTACGATAGTGATGGCTTTTATCATTACGCCCCACACCCTGTCGCTTTAAATACGACCCATAATCCATAATTCCCCAATACCATTCGCGGGGGTGCTCTTTGTCGACCGTCTCTTCCACAATTTCACGAAGCTGTGCATCGGTCACTGACGTATCATCGTGGAAATAGTGATGAAAATATACCGTGCGCACATTCGTTTCAATAAATACCACCGGCTGGTTAAAGCTATACGCCTGAAGTGCGCCCGCCGTATTTACCCCTACACCTGGCAGCGACACAAGTTCTTTGAGTGTTTCGGGAAAGACGCCATCAAAATCACTCTCAATCTTTTTCGCCGCTTCATGCAAGAACTTTGCGCGTCGGTTGTATCCGAGCCCGCTCCAAAGCTGCAGCACTTCAGAAAGCGGCGCACTCGCAAGCGACGCAGTATCGGGAAATGCAGCAATAAAGGCCTCAAACTTAGGAATCACCCTATCAACCTGCGTTTGCTGCAACATAATTTCACTGACGAGTACGTAATAGGGGCGCGTGTCACCACGCCATGGCATATCACGGTACAGTTCACGCGCTTTTTCCCACACCAGTTCCTGAAATTCAGTCGTATTCACTCTCTCAAGTGTAGCGGAGTATACTAGATATATGAAGCTTACCAAATACCAACACGCCTGTTTCGTCGTTGAAAAAAACGGCCACACCCTTGTGGTTGACCCGGGCAATTTCTCACACGATTTTATTATCCCTTCGCACGTCGATGCGATTGTCATCACCCATGAACACCCGGACCACCTCGACGAATCTCGCATTCAATCTATCTTGCAGACAAATCCAAAAGCAACCATCATCGCACACGAAAGTATCGCCGGGCGCTACACCAACTACACCTCAATCGGCGCGAAGCTTGGTGAACCCTACACAATTGGCTCGTTTACACTACGGTTCTTCGGCGGTAGTCATGCATCGATCGCCGCGACTATCCCCGTTCCGCCAAATCTTGGGGTACTTATTGAAGATAGTCTCTACTACCCTGGTGACTCATTCTTCGTACCTGAAAACGTGCCTATTAAAACACTCGCCCTTCCAGCCAGTGCCCCATGGATGAAAATGAGTGAGGCCATGGACTTCTTGGCACGCATAAAACCTGAGTTTGCGTTTCCTACCCACGATGGAATCCTCTCCGAAGATGGTAAACAGCTGGCCGATCGACTTCTTGGCATGGTCGCGAGTGGTCAAAATACTACTTACAAACGCCTCGACGGCCAAGTGATTGAACTTTCATGACCACATGGAGTGAACAGCTCGCCGAGGGCGCAGCGTATCTTGCGGATGCCGATCCTATTTTAGGAGAGGTTATTCAACGTGCGCCACTCCCAAGCTTTTCGCCCCACAAAAACTATTATCAAGAATTAGTCGAAAGTATCATCTCTCAGCAACTCAGTGTCAAAGCGGCGGCGACAATCTTGAAACGTTTCCGTGAACTATTTAGCGCTGACTTTCCTTTACCCGAGGACATCCTCGCGCAAGATATTGAAGTATACCGTAGCGCAGGGTTATCTCGACAAAAAGCCAGTTACATTCGCGACCTTGCCGAAAAGGTGCTTGATGGTACGGTGAAGTTTGACCACCTCGATACCCTCTCAAACCAAGAGGTCATTGACGAACTTGTGCAAATTAAAGGCGTGGGCGTATGGACTATTCATATGTTCCTCATGTTCTGCATGGGACGGCTCGACGTGCTTCCGACAGGCGACCTTGGAATCCGTAATGGGATTCAAAAACTCTACGCTCTGCCCGAGCGACCAGGCGATACCGAGATTACTCACATCGCACAAGAAAATAACTGGCATCCATACGAAACGATTGCCAGTTGGTACATATGGCACTCGCTCGACAATAAGCCAGTACTATAAGCCAAGTTCTTGCATTTGCTCGGGGCTAATTCCAGTACCGGTAAGGCCGTTTAAGAAGTCCGGCGTGTTACCGTTTTGCATATCGGTAATAAACTGCGTCACCGCGGCAATCAAGAAAAGCCCATTAATAAGTACGACCACCCCGAGTGTAATTGCAAATATCAGCACAAGTTGAAACGCGAAGGCCTTATATTCGCGGTATTGAAGCATTTCACGCCCCTGTTTGTCGCGCATCGTACCGGCCATAATAAGCACGAGGTCAACAAGCACCCACATACCGAAGCCACCAAAAGTCACAAGCTTAAGAATGCCCGTTCCCCATTTCCCAAGATACATGCGATCAACACCAAAAGTGCCCCACATAAAACTAATGAAGAATACCGCTAAAAAGTGTCGCTGCTTTGGAAACTTTTTTGTTTTTGCGCCTTGCATACCACCCATTATACGCTTATGGTTTATGGGCGAGGCCAATATTCAAGAATAAACTGGCGGTAGTGGTCAGAAAGTGTCCCCATCTCCTCAACCTCGGCTTTTGTGCGCCATACGGCGTATTCAAACTTTGGGTCTGGCGGGAATGTTTCAAAGTCATTAGGAACAATAGCAGTATATGCCAAAATAATGCGACCGCTGCGGTACGAGTCTTTTAGCTGCGCACCCTCGACACTCACGCCAAGCTCTTCTTTGAGCTCACGCGCAAGTGCTTCGTCGGGCAATTCGTTTTTATCAATATGACCACCTGGAAGGCCATAAATATCGCGTTTCGGATAATACATTACAAGCACTCTCTGCAGGTCCGCACTAAAAAGTGCGACCTTCACAGAGATGTAGTGCTTGTCGTGAAACATTACGGTGCGAGTCGGTTAATGTCGCGTGGGAAGAGGGTTGCTTCCTTGACGTTACCAAGACCCAAAGTTTTTTGCACAAGGCGATCAACACCAAACCCGCATCCACCATGCTGTGGAAGCCCATACTTAAAGGCTTGGAGGTAATACTTAAAGCCTTCGTGTGATACATCGAGACCCTTCGCGGTCATTTGCTCGATCATCTTTTCATAGTTGTTTTCACGAAGTGGTACGGTCGCAATTTCGAGACCGCGGAAAAGGAGGTCACCCCACGCAACAGTACCGTCGTCTTTAAACTTGTGGTAGAACTTACCCGCTTCAGCTGGGAAATCAACCGCATACACGAGGTCACTGTTCAGGTTCTTGCGCGCATAGTCAGCAATCCAGCGCTCTTCGTCGGGAATAAGATCCTTCTCGGCAGTAGTGTCGGTCTTTGTCGCCTTGGTGTACATTTCGTGAATTTCAGCGATCGTGAAGCGAGGCACCTTGCCGTCTTCTGGAAGTGCGAGTGTCGGTGCGTTGAGCGTCTTGATGTCATCAGCATGCTCGTCATACACGCGGCGAAGCACGGTTTGTGTCATATCACCTACTAGATCGAGGACTTCGTCGTGATCTTTCACGAAGCCCATTTCAATGTCGAGCATCGTGAGCTCGGTCAAGTGGCGAGTCGTTGCACTCGGCTCTGCGCGGTAGCTATGGTTAATTTCGTAGACGCGCTCAAATGCACCCACCATAATTTGCTTATAGAATTGTGGGCTCTGAGCAAGCGTTGCGGTCTTGCCAAAATAATCGAGCTTGAACACTTCTGCGCCACCTTCAGTTGCCTCAGCGAGAAGCTTTGGAGTATCAATTTCAACAAATTCTTGGTCCGTGAGGTACTCACGAAGGTAGCGAGTGAGGCTCGCGCGGATCTTGAAGATTTTCTGTTCTTGAAGGTTACGAATGTTCAATACACGGTAGTCAAACAGCGTATCGAGGTTTTCAGATTTGTGTGAAATTGGCTTATCAATTTCAATTGGCGGCTCGTCGGTAACTGGTACAAGCACCTCAACTGTCACGTCGTGCAACTCAGTACCACCTGGCGCGCGCTCATCCGCTGCAACGGTACCCGTAAGTGAAAGAATGGTGCCAATTTGAAGCCCACGAAGCTTTTCGAGCTCGTCTTTGTTGTCAATTTTTGTCTGCGCAATGCCGCGGCGGTCGCGAAGCGTAATAAAGTTGAGGCCACCAAGTAGGCGCTTCTTGTGAAGCCAGCCTTCAATAGTGATTGTTTCGCCGATGTGGGCGCTTAATTCGTTAGTCAGAGTTCGAGTTGTACTCATCAATGGAGTCCTTGTTTAGGGTATGTAGATAGATGCGGACTTCGCGTGGGTCGTCTGCGAACGAGTTCGTCCTACTCGCCGCTGACCCGGATATTACTGTCGTTATTCGTTCGTCGCATCATATTGCCTATATTGTAACAGATGCAACAGATATGCACTAGAGGTCGACGCGGCCCTCGGCAGCATTGTTAGTCTTGCCTTCTCGCTCGGCAACCGCTCGAAGATCGGCGTGAATATCATCTTCATCGACAATCTTGCGCCCAATCAGCGACTCCATGACGTCTTCCAAGGTCAAAAGACCCACCGTTTCACGATTCTTGTTAATCACAATAAATAGGTGGTGACGGGTGCGGATAAAAGCAGAAAGTGCGTGCTCAAGTGTGTCATCTTCACGAATATAATAGACCTTCTTCTCCATCGCCTTTTCAGCTGTCGAAGAATGCCGTTCGTCGAGCGAGAGCAAATCCCGTAGGTGTAAGATGCCCACTACATGGTCGATATCTTCAGCAATGACAGGAAGCCGGCTATGGCCAAGTGCATGTAGCTCGTCGAGGACAAGCGGACCGAGGAACTCGCCTTTTTTAATAAAATCGATAACCGTCCTTGGGGTCATGACAGAATTAACGGTCTTTTCCGGAAATGCTAATGCAGCGACAAGTAGGGCGCGTTCGTTGTCGCCCACGACCTCTTTTGAACGTTCGATAAGTTCAGCGAGGTCTTCACGAGAATGCAACCTCGTAGGTGCTTCATAAATCGATACTCCCGGTTCGCGTAGGCTTTGGAAGATTCGCTCAAACTTTGCCGCCAGGTCAAGCAAGGTCGGCTCAACTTTTGCATAAAGCGTCTGGCCGCCCTTCGCGACGCTTTTAAATCGTGCAATCGCCGGATATACAACCGCAAGAATCAATGCCAGTACAATTCCTAGAAACCATCCGAACGCACCAATAAGAAATACCACCAAAAGCACCAATAATAGCGCTCGAATGCTTCGAAGGAGCGTCACAAGTGCTGCGTGGAGCTCATAGCGGTCGAGCTCCAACAAATATGCATCGGAACGCTTTGAGCGACGCTTCAGTTCCGCCAGACTGTACTGCGGCCTCACAGGGTGCATTGAAGCCACCAACACAAGACATATAAAAATAAAAATAGCTAAGATTGCAAGAAATATACCCATCGTAAGCAGTATTATATACCACCTAGCCGCCGACGTCTGCTACAATTAATATAGTAAATTTGTGGAGGAATCATGAACAAAATTGGCTGGATTATCTTTAGTGTGGTGGTTGTACTTGTACTCGGCGGACTCGTCGCGTGGACTCGTATCGCAAACCCACCTATTGACTTAACTGGTGTTGAAAATAATAGCGTCGTTGCTGCATCAGATCAAAACGGCAACATTGCAGACCATACAAAAGGAAGCGAAAATAACAAAATTCTGCTCATCGAATACGGTGACTACCAATGTCCTAGCTGTAGTGGTGCGTACCCTAATGTAAACACTCTTATGGAAGAATACGGCGATGACGTCACACTCGTGTTCCGCAACTTCCCTCTTACCGCAATTCACCCGAACGCCCGTGCTGCAGCAGCAGTTGCAGAGGCAGCCGGCCTTCAGGGTAAGTTCTGGGAAATGCATGACAAGCTGTATGTGAGCCAAAACGACTGGAGCGGCCTCGACGCGTCAAAGCGCACAACCGTCTTCAATAGCTACGCACAGGACCTTGGCCTGGACATGGATAAGTTCAACGCCGACGTAGCGGGTAAAGAAGCTGGTCAAAAGATTAACTTCGACATGGCCCTTGGAAAAAGCGTTGATGTCGCCGCGACTCCTACCTTCTTCCTAAACGGCAAGAAGCTTGACGACGCAACCTCTAGTGCAATTGTGCAAGGTGACTTAACCGCGATTAAGGCACAGCTCGACGAGCTCATCAAGAAATAAGGTTTTCTAGGAAAACTAAAAACACCCCGGTGCCTTGGGGTGTTTTATTTTTTTGCTTAGTGAAGTCGCTTACTAAATCCGATGGATTAGTGAGCGATAAAGATTCGCCATTCGGCGGGCACCACATCCACCGCGATCTTCTTGCGCCTAGAAGGCACAAATTCGATTGCTATTGGCATGTGATTATACACTCCTTGTACTATGTACAGCCCTACGCACTCCGACCTTTAATTATAAGTTTTGGCGTTGGACACATCATCTATAGTACCGAACTGGGTCGGAAAAGTCAAGAAATCGTCGTTTGACGCTTATGTATTTATAGTACCTTAAAAATAATAGCGCTTGCAATAAGTACAAGCGCTATTATTGTAGTAATTTACTCTACATCTCGCCAGGAGTGGCTTCCGGCTTTGCGGAGTGAAGTTTCTTCTCCTTTAAGGTGAATACCAGCACCGCAGCCATACCTATAAGGCTTGCCGCCACGATAAAGATACGCTGGAGGCTATCAGAGAATGCATGCGTCACGACGCTCGCAAACTCGTCTTGGCTTTCAGTAAATGCGGCTTTTGCCTTCTCGTCTGCAGGAGGTGGAAGTTGTGCAAACTGCTTCTCTGCACCCGCGGTGATTTCCTTCTTGATGTCAGGCATATTCAAAGTAAGAAGAGTATTTGGGTCATCGATTGCACCGAGCTTTTCTACCACTGCGCTATTCGAGAGTGTCTTGATATACGTCGTTTCTTGCATCGCTGGAACTTGCGTAAGGATACCTGCGGTCAGCATCGCACCAAAGACGGCCGTACCAATCACAGACCCAAGGCTACGGAATAGCTGGCTTGAACTGGTTGCAACGCCAAGGTCTTTTTGCTCGACCTCGTTTTGAATCGCAAGGTTAAGGACTGGCATCGCCACACCCATACCAAGACCAAGAATCACCATTACGAAGGCTTCGTAGCCATATGACATTTCCGGACTTAAGAATGTAAGTGCAATCATCGCAGCAGTTGCAGCCAGGAAGCCGACCTGCATGAAAATCTTGTAGCGACCTGTGCGCGCAATAATCTGACCAGACAGGATACTTGAGGTCATAATACCGGCAACCATCGGAAGGAGCATCAAGCCCGAGTCGGTTGGTGATGCACCAAACACTTGTTGGTTAAACTGCGTCAGGTAAAGGATTGAACCCATGAAAGCTGCACCGAACAATGTGGCGATAATCAGCACGGTGACGTAGTTGCGGTTTTTAAAGAACTTAAGCGGGAGGATCGGTTCTTTCGCCTTGTGCTCAACCCAGATGAATCCAGCCGTTGCAAGGGCGACGATGCTAAACATAATGATACGAAGCCCTGCAAGTGTTAAGCCGGTTGCACTCATGAGATCAGCAAAGATAGATTCGGTATTGTCGACGGCAAGAATCAATACCGCAAGCGCTACCGAAAGCAGTGCTGCACCCGCGTAGTCGATACGAATCTTCTTCGCGTGCTTCAAGGCTGGCGAGAAGATTGAAATAAGCACGAACGCGAGGATACCAATTGGCACATTAATAAAGAATGTCCAGCGCCAGTCAGTTGTCACACCCCAGAAGGCGTGTCCGTCAGTGAGCCAGCCGCCAAGCAGCGGACCAACGACCGATGCGAGTCCAAAGACCGCACCGATAAGCCCCTGCCAGCGACCACGTTCGCGGGCAGCGAAAAGGTCACCTACGATAGTAAAGGCGTTCGCGGTAATGATACCGCCACCAATACCCTGTACGGCGCGCCAGAGGATGAGCTCGTTAATATTACCGCTCACACCACTCATAAGTGATGCACCCACGAAGATAGCCACACCAATGAGCAGGATTTTCTTTCGCCCAAAGATGTCGGATAGCTTACCGGCAATCGGTACGGTAATGGTTGTTGTAATGAGGTACGCAGTCACAATCCAGCTAAGTGAGCTGAAGGCGTTGAATTCCTCAACGATCTTTCCAAGCGCAGTAGCGATAATGGTCTGGTCAAGCGCAACCAAGAAGAGGCTGGCCATAACCGAAACCATAATAATCAACTTACTACGCAAACTTAAATGATGATGCATAGAGTCCTTTCGGTTTATTTGTTGTTAAGAAGATCTTTATATTGCTCGATGTTATCAGTAAGGTGCGCTACCATTTCGCGCAGCTGTTCTTCTTTAAGAAAGCCTACCCAGTGTTTACTAGTAGAGCCAACCACATAGAGACGATCGCCGGTTTGAATGTTTAACGCTTCACGAGCATCAGCCGGTATTACTACCTGCCCTTTTGTGCCGACGGTTGCAGTTCCATAGAGTTTCTTATCATGCATTTCGCACCAATTATGCGCCGGTATGAAAAGTATGTCAAGTATGACGAGGGCTTAAGTCGAAGATTTGTTGGCCTTTTGCTTCCAACGAGGCAACTCTTGATAGTAGTCCAGATACATTTGAATAGAGGTAACAATGATAATCATAATAATTGGACCGTATACCACACCGAGCAGTCCATAGAGGGCAATACCCCCAAAGGCCGCCAACATCGTAAGGCCATTAGTGAGCGTAATCGACTTTGGAATAAACTTCGGACGAAGGAACGACTCGAGGTTGCTGACTGCGGAAATTACAATCAATGCGCCCACTGCAGGCCAGAAATCACCAAAGAGCATGTAGGCAAAGATTAATGGGTACGCCACGATTCCCGCACCAAGTGGAATAAGGTTAAATACCGTAAAGATAACCGTCATAAGAAGGTAGTAACCCCACCAGTCAAAGAAGAACGCCAGCGTCGCCGCTTCAAGGAGTGCGATAATCACCGACATCACCAGTTGACCCTTCGCCATTGCGTTCGCCATAAGGCCGACGCGCGCAAGGTACATACGCGTGACTTCAGGTTGGAATGGGCTCAGCGCCACAATACTGCTGGTGATCTTTTTGCCGTACACCAAGAATTCGTAAAACAGGAAGATATACATAATAGCGAGAATGATCATGAATGGAATGCTGCCGACGAATCCTGTCAAAAATCCGGTAATCGCGCTAAGAATACCCGGTAAAGTGTTCTTCAAGAAGTCAAGCACACCCTGCGCAGAAATAAGCTGCGCTTCACTTCCCCATTGGTTAGCAAAATCATTAATATTTTGAATTGCCACCTGCATTGCAGCTGGTAGTGACGTAAAGTTATCGCCAAATGTATTCGTAATGTCGACCACGAGCTTTCCTACTTGAAATGCGGTAAAAATACCCACCAAAATCACCGGGACGAGTACCACAACGAGTGAAAATAGGAACGTCAGTGTTGCAGCACCACCCGCCCGCATACGTCGCTCAAGACGCGTGTAAGTTCCGTAGAACAAAAATGCCATTAGTGCAGCGAGTGCAATCACGCCAAGATACGGCGAGACAAACCAAAGGCCCAAAGCAAGGGAGATAAGTGCAACAATTAACCAGTTTCGCGCAGTTAACGGGTGTGTTTCCATGCACCTAGTGTACCACCGATAGGTGCAAAACAATTACAATGCGACTACAATATGTACATGGCGACAGATATTATCTCAGCCCTCTTTATATTTATCTCGACACTCATTAGTATGTCGATACTTGGCCTGGCGGCAGGTTTTAGCCCTACGCTCTATGTGGCGCAGATCGCCATGACCGCCAAATCAAAGCACCCTGTCACCTACACTGCTTCAATTATGAGTGGCGTCCTGCTTGCAGTACTCGTACTGATCGTCCTTTTCCAGACCCTCCACCTTGATAAACTCTTAAGTTTTATCGACACCACAGTCAAAGCACTCACAGTGAGCGTTATCTTCAACGTGCTCGTAGGAGCTGGTTTCGTATGGGGCGGTATTTGGTATCTTAACCACCAACACGTCCCTGACATCAAACCCGCTAAAGTACGTAAAACTGGCGGCATCATTTCAATGTTCGGACTTGGGTTTGCGCGTACTTTTGTCAGCGTAAGCGGTGTAACTGCGGCGTATATCGCAGGTAACATTATCGCGAACGTCAGTATTGGGCTGCTCGAGCGGCTCATTTATACAGTGGTGTTCTTTGCCGCATCGGTTGTGCCGTTCTTTGGCATCATTATCTTCATGCGCAAAAACCCTCAACGCCTTACGAAGATGACCCAGCAACTTCGCGAACTTCTTGATAAAACAAACTACCGATTAATCGTCGGCGTGGGTGCGATTATCCTAGGTGGTTCAATTGTCATCTTCAACTTGATGATGGCACTTTTCTACTAACGAGCGCGCTCGAAGTGGCAGGTATAGCCACCAATATTCTTTTGCAGGTAATCCTGATGGTAGTCTTCGGCTGGCCAAAATGTCGTCAGCAGCTCGAGTTGCGTCACGATAGGCGCCTCCCAATACACTTGATTGCGCACAATTGCCGACTCAGCCTCGGTCTTTTCTTCTTCATTTTTGTAGAAAATCGCCGAACGATAGCTTGAGCCTACGTCATTCCCTTGGCGGTTCATTGTCGTTGGGTCATGGATCTGAAACAAGTAATCAAGAAGCCGTGCGACGCTCGTCTGCGAAGGGTCGTAGGTAACTTTAATCGCCTCGGCGTGACCTGGGTGATGTTCATAAGTTGGGTTTGAGTTTTCGCCGCCCGTGTAACCTACCTCGGTATCCACCACGCCTGGTTGCGTTCGAAATAATTCCTCAACGCCCCAGAAACATCCGCCTGCAAATACTAGTTCTTTCATACTCTTAGTATACGCCTCATTTCAGGGCGAGTATAATGAGAGTATGACCAAAGATGTGAAGAATCCAGATTTAAGCGACGAACAAAAGGCGGTACTTTTCGACAAGGCAACCGAAGCCCCATTTAGTGGTGCGCTCGTTTACACTTTCGATACTGGCGATTACGTATGCGCAAATTGCGGCAGCAAACTTTTCACATCTCACACTAAATTTGACGCTGGCTGCGGCTGGCCAAGTTTTGATCAAGCAGTCGAGGGTTCTATCATCACCGAAAAAGATACAACCCACGGCATGGTGCGTACCGAAATCATGTGCGCACAGTGTGGTGGACACCTTGGACACGTGTTTGATGATGGCCCAAAAGAGACCACTGGCCTTCGCTACTGCGTGAACTCACTCTCGCTTCAATTTACCCCTAAGAAATAGGCACCACGAACCGTCGGTTCCGCTTGTGCTTCACCCCTAAAAGGACTATAATTTCTCTATGACAAAAATGTCCGCAAAGCGACATTTAAAGGAGTTGCAGTGGCGGTTTATGCTGATCGCTCTGTTTTTCATTGTCGGTGCAGTATTGGCATATAACTACCGCGACATCATCCTTCCTATCTTCACCGCGCCCTTAAACGGCCAAAAGCTCATTTACCTCACCCCGGGTGGTGGATTTACCTTTGCACTCCTCATCTCTGTATACGCGGGGCTCGCAGTGGCCTTTCCGATACTGCTTCAGCAGCTCTACTCATTCCTCAGTCCCGCCCTACCAGAGAAAGCCCGCAGGAAATCAGCCATCATCCTCATTAGTTCACTTTTCCTGCTTGTTGCGGGTATCTTATTTGGCTACTTTGTCGCCGTACCAAGTGCGCTCACCTTCTTGTATGGGTTTGCGGATCAATACGTCACCTCAGCACTTACCGCTGACTCGTACACGAATTTTGTCGTTGCCTATACGATTGGTATTGGTATCGTCTTCCAGGTACCACTACTGCTACTACTCCTTCACACTATTAAGCCGCTGAAGCCGGGTGGACTTATGAAGTCTGAAAAGTGGGTCGTGCTTGGTGCGTTTATCGTTGCGGCTATCCTTACCCCTACCCCAGACCCTATCAACCAGACAATCATGGCGGGGCCTGTGATTGTGGTGTATCAACTTGGTGTAATTGCGGTGCTTATCTCAATTGCTTCGAACGCCCAAAAAATCAAGCGGCTACGGATTTGGAACAATTGGAGTCATCGCGGGCATCGCAGCATTTACCGCACTAGGTGCAGCGGCCCTCCTTGTCTGCGCGGGATACGCCCTGCGTCGCTAATATCACATACACTTCAACACAAAAGAGAGAGTCGCCGCTCTCTCTTTTGCGTTGTCACACCTAGGGCTATATCTGCCAACGCCACCCGCGAACCTCTGGCATATCCTCTCCATTGTCCACGATATACTGCGCATGCTCGATCAACTTTTTCTGCATATCCTGACGGAGCTGCTGTGCGCTTTCGCTCGTAAGCCCGGCCCTTTCAATGACGTCTAACACAAGGTGGAACCTGTCGAGTTCATTCTTCACCGTCATGTCGAAAGCTGTCGTAATCGTACCCTCTTCTTTGTATCCACGCACATGAAGGCGTTGATTCTTTCTTCGATACACAAGCCTGTGCACAAGCCACGGGTAGCCGTGAAACGCAAAGATGATAGGCGTATCGGTAGTAAAAATTTGATTGTAATCAATGTCACTCAATCCATGAGGATGTTCACTATCTGGCTGTAGCCTCATGAGGTCTACAACGTTCACTACGCGAATTTTTAACTCAGGAAGGCGCGCCCTTAGTATAGAAACGGCCGCCATTACCTCGAGCGTTGGCACGTCACCCGCTGCGGCCATCACCACATCAGGCTCGCTGTTTTCATCATTTGAAGCCCAGCGCCACACATCGACACCCTTCGTACAGTGTTCGATTGCTTCCTCAATAGATAACCACTGCGGCGATGGGTGTTTGCCCGTTACCACGAGGTTAATATAGCCGCGTGTCTTAAGTACGTGACCCATCACACTTAGTGTGGTGTTTGCATCCGGAGGCAAATAGACGCGCGCGACGTCTGGCTTTTTATTCACAATATGGTCAATGAACCCGGGGTCTTGATGCGTGAAGCCGTTGTGGTCTTGGCGCCACACGTGACTTGTGAGCAGATAATTTAACGAAGCAATCGGCTCGCGCCAGGTAAGCTCGTCGCTCATTTTCATCCACTTTGCGTGTTGGCTCACCATCGAGTCGATAATTCGAATGAATGCCTCGTAGCTATGCAAAATTCCATGACGACCCGTTAAAAGATAGCCCTCAAGCCAGCCTTGGGCCATATGCTCACTTAGCATCGAGTCGATCACCATACCTTCCTGTGCAAGATACTGATCGCCGTCATACGTACGGCCGTTCCACTGCCTATCGGTCGCTTCGAACACAGGCTCAAGCTTATTCGAGATCGTTTCATCAGGCGAGAATACCCTGAAGTTTCGCTTGCGCAGGTTGAGTGCGATGACATCACGTAGCCAGGGACCGAGTGCCTCTGTATTACCCGTTGAAGATTCACTCCTCACCGGCACATCTACGGCATATTCACGGAAATTAGGAAGTTCGAGTTCGCGCAGTAACTTACCCCCATTTGCATTGTCATTGGCGCTCATACGCAGTGCGCCACGAGGTGTCAACTTGGCAAGGTGCGGCAAGAGAGTTCCGTTTTCATCAAACAACTCTTCTGGACGGTAGCTTTTGAGCCATTCGGCAAGCTTCTGTACATTCGCTTCGTGCTTCGCATCAACTGGAAATGGCACCTGATGCGAGCGGAAGTTGTTCTCGCTCGGAAGACCATCAACCTCTTTTGGTCCAGTCCAGCCCTTTGGCGAGCGAAGCACAATCATAGGCCAACGAGGCCGCGTTGTATTGCCATGCTCACGTGCTTCGGTCTGAATATGCTTAATGTCATTAAACACGTCATCGAGCACTTCGGCCATGCGTACATGCATCACCTCGGGGTCGTCACCTTCAACAAAATAGGGATTCCACCCATACCCACGAAACAGCTGCTCAAGCTCATCATGTTCAATACGTGCGAGCACTGTAGGGTTACTGATCTTATATCCATTAAGGTGAAGGATTGGCAGAACGGCTCCGTCGGTCTTGGCGTTCAAGAATTTGTTTGAATGCCAGGCGGTCGCAATTGGGCCAGTCTCGGCCTCGCCATCACCAACCACACAGGCAGCAATAAGATCTGGGTTATCGAATGCCGCACCGAATGCATGACTTAACGAATAGCCAAGCTCACCACCTTCGTGCATTGACCCAGGAACCTGGGGTGATACGTGGCTGCTAAGTCCACCAGGCCAAGAAAACTTTCGAAATAGCGTCGCCATACCCTTCTCATTTTGAGGCATATCTGGATAGAC
The DNA here is from genome assembly GCA_001897295.1 of Candidatus Saccharibacteria bacterium 49-20. Lineage (GTDB taxonomy): Bacteria > Patescibacteriota > Saccharimonadia > Saccharimonadales > Saccharimonadaceae > Microsaccharimonas. The sequence continues at coordinate 872,257 of MKSN01000001.1, read as the reverse complement.
TTCACTCCAGGTACCATCAAGATAGGCATTAGCCATGAGCGCCGGCCCTCCATGTCCTGGGCCAGAAATATATACGATACTTGCGTTTCTTTCGTTAATCACGCGGTTGAGGTGTGCATAGATGAAATTTTGACCCGGCGTCGTGCCCCAGTGGCCAAGTAGCATGCGCTTAATGTCGCCTAACTCTAGGTCGCGCTTTAAAAGCGGATTGTCGCGTAAATACATTTGACCCACAGATAAATAATTTGCAGCTCGCCAGTACGCGTCAATATTTCGCAGTAGTTCAGAAGATATCATTTATGCCCCCTTTTCTAATAATTCATATGCTTGTGTTGCGATTGAGTAGTCTTCTCGGGCTGGAATAACGTGTACGCCCACGCGTGCCCCATCGTCCGAAATAAGCCGAGCCGCCGCCGCGTTTCGCGACTCGTTGATACTCACACCAAGGTACTCGAGGCCACTTAAAATCCTCGCTCGCACCTCGGCCGATCGCTCACCAATACCCCCGGTGAAAATAATACTATCCACCCCACCCAGCAGTGCTGTGTAGGCGCCGATAGTCTTCTTTGCAGATCGGCAAAAAAGCTCAACCGCGAGCGCCGCATCTTCATCGTGATGCTGCGCCTCGAGCAACTCACGCATATTGGCCGTAGTGCCCGAAACCCCCAAGAGTCCCGATTGCCTCATGACAATGTCGCTCATCGCCTGCGCATCAAGATTTTCTTGCTGCATGATGTAAAAAAGCGCACCCGGATCAATATCACCCGTTCGAGTCCCCATCATAATGCCCGACATTGGCGTGAATCCCATCGACATGTCAACCGGAACACCCCCTCGAGTCGCGGTGATACTTGCGCCACTTCCTAGGTGCAGCATGATCACACGGCCCTGCGCAGCACTAGGGCCCTCGTGCTGCGTGAAGCTATCCAATAAATAGCTATACGAGAGGCCATGAAACCCATAACGCACCACGCCCTTCTCGGCATACCGCTTTGGCAGCGCAAAACGCTTTGTCTCGGTCGGTGCGTCTGCAAAAAAGGCAGTATCAAAACAGGCAATATGCGACGCATCTGGAAGTTGCGTGCGGAAATAATCAATACACGCGAGTACTGGCGGCATATGGTTTGGCGCCAGTTTGGTAATCGATCGAAGATACTCGACGGCCTCATCATCAAGTTCAGTCGCTTCGTTAAAACGCGCACCGCCGTGTACCACACGATATGCCACCGCGCCGATACTAAATGCTCGCTGGGCCACAAGCCAGTCAAAACAGGCTTTGATAGCCTGTGTGTGGTCGGCCGCATCGATTATGGTCGCCTCGACTTGACCCTGAGCCTTACCCGGAAGTAATTCAGCCGCGCTGGATCCAATATTTTCAACTGATACCGAAATCGCCGCGTCCAGCTCGGACTGCGCGGCATATACATCAATCTTCAAGCTCGAAGACCCTGCGTTCACCACGATCAGCACTTTATTTTCCATTACCCACCCAACCTTTACTCATTGTTACTAGTATACAGTGTGGAGTGAATATCCGCGCCCACTGCCTCTTCGATAGAGCTAAAACCGTCTCTTCGAAGGAGTTTCACGAGACCTCGCTGCACCTGAGCACCCAGTTGCGGCCCGTTATAAATCAACCCCGTGACGAGCGCAACAACTTTTGCGCCGCGTCGAATTTTTGCATATGCGTCCTCGGCAGTAAACACACCCCCTACGCCGATAATATCGAGTTTCTTGCCGTATTTTTTGTAGGTTTTTGCAATAAGGTCATTGCTTACTTTTTGTGTCGGAAGCCCACTCATACCACCGCGAACCCCTTCGGCCCTGCCATGCGCCAGTAGCTTCGGGTCTTTCACGAGGTTTGAAATAGTCACCCCAGCAACTGCGTGCCGTACAATAACCTGCAGCAGTCCATCAAACTGCTCCCATTTCATATTCACAGGCATCTTCACGAAGATTGGTTGCGCAAGCTTTAGTGCATCAACGCCGCGAAGTAACTCTTCGAGCAACCCAGGGCTTGTAAAGGGCTCTCCTCCATACGTGTTGGGGCATGAAATGTTAAGCTCTACTAGCTGCACGGCACTACTTTTTTTGATACGTCGCAGCGAGGTTAGATAATCTTCTACCGCCGCCTCGCTGCTTACCGTTTCTGGATTATTCGTTTTAGCAACAGAAAGAATTACCGGAAAGTTATCACCTTCAAAGTAAACTGCGTTGCGCTCAAGCGTTCTAAGCACATCACTCGAGCCTAAGTTCGCGAGCCCTACATGCACCGACAAGGACTTATCTTCCGGATGTCGATGAAACCAAGGTTTTGGATTACCCGCACAGGGCCGCGCAGTAACCGAGCCGACTGTCATAAATCCATAGCCAAGCGAGTGCATCACTCGCACTGTTTCGGCATTTTTATCAAATCCCGCCGACACTCCTACTGGAGATCGAAACCGAACTCCCGCAACGGTCTGCGCAAGCATCGGATGGCGAGTGGTAAACACCCTCGAAAACCCCCAGGTGAGGACATTCGAGCGCCCCACCGAGCTCGCCATTCGAAGCATCGCACTATGCACGTCATCTGGTGGAAATCGAAACAATACCGGTTTTACTATATTTTCATATATAAATGCTGTGCTCTGTTCCGCCATCATACGCATAGATGCTAGTCTATACCGGGTATTTGGCACTGTCTGTGACGCGCATCACATAAAGTTACCGAGTTCGTCTTGCGCCAGTAAGCCTTAGCGCTTCGAGAAAAGATTCTTAAGTGACAATGCGTTTTGGAATTCAAGTGCACCCTTTGGAAACACCCGAATCACAAGCCACAACACTAAGAACGCAGTGAGCGACATAATAGCGAGGCTCGTTAAAGATTCGAGGGGTGTAATGTTTCCAATTGTATTGCGAACGAGTGCAGTAGTTGGTGCGGTTATAGGGAAGTACGTTGCAAACTGTACCACTGGATTTGATGGGTCACTAATGACTACCCACATAAACCAGAATGGTACGAATGGAAGGATGTAAAACAGCGCAGAAAAGTTATTCGCTTGTTTTGCAGGAAGTAGCACCGCGGTCAGCGCCATACATGCTGCGAACAAGATAAACCCAACTACCAAGAATCCAAACCCAAACAGCACAACGATCGGATCTATAGGCACCTGTGAAAGATCAAAGTTTGGAGGAAGTTGAACGAAGTCCGTGGTTAGAGCGACGGTCAGCGCGATACCCGCAAGTCCCGCAAAGAACACCAACTGGGTCAATGTAATGAGGACGACGGCAATAAGCTTTCCGATAATCAATGTGCGTGGGCTAGCATACGTCAGCGCCATTTCCATCGAGCGATTCTCTTTTTCATCGGCAATACTTGTAAGAATGTAGCCGATCGAGAACATCAAAATAATTAAGAACATCGCTGTAATGACGCCCGGAATAATGAAGCGGGCAAACCCGACGCTTTCCGTTCCGTTTGCGTAGGTCGTGGTGACCGCTTCGGCGCCTTGCTGAGCAAGCACAATCTTTTCCTCTGACCCGATTGGAATTACGAGACTCGTTTTCAAAAGTGAATTCGCAACTTCACTCGCGGCCGAGCTAAACGAGAAGTCTACCCCAGATACATACACCTGGAATTGGCGAGAAGTAAGGAGGTCGCTTGGGTAGAAAATAAGCCCCTTACGATCACCTGCTTCAACTTCGTCGCGCAGCGCTTGGTATTCACTGGCTGGGTATTCTTTCTGTCCGCTTGCTTGAATGAGTTCGTCAGCGACCAACCCACTTTCGTCGATAATGGCAACGCCCTTGAGGTCGTTGGTCAGTTTTTCAATTGAAGTATTTTCAGACTTGCTCGCAAGCCCGATAAGAAGAAATACAACCAAGAAAATAAGCGGCATTGCAATCATGTAGGCCCAGAAGCCCTTTTGCTTCACAACAGTAAGATACTCGTGGCGTATAACAGTTCGTAGTTTCGACATTATGCGTCACCTTTCTTCTTTTTTGGCGTCTCATCATAAATCGAAACGAATACATCTTCGATTGATTTTGCACCAAATTCTTTTTTCACCGCCGCGACAGTTCCATACGCTTTCGCTTGACCGTCTTTAATAATAAAGAGCCGGTCAGCGAGGCGCTCGACCTCTTCCATAAGGTGCGTAATATAAATCACCGCCGCACCCTGTTCGCGGTGTGCTTCCACAATATCGAGCAGAAGTTTACGGTTCACTGGGTCAAGACCCTTGGTTGGCTCGTCGAGAATAAGCAGGTCTGGATTGCCCATCACCGCCACACCAAGCTGCACTTTTTGCTGCTGACCACCAGAAAGGCTTTTAAGCTTAAGGGTCGCCTTATCTTTTAAGCCAACAGCTTCCAAAAATGCGAGGCCTTCTTTACGTGCATCGGCGCGCGATAGGCCTTTCATTTCACCAAAGTAAGTTAGGTTTTCGATTGCCGACACGCGCGTATATAGGCCGCGCTCTTCAGGCAGATACCCAACGGTCATTGCATCTTTTGAACTGTAGCGGCGACCATTAACGAGAAGTTCGCCCTTAGTTGGCTCGTAAAGCCCAAGGAGCGACCTAATGGTACTTGTTTTACCCGACCCATTGGCGCCTAGAAAGGCGAATACTTCACCTGGCTTTACTTCAAAATTAAGATTATGGACGATCTCCTTGTCGCCTAATGTTAAGGAAAAGTTTTGCACGGAAACGGTTGATTTCATGGACCCCCTCAGCCTTTTTCGTTCTTTGTGGTCTTATTATAGCAGCTGGATTTGAGCCTTGTGATTTCGAAGATACGCGCGAAGAATTTTATACGTATCCATATCGAAGCCATTTATGAGACGCTCCATGTGCGTCGACCCATCTTCAAGCGCGGTTACGTACCCCTTAATTACCCATTGATCGACAATTAGTGCTTTCGTGGGGCTAATCGTCACCGCCAACTCACCTTTGAAAGGCCATGCTTCAATCCTAGAGCGCTCGAGTGCATATTCAACTCGTCGGTTATATAATTCGGCCGGCTCTTTTCCAATACACGCACCTTTGCAAAACCCTAGGTGATAGCGAAAACAGGCACCCACAGCCTTTTCGAGACCTACGAGTTTTGGACACAGCTGAAATGTTTTTGTCAGACTTTCAAGTTGGCCCTTTGCTTTCATGCGCGAAGTATACACCCCGTATATTTTATCGAGTTCAGTTTCATCACTTAAATCACGGCTCTCGATCTCTATTGTCGTGTAGCCATCCCCATTCTCTTGCTTCACGAGTACAGCTTGCTGGGTTTTGCGACGCAATAGACGGTTATGAATTGGCTGAAGTTCTTTTACTTTGGCCGACTCCAAAAGTAACGCTTCGATTTCGGTGTCGGTTTCAATAAATGATATCGAATGGCTACCGAGCGAAAGTTTCATCTCTTTTGCAATCTTCGTATCATTCGCAAAGTGAGACATTACTCGTGCGCGTAGGTTTACGCTTTTCCCTACGTACAGCGGCCTTCCCTCATCGTCTTCAAAAATATACACACCAGGTGTTTGTGGAATTCGCGCAAACTGCGCTTCGTCAATATTAGGTGGAAGCGTCTTGGTTTTTGTTTGCAAAAGATAGGAGGCTTGAAATGCATCAAATCCCTTCTCCTTGATTGCAAGTTTTGTAAAATCGTAAATTGCTTTGGCGTCGGCATAGGCACGGTGACGATCATCAACCGAAATCCCGTGGCGGGCGATAATTTTCTCAAGGCTATGACCTTTATTTTCCGGGTATAGTGCGCGCGACATACGAACTGTACAGAAAAGCTTTGGCCTGAAAGTATATCCGACTGCTTCGAGCTGCCGCTTCACAAATGAAAAGTCGAATCGCACGTTGTGCGCCACAAATATCGCACCATCAAGAATACGCGCAATCTCGCCCGCTACTTCGTCGAAATACGGTGCATCCACTAAGTCGTCATTTGTAATACCCGTCAAGCGTGTAATCCAATATGGAATTGGTGAACCTGGGTTAATAAGTGTCGTATACTCTTCAACCACCTCGCCTTCCTCAACCCGAATGAGGGCAATCTCAGTAATACGACCACGATCGCCGTTGCCGCCATTGGTTTCGATATCAACAAAAACTGCTGGGAGGTTAAACATTATACTTTCTTTAATTTACTTGACCGGTGGATAGTTTGAACTTTTAAGTAGTCGCGCAAGGTGCGCTGTATTTGCCGCAACCATTTTATTAGCAAGCGCGACCTTTTCGGGAACCTCATGAAGGTCAATATAATCAGTCGTATGCATCGCCTCACCATTCCAATAGGTTGCCGCGTTCGCAGCCCAAGTAAAGCCAACGTCATTCAGTGCCTGTAGGACGTCAGCGGTAATCTTATGTGCCCCGTCCTCGTTACCAACAATCGCAACCGCTGCAACTTTTGGATAGGTTTGATAGCGACCCTCGCCGTCCGTCTTACTTAACTCCGCATCAAGCCGCTCAATGGCGCGAAGGAGTTCACTCGACATTTGCCCAACCCAGGTTGGTGTGGCGACAATTAAAATATCCGATTCCATTATCTTAGTACGAATTTTTGGCCATTCGTCACCATTTTTCATGTCGATTTCCACCCCAGGCTTAATCACGTGATCCACGAGACGCACATACTCAAGCTCAACGTTATGCTTCTCAAATTCGGCGCCCAGATCATGGGCAAGCTTATCTGCCGAAGATGCTTCTGGCGATCGTTTGAGAGTCGTGACTAATGCGACCGCTTTCAAGGGAACATCACTATTCATTTTTTCCTCCGAATTAAAGCGGCTTACCGCCCGTTACACCAATAATCTCGCCCGATACATAACTTGACTCGTCACTGGCGAGAAAGACGTACACCGGCGCCAGCTCTACGGGTTGCCCTGGTCGCCCTAGTGGTGTGTCGTTACCAAACTCGACAAGCTTTTCTTGCGGCTGCCCATGACTCGGTTGAAGCGGCGTCCAAATTGGACCAGGGGCTACCCCATTTACACGAATGCCCTTCGGAGTGAGTTGCTGTGCAAGCCCTTTTGTGAAATTAGTAATTGCGCCTTTAGTTGCTGCGTAGTCTAAAAGTCCTGGTGAAGGTTGGGTTGCCTGGATTGATGTAGTATTGATAATCGTTGCGCCCGGCTTCAGGAACGTCAGCGCTTCTTGCACAATCCAAAACATTGCAAAAATATTTGTCGTAAATGTATCTGTCAGTTGTTTTGTGGTAAGCGAAGTAATATCTTCAACAAATACTTGCTTGCCTGCGTTATTCACGACAATATCCAAACCACCCAATGAGTCGGCCGCATCCTTTACCAATTGTCGTGCAAACGTCTCGTCACGAAGGTCCCCTTCAAAAGTAAACGCCTTCGTGCCCTCTGCTTCAATAAGTGCAACTACTTCTTCAGCGTCTTTCTTTTCTTCCGGTAAATACGCGATAGCTACATCAGCACCTTCACGCGCATAGGCAATTGCCACCGCACGACCAATACCACTGTCTCCGCCAGTAATTAACGCTTTGCGACCTTTGAGACGGCCACTTCCTTGATAACTTTTTTCGCCGTGATCGGCCTTTGGCATCAACTCACTTGTGAGTCCGGGCTCCGACTGCTCCTGTTTCGGAATGTCTCCCATGTCATGTTGCTTTCTTGGATCTTGTACGGTTCCATTAGGTTCCATCTTTCCTCCTGTCTGCAGCACTTCTGCTCTTCTTATTATACTCCTGTATAAGGTGTCTTACTAACTCAGCACCTTCAACACGCACTGCTCATCAACACTCAAATATTTTTTTGGTCGCATCTTCGCCATAGCCGCTTTTACCTTTGAAAGTGAGCTTCCGTCCTCGTAGGCAACAATCACACGAGGATCGATATATGAACTGCGAGCAATTGCGGGTGTATTCCCGAGCCTCTTCGCAACTCGCTTCACGACCGCCGTAACCGCCTTCTTACGAGCTGTTGCTGACGCGTCATCCCCTAGGTCATCTTGAAGGAGTGCACTGGTTGCAAGTAATGTGCCGCCCCATGTGCGAAAGTCTTTTGCCGTAAACTCCTCACCCATATAAGTCTTGATGTAAGCATTTACGTCAGCTGGATGAATATCGTGCATCCTCCCCTGTTCGTCTTTATAACGAAACAACTCATACCCAGGAAGTTCATCGAGCTGCTTAATAATTCGGGCAAGTGTACTGTCTTTAATTGTTTTTACATGTTCTTTGCCGCTTTTACCTACAAAATCGAACGTCACTTGTGTACTGGTAATTTCAGCATGTTTCGAGCGGAGCGTCGTAATGCCGTAGCTATGGTTTTGCTTGGCATATCGTTCATTACCTACCCGAAAATACGCCTCGTCAATTAGGCGTACAATACAGGCCAGTACTTTATCTTTATCAAGTCGACGACGTGACAAATCTTTTTCAACTTGGCGTCGTAGTACAGGAAGTTGTGTGGCAAAGCGCAAAATGCGATCAAACTTTAGCTTCTCCTGTTTAATGCGAAATGTGGGGCTATAGATAGATTGAAGCCGCCCCGCACTATCGTAGCCACGTGCCTGCACTTTTGCAGATTTAGCTGCGGCAATTTCTACATTCTTCCAAGCTGGTGGAATAGCAAGCTTGTTGATGCGATCAATTTCAGCTTCATCAGTAATGCGCTGACCGAGCTTAAAATAGTGGTAATTCTTCCCCACCTTTTTACGGGTAATTGGCGTACGCATAGAGTTATTGTACACTTTCACCAATAGTTAGAGGGGTATCGTAGCGAATCTTATACTTATACACCACAAGGTTTGGTGAGAAACGATGTTGTGACGAGCACATCATTTTTGAGAATAGTTTGGATACGCGCTGATACAAAACTGAGGATAAGCATTACCAAAAAATAGCTTTACAATGTGATTAATTTCGTAATATACTTAGGTATGGAAAACCCAATTGTTTTCGATACTCTCAATAAAATGGACCCTGCGTCCATCACCCCTGACCATGTCAGGGGTTTGTCTTTAGGGAGAGTAACAGAGGAGTTTGGGACAATCGGCCTCTATGCGCGTGCGGTCGATACCTTTGAGCAACATGGCCTGACGGATAACAACTTAGTGCAACTCGCCTTCCAACTTGGCCTCGCACTCCACGCAGATGACTACCGCACAAATGGTCACTACACCGATCACCTGATGCGCGTCACGCTTCATATGGTTGAAGACTTCGGTATTACCGACCCAAACCTTATCGCCGCCGGCCCACTTCATGACTCTTTCGAAGACCACCCACGCGATTTAGTGCTCGCACTTACAGGCGAAAAGCCAGCTACACGCGAAGAAGCGATGGTACTTGGACGACGCGCACTCGCAGCACTCACCAATGAAGAGGTGGTTTCGATTATCGAATCAGTCACGAACCCTCCCGTGCTTGAAGGACAGAATAAGCTTGACGTCTACACAGCCCATACCCGTGAGCTCGTGCTAGGCTCGCCAAAAGGTCGCGTCCTAAAGCTCGCCGACTTCATTGATAACGCGGGCGGCAACCATGCGACTATTGGCGATAAGCAACGCAAACTCGATGAAAAATACGTCCGCCAATTCCGCATCCACAAAATGGGACTCTTCTTGCCCAATAGCCTCATTGTTGGGGAGGAGCGTCAGCGGGCGCTCCATATGTTATCTAAGGGGCATATGCGGGCGCTGGGGCGGCTCGCCCTTCCTCCGGAAACAATAGCCGCGGCCAGCTAGAATGCATGCTCGTAAGGTGTTCGGTCAAGATATGGGCGACGGGCAATAAACCCATCAATTGATTGACTCAGACCCTCAATCATTCCACGGTCATACTTCTGGAAGGTCACGAACTCGCCAAAGGTATCAAACTCCTCGTCACTCACCGCAACAAGCCCACCCTCTGCGGTACGCGCAAGGAGCGTCTCACCCTCATATCCTACAATCATGACATCGCCCTCACTACGACGTCCCATAGACGGCGAACCTTGCTTGAGACGCCTCAGCACTTCCTCTTTTGAGCCTTCAATTAAGACTTCTTCAATATCGGCAAATGTATCATCGTCAGTGCCAGGTCCTAATTCAATCACATAGCTTTGCTCGCGAAGCCGAATAAGTTCGTTTACACCGCTAATAAACTCCGAGTCTTGAAGCCTTAATGGCTTCTCGACGCCCGCAAATATACCCGCTTCCTGGCACGCTGCAAAAAGCATCTTCCTGACGTAATACTCAGGGCATGCTTCAAGATTGTAGCGATATTCAAAATCGAGAAAATTGTCATACTCGAGCAGCTTTTCAAATGCAACAAAGTCTGCACGGCCGCTAATAAATTCAGCCTTCATCGCAGCCCTCTGGGCTATTCCCGCTTTTTGCATTGCAAATACCGCGCTTAAATCACCACCTACTGGGAATTGCATTTCCGCATAACGAAGCTCGAACAATGCAGGGTCGTTGGCGTGGAAGTTGCGAATGAGATCTTCCCGCTGCCCAGCCTTCGTATCGGGATTGTCATTCACTGCATACTCGAAGTGATCGAAGTGATATTTTACAAAGAAAGTCTCAAATGAAGGCGTCATGAGTAACTGGTATTCATCGTCCGACAAGTTATAGCGAGCTCGCAAGTCCTCGGCAAGCTCACCGAGAATCGTTTTATTGAGCGCCATAAGACAGTCTTTTTCAAGCTCAGAATACAGCGAAAGGCTCAGGAGTTTGTTTGCTAGTGTAAGTTCCTCTAAACTGAGGCCCTGCAGCACAGAATTGCGCCTAAGGCCTTCGTATACAAACTCATCATCGAGCTTGTTTACATCGATCACATAATCCCATACATCCTGGTATGCTTCGATAAATTCAGGAATGGATTCTTTGGCGAGTTGCCTAAATCGGTTAATGGAGTCGCTGTTTTCTTTCATAAAAATAGGCCAGAAATCCTCAACCACAAAGCTCCCAACAAGATGGTGCTTTTCTTCAGGACTCAGGTAAGACAAGAGTAGCCTCTCTTGAGTTGCTCTAGTAGGTGTCTGCTCAATACTCATGTTCAATGCTCCTTAACACTACACTAAACGTTACTTCTCACCTGCATCTTGTCTGTACAAATTTTGATTATGGTATCAATACTACCTCAGTTTAGCAAGCATAAGCCTTCTGATATAATTTGCTAAATTAAGGTGATTATTGTATTATTTTCACACATAAAAATATAACGAGATTTTGACCACCATGGCCAACCAAGAAGCGCTTCCAACTCCAGATTTTCGTGCTTATTTTGCACATAGCATGAAGCCTACTGAGTACGAGATAAAGTTTCGTGATGCGCTCAATGACCAACTCCCTTCCAATATTGTTGACGTGCATGTCCATGCATCAGAAGCGGATCATTTTGACATCACCCAAGCACAAAGTATCCTCGATAAATCTGCAAGCACCTTTCCCGAAACCACAATTGAGCAATCTCAACAAATCGACACACTTCTTCACCCTCACATGAATGTACGAAAGCTTCGCTTTGCACATGCCTTTCGAGGAATTAATCATCGTGCAGTAAATAGCTACCTTCTTGAAAATTCGCCCGAGCAAGACCGTGTTGCGCTTTTTGGTATTTCTGAAAATGACGAAGAGATAGAGTACACACGTGAAGAGCTTCGCTCAGGCCAATACTCTGGACTGAAAATGTATTACTGCTCGTCGTCTGAAGAAAAGACCGCGCTTTACGAATACTTCCCAAAGCCAGTACTTGAAGTTGCCGAGGCGGTGAATGTGCCAATTATTCTCCACCTTCCCAAAACAGTCTCTCGTTCAATGGATGAAATTCGCGCGATTGTAGAAGATTTTCCTAACCTGCGCATTATGCTGGCTCACATCGGAGTTACATGGACGTATCCAGCAAATTTCCCCGCAACAATGGCTGAAGTTGCAAATTACCCAAATGTATTCGTAGATACGTCGGGCGTCACAAACCCTTCTATTGTCGCCACCGCACTCGAACAACTTGGACCGGAGCGAGTATTATATGGCTCCGACGAACCTCTGAACCTGCTTCGTGAGTTTACTTACACAAACCCGGAGCTTGGCCCTCGACTCCTGACCGACTACCCATACCACTGGGTGCACCAAGATGAATACGAAGCGAATAAACACCTACTTCCGGAAAACCTTATGTACTGCGAATTGCAGCAAGTAGACGCCCTCCTCGTCGCAATTCGAAGCGTTGCATCCGCTCGTCATGCTGATGCCTATATTCAATCAATCTTCCACGATAACGGACAACGAGAGTTTGGTTTCTAGTGTGCGTCGTAGTAGCCTGGGCTACTAATTGTGCGACGAAGCACTTTATCGATATCTGTATACGCGCCCACGCCTTCCGTTAAGACCTCAGCCGGAGCGAGAGATTCTGCCCACCTATATACAACTGCTCGAGATATCGTTTGCAGTGAAGTGAGCGGTACGGAGTAAGGAATAAGCTCATCCCTCTTACTTACCAGCATTCCCGCCCAGCAAATTGCATCGAAATGATCGCGCTCAATCAGTGTTGCGGAAGGCTCAACGCGCCGAATCGCCAACACAGCTCGACCGAGTTCAGTAAATGAAAGCACCTCACCAGGAGAAATTGGGTCCGGCTCTCTTCCTAGCTGATCATGAAAATCAAAATAGAATTCAACAAACTGACGCTTTTTCTCATCGGCATCATCAACCGTGTTTTTGTGACATACAAAGATATCAACGTCACTTTCTGGGCGCGCCAGTCCCGCAGGAATGCTGCCCGTAATAAATGCGCCTTCAATATTCGATGCGCCGTATATATCATTGACCGCATCGCGAATTTGCAGCTTATGCGCATGTTCAATTCCGTATCCCATTAAATGAGTTCCTTTACGTCTAACAACTTCAGTGTCTTCTTTCGATCGAGTGCCCATAAAAATGTTGATAACCTCGGCCCTGTATTGGTTCCAATAAGGAGATTATACACATTGGTGAAAAATCGCTTCTGTCTCGCCTTCACTTCTTTTTCATTGAGATCTGGTTCTCGAGGAATATCATAAAGATTCTTTTCAATATCTTCAAGCGACGCACCACTTGTGTCTGGGTGCTGCAGATATTCGTGCAGCCTTTGAATTTGTGAAACCTCTTCACTCGACATACTCGCCCTATACGCAGTATTTACTTTCTTGCGTACCACGAGCGACTCTGTGTCGTTGTATTGCTCGAGCCAATGCCGTACCCGTGGGAGCCTTGTGTCTAACGAATGAATATCAAACTCAAGTCCGTGCGCCCTCAGTACCGCTTCGAGCTTCCGCTTGTTCCACTGCACAATCTGACCAAGGCCAAGAAGTTGCCTAAATGGTACCGGCGGACGTTCACTTACTCGTGTTACTCCAGACAAGCGAAGTGCGTCGGCCATGACACTGTCGATCTCTTGACTTCGATAACTCGCTTCTATGCTATCGAACTCATCATACTGCCTGAAGATATCCTTACCGAATGAAAGTTCAAATGATTGCCCGGGGGTCTTATGGGTATACAGCCATTTCAACATTTCGGGCGTGTAGATCTTTAAGATATCACCCACTGATGTCACGCTGCCGTGCAAACTCGACATCTTGCTATTAATTCCTTGAAGCCCTACAAACTTATACTCCTGAAGAACCGGCGGTTCTGCCAGGAATATCTCGCGTGCAATCCTACTTGAGACTTCGAAGCTTCCGCCCGGTGATGCATGGTCAGCACCAGCTGGCTCAAAACTCGTCGCAGCATGCTTCCAGCGCATCGCCCAGTCAACCTTCCAAGACAGCTTCACAATGTGATCCTTTGTAATATCGACTGACTCCGTTTTCCCTGTATCAAAACACTTATAAGTAAGTGTCGACTTGCCATCATACTTAAGAATACGTGTGTTATCTTTTCCCGTGAACCGCGAGTACAGCACAACTGGGTAATATTCTTCACGATACGTTTCATCATCGATACTTTTGGCAATTTTCGCCTGATCGGACATAGCATCCAGAAGAATGTCAGCAATCGCCTTGCGCTTTCGAAGACTTTCAATAATCAGCTCGTCATATGCACCTGACTCATATACTTCTGTTTGATAGATAAACTCAGGCTCAATGCCCAGCTCTTTCACGCTCTCTTCAAACTCTTTTTCAAACCTCTGCGCATATGACGCAAAGCCCGCATCTGGGCTTGGAACTTTGCTATATGGAAGTCCGATATACTGCTTGAAAGAGGGATCAACACTTTGCGGCACTTTACCGAAGCGGTCGAAGTCATCCCAATACAGCATAAGACGCACCTTTTTGCCCCTTCCTCTAATCGACTCCGCAACAACGTGGGAGGTAAGAAGGTCGCGGAAGTTTCCAAAATGCACGGTTCCAGAAGGGCTCACACCTGCCGCGCACACATACGCATCCCGGGGTGAGAATGTAGTAATAACTTTATTTGCAAGCCGCAGGCCCCAATGCTCTCGCTCTCGTATTTCAGGTATGTGCGCTTGCTTTGGCGCACGTTTTTTGCGAACCACATGTCCCGCGGCAAGTTTCGTACCCTTTGCAAGATACTCATGAAGTTCCTTCTGGGGCAATGTCGGCCGACTCACCACTACACCGTCTTTGCTAACGCAAGAAGCGCCTCGTCCATAACCACCATAGGGCTGCACACCTCGTTCAACACCAGGCTGGTGAAGATCGGTGTCATACAGGACGGTCGAAGCATCGTGAATATTTTTGCCCTTGTGGGTTACAAACTTTTCAATGTAATTACTTTTTCCGTAAATCGTAATATACATTGCATTCTTCGCGTACTGCTCGTCTTCAAAATAGAGTTTCAACTCGTCGTCATTCTCGTAGCGCTGCACGACAATAACGGGCGCAAATAGCTCTTCGAAATTAGCACCGTCTCGAAGTGGCTTTGTCACAATCGTCGGTTCAATCACGATAGTGCGCGTACGGATAACTCCGTCCGTCGAGCTATCAATATATTCACTGTTCTTCACAAGGAATTCTTCAACCGTTGTCAGCGTTTCAGGTCGACTAATAGGCCCGATGTCCGTTTCGGGAGACGCATACGCGCCTATCCGCAGCGCCGCAACCGACTCACGTAGCCTCGCAACGAGCTGGTCATATACTGATGCATGCACAAGAATCGAATTGGGCGCCGCGCAATCCTGACCCTGGTTGTAGGTGCGCACACTCAATATGCCTTCGAGTGCCTTTTTAAGGTTCGCTGATTCTGTCACCACGAGCGGGTTGTGTCCCGATCCATTCGCGATAAATAATGTCGATTTGTGGAAGCTGCGCCTCAATCTATCAGCATTTTCTGTCGTTCCAGTGAATATTACTGCATCAAATACAGGGAAATGTTTATTTGTTTCAACGTCAACCTTCGTCGCCGTGAAAATATCGAGGCATTCTTTACGAGGCATTCTCATGTATTCAATAACCGGAACTAGCCGTGCAATATCGAGGACGGAGATCATCTCTTCATAGAAGCCGGTCATTGTCTCTGGAGCCTTTACGCACACGCGTTCCGACATAAGCCCCGGAACAATCGCAAAACAGGCAAACGCATAAAGCGGCTGGTTGCTCGGCATGAATACCGCAACGGGACCGACTACTTTCTCGAAATAGTCGCGGTTCTCTTCCAAACTCGTAAAAAGATCGAGTGCGCGTTCAATCTCATCTTCTGCCGTCTTATAGGTTTCATATCCCGTAAGCACTTTAAGAAGCTCGCTCCTTTTTGCCGTAATTCTTTCTGCGATTTCTAGTGAGCGCTTGTGCACTTGGGTAAAATCGATTGGATCACCCTTCTGCACGAGCAAACTCCTCTTCGATTAATTTCATAGCATTCGCAAATAGTTCTTCGGGCGATGCGGGTGTGCGCACTTCAAAAGCAAGGGCATCAGTATATGCAAGGTTCTCGAATGGCCGCGGGTCATCGCTTTCAATCATCGCCTTTAGCCTATCGTCAACGGCGTATCCCAACCTTTCAACCCAATTCAGCTCTTCGCCAAACTGCTTCGAGTTTGCAATGCCAATACGGAACATATCTTTAAGCGCATCAAGATAGTGCCAACGATACGCAATCTTCTGATCTTCAACCGACAACTGGCTAATATCTGGCATTCTATCAAGCGGTGTCTCAGACGGTGAAAGCCAGTTTAGGCACCCGAAACTTACTAGCTGTCCATCAGTCGTGATGAGAGATTCCTCAAAGCTTGCAAGCCACGTAAGCTGCGTCAATTTTTTGAGTCGTTTTGCGTGTTCATTCTCAACCGGAAGTGCATGAGCAATAAACCCAGCTTTACTAATTTCTTCGAACTGGTCAGGCCAGGCGGCAAGCTGCAATGGATGGTGCAACAGGTCGTGAATATCAAATGCTAAAATATTTCGAGTCGTCATGCTTTCAAAAAAAAGCTTGCCTGTAATGCGATATGTCTCCGGTTGATCATCATCTTTAAAAATGATGTTGGTATATTCAAGTAAGTCATCGTGAAACATGCGCGGCGTTGCACCGTCCAGAAACACGGAGCGAATATGTTCTACAGCTTCGGCACTAATTTCTTCTGGGTACGGCATGTCTCCATTCGATACTCTATCGGCAAGAGTAAGGAGAAAGCTTGGGTTGCAATCATCTGCATTCACAAGACGATTACCAAGCGAACGAATCTCTCCTTTATTATTTTCAAAAAGTGGCTCATCTAGATACCGACTCGCAGGATGCGATTCAGGGTGAGGCGCAACATCGGTAATAATCCGTATTGGTACGCCATCCCATCGCATACCCGGCTTGTCGCCGCTAATAAAATAAAGCGTAGGCTCGGTAGAGTCGCCGCGCACTTCATAGCCTCTCCTTGAAGAACCGAGAGTTTCTTGTGGATTCGTATGAATATGCAACTGCTCGTGGGACATTTTCTATTCCTTGCTCCATCGACTACAAATGTAAACGAAATAATACCATTGTTACCTCTGTTTGTAAAGAATATCCCAGATTGCGAAATAACTATTGCTATAATGAAGCACATGAAACTTCTTTTCCTCTACGGACCGCCGGCATCAGGCAAGCTTACTATTGCAGAAAAGCTCTCTCAAACAACAGGGATTCCTCTTTTTCACAATCACCTCTCACGCAACCTCGTCAAAGACATCTATAGAGACGCTACTCGCCAACACTACGGACTTGTTGACCGCATTCGTTACGACGTACTCGATTACTGCTCCCAGCATGGTACCGATCTTATCTTCACGTATGTCTATGAGGGTGAAGAGGAAGACGATGAAGATATTCGAAAGTTTACCGAAATCATTACACGCAACCAAGGTACTATTACATTCATCGAACTCACTGCGAATCGTGAAGATCTCATCAAGCGGGCTAATAGCGAATCCCGTCGCAAACAAAAGAAGCTCATTGATCCAGCAAAAATGGCTCGTATTACCGAAAATATGAACAAGTATTCAATTTCTTTCGTCGATGCACTCAAGATTAATACCTCGGAACTTAATCCTGACGAAGCAGTGACCCTCATTAGGCAAAAAATAAAACTTTAAATTGCGCATTAGAATTGTTATGGTATAGTACCCCTATGACTGAGGTACACATCAATTCTACATATGCCGACCGCCAAGGTGGCAAAGCATTAGGTCTACATTTACTGCGTGACATGGGATACCAGGTGCCAGACTATTTCGTCGTTTCACACGATGACGACAGCACGAGCCCAGAGGCAATTGCTCGTTTTACACGCTTCGCAACACAAACCGGCCGCGTTGCCGTGCGAAGCTCCGCTAACATTGAAGACGGCGCTCACTACTCTTTCGCCGGTCAATTTGATAGCTACCTCGACGTACCTGCGGATGAAATCCCTGCCCGTATTGCAGATGTACGCGAATCTATTACATCTGACCATGTACGACAATATACCGAAGCAATGGGCCTCGCGGTTGATGACATTAAGATGAATGTGATCGTCCAACAATTCGAAGAGCCTAACGCAGGTGGCGTGTGGATGGGTACCGGCGCATCGGGCGGACGCCTTGAATGGGTCGATGGACGCGGCGATGCAGTTGTGAATGGCACTGCGGAGCCTTACTTCGAAAGCTATGGTCAAGATGGCACCATGCTTGCAAAGAATGCAGACCTTATTCTTGCCGATGACTCGGGTCGCTCTGTCGCTGAGGTATGTAAAGAAATTCAAGAAAAGCTCGGCTACAACGTCGACCTCGAATTTTGTATTACCAAGAACGGCGTACAATGGCTCCAACTTCGAAAAGTCACCAAAGATATTGAAACGCACTCAACACCAGAAGCTGAAGAAGTACTCGAAGCGCTCACTATTAACGGTGAGGCGGCAAGCCCTTACACCGCTTCGGGTACCGCATATCGTCTTGATCAGAAGGGTGGCATTGAATGGGGAATGGGAAAGATTCTTATTGCACGCGCAACCTCGCCTGCTGACATGATGTACATTATGACTGCCGAGGGAGTCGTCACTCGAATGGGCGGTATGTTGTCTCACTCAGCAGTTGTGTGTCGAGAGCTTGGAAAGGCCTGTGTCGTAGGTGTTGATATCGATAAGATAGATCATGGCAGCGCCGTTTCAATTGACGGCAAAGCCGGCAAAGTCTTCCTCTCATAATTACCTTGCCACTTATGGTTTGGATTATGTAACTTATCTGTTATTTTAGTGCTATGAGCGAAGTTGTAAGAGGTCAAGTAACTGCCGTAAGAGAATCTCGTAACGCAACCTTCTTAGATGTAGGCATTCCCGGCGACAAATCTACTCAAATTGTTGTGACCGGTGAAGTTGAGCGGCCTATAAAAATCGGCGACATTGTACGCGCCGAAGGTGAAACTGGTGAAACTGCCATTAGCGTTCGCCGTGGCCTTGGGCAAATCTCACTATTTGCCGAGGGTATAGAAACCGTCGCCGACAACCTTCGTCCCCGCTGGCCTGGCGCCGACACTCGAGAGCGACACGCCGCACAAGCGGAGTATGTCGACATGCTCCGTCGTCGCCACGCAACTCACAAAGGCATCCGCGATACACTCGATGCCGAAGGATACACTGCTGTTGATACGAGTATTCTTCAAAAAACAGCTTCTGGTGCCGCAGCACGCACCTTCGATACCGTTGCAAACTTCGACGGCCGCGAACGACACCTGCGCATTGCACCAGAAATTGACCTTAAGGTTGTCATGGCACTCTCTGGACTAGAACGCGTCTATGAACTTGGCCGCCTTTTCCGCAACGAAGGCACTGACACTCGTCACCATCCTGAATTTACCAACGTTGAAGCATACACCGCTTACCAAACACGCGAAGAAGCAATTGGCCTAACCGAACGAGTGTTAACCGACATCGCACGCGCACAAGGCACTGACTACGATTTCACAAATATTCCACGTACTTCAGTTGCCGAACTATTTGAAAAGCATGATGTAAACTTTGAAAGGATTCTTTCGCTTGTTGAATCCGATGACATCGGAGCACTTCGCGCCTATGCAAAAACCGTTGGTGTCGATGATGCAGATACTCGCGGTGCGAGTGGGATTATCGATGCAATTATGAAACGTCGTGTACGTCCAACTGTTGACGCACCACTTATTGTCGACGGCTATCTTTCAGACCAACTTCCTCTTGCTGCATCCCTCAAAAGTGATGACCGTTTTGCTGATGCATTCCAAGTCATGCTTAAAACTGCAGAAATGGTAAAGGCCTACCAGGAAGAGGTAGACCCAGAACTCCTTCGTGCAAAACTCATCCGCCAAGCTGGTGAAGATGTTGAAGATGCGTTCCGTAACGACACGCGGCTTATTGATGCCTGTGAAATGGGACTCCCACCTATGTACGGTATCGGCATCGGACTTGATAACTTTACGGCGACCATCACTGATCGCCCTACACGAAAAGTTATCCCAATGCCAATTGATTTGTAATAAGATAGGACCTCACTCT
Source organism: Candidatus Saccharibacteria bacterium 49-20 (assembly GCA_001897295.1). Taxonomy (GTDB): domain Bacteria; phylum Patescibacteriota; class Saccharimonadia; order Saccharimonadales; family Saccharimonadaceae; genus Microsaccharimonas. Next base: position 852,349 of record MKSN01000001.1, on the reverse strand, counting down.
GTATGGGAAAACAATCACGCAATCCTCGCGCAAACCTTATCGATGGTCCAACCCAAGCCGCACTCCGTGAGCTCTACGGAACCATTGATACGCTCGCTGACGAAAATCCAGAAATCTCATTCCGCCAGCAAGGTGCAACGAATGTATACTCAGCTCGCCAAACCACCGAAGTCTTTGGCCCAGACATTAGCCGAGAGAGCCGCCAGCTGGTACGCGTTGCGCTTGAGCAAACCGGGTTATTCCTTTACTCGCGATTCAAGCCAAGTCGCCCAGAGCAACAAAGGGCTTTTCGAGACACTATTCAGGAAACACCTTTTGAGTACTCGATTACAACCATCACAGCTGCACAGCAGCACTTGAGCCTTCTCGCACTCTCTGTTATGAATGGCGCGGCACTCCCTATTCACAACCGCGTTCGTCACACTTTTCTTCATGCGCTCGATATAGACCCGGATGAAGATGGGCTTATTAAATCATCGAGTTTAATCGTAAATGAATTCGGCTCACGCACCATTTTGCCGGAGCTAAGTCTCGAAACGTCTTATATTTCTGAGGAGGAATATCGGTACCAAGAAATGGTCGATAGTCAGGTAATGGGTTCTGATGAAGCCGCAGAAAAACTTCTCTCGACGCCTCTCAATACACAACTTACTTCCGAAGATCCACTCATTCGAGCGCGCGCCACAGAAATTCTTGAAGCCCGCAAACAATTTGCAGAAGAACATGATCTTGGAGTGCTCACTCCTAGTGCGATGGATATTCGTGAATTACGATCGTATATTGCTGAGCTATTCGGCTAGTTTGTCGTTCGTCCACTAGGTGTCACGGGTGTTATCGTTCCCCCACCCGTCGTCACCACACACCCGTTCGCATCCACAGTACTACCAGTCGGCGTATTTGGACACTTATCGAGTGAGTCGACAACTCCGTCGCCGTCAGTATCAAGAGGAGCTTCTTCCTCAACTTCACAACCATTTTCATCAACCTCGGTGCCTGCTGGTGTATTTGCACATAGGTCCTTGTCGTCAGTCACGCCGTCTTTATCGGTGTCTTCTGGTGGTTTTGGTACGTCACAAGTTCCCGCAGGAATTGCACTCTTCTTGAAGTACTCTTGGTAGGTTCCGTCGGTACCCCCGCCCACTGCGCGTAGGCCGTTGCTCTTACAGACAGTAATCTTTTCGACGCCAGACGGAGCAACGAATGGCTCATTCTTTTGTCCCTTTAGTCCGGCGAGCATCACTGAACGCCAAATTGGACCGGCCATACTTGAGCCGCCGTTCTTCATGGCGGCATTATCATTATTTCCAACCCATACACCGACTGCGAGTTGCTTTGAGTAGCCGATTGTCCAGGCATCGCGCGCATTATCAGTCGTACCGGTCTTTACCGCGACGTCGTAGCCATTAGTGTTCAGGCTGCTGCCGAAGATTGGCGCACGGGCGCTTTCGTCATTGAGGATGTCAGAAATCAGGAAGGCAGCATCTTCGTCCACAACTTCACGACTGCTAGTGGTTTTTGCAGTATAAATATTCTTTTCAAACTTGTCATCAATCTTAGAAATAGTCGTAAGGTTATGATACTGTCCACCATCTGCAAGTGTTGCGTAGGCATTGGTCATTTCGGTGAGCCTTGCTTCGGCAGAACCAAGCGCGAGTGAAAGACCGTAATCAGTATTGTCGCTAATTGTACTGAGCCCAAAACGCTTGAGCGCCTCAACGGATTTATCAACACCAAGATCTTGCATCACTTCAACTGAAGGAATATTAAGCGACTGCGAGATTGCACTTCGCACCGTTACGTCACCACGGAACTTTTTATCGGCATTAAGCGGCGTGTACCCCCCGAAGTCCGTCTTTACGTCGTGCAAAATGGTCGCAGGAGTAATCACCCCACGATACAACGCTTCCGTGTAATAGAGTGGTTTAATGCTTGAACCTGGCTGGCGTGCGGTCGTGGCCATGTTTACCTTACCGAAATCTTCATTGTAATAATCGGCGCTTCCCACTAGGGCACGGATCTCACCTGTTAATGGATCAATGGCGACAACCGAAGCATTCGAACCGCCATTACGTTGAATAAAACCAATTTGCTTATCAACCGCGGCGTTGGCAGATTTTTGAAGCGATAAGTCGAGTGACGTAGTAACACGGAAGCCCGAACGCGTGACGCGCTCTTCGCCATACTCTTTATAAAGGTCGTTCAATACCATTTCCGCAAAGTGCGGCGCAGTGCTATTCACACCTTCGTCCTGCGGTGCATACGCAAGCACCTCGGCCTTCGCCGCATCGGCTTCTGCTTGGGTAATCACCTTATTGTCGACCATTCGACCAAGTACGGTTGCTTGACGCTCTTTGGCATACTCTGGGTTACCCGAAATTGGCGAGTAGGCCGATGGCGCTGGAAGCAGACCAATTAGCATCGCGCTTTCCGCGAGGTTCAGATCAGCGGCAGATTTACCAAAGTAGGTCTTCGCGGCATTGCCAATACCAAAGGCACCCTCACCGTAATAGACAGAGTTGAGGTACAGGTCGAGGATTTCATCTTTACTATACTTTTGCTCAATCGCAATTGAAACGGTAAGCTCTTGGTACTTACGGAAGATGGTTTGATTATCTGAAAGGAGTGTATTTTTCGCAAGCTGCTGGGTAAGTGTTGAGCCACCATACCCCGTGAGGTCACCGCTTGTCAGGTTGGCAAACAATGCACCAAGAATGCTAATCAGCGAGAAACCACCGTGTTCATAAAAGTTCTTATCTTCAGAAGAGATAAGGGCTTTTTCGGTGTAGTCAGAAATTTGGTCGAGCGGAAGCCTTGCGCCGCGGTCAGCCGTACCAAAGCTATAAAAGACCTCGTTATTCTTATCGAGCAGCACCACGCCCGTGTTGTTATAGTTCATCAGACGGTCAGGGTCGGAAATGGCATTCGCATAATAAATGTAGGTAACAATCGGCGTAATAATAAGAAATGCCAAGATTGGCGTCGCAATCACCAGGGCTTTCTTTGGCTTACTGAGCTTTTTAAACCAGCGCCAACGACCCACGAAGAAATTACCCACCTTACCGTAGTCTTTCGACGGCTTTACGGCCTTTGAGGGTTTGCTTGGCTTCTTTACTGCGGTCTTTTTGGTTGGACTGTAGTATTTGTTGCGGGTGTACTTTGACATAATGATCCTACTCTATTATAGGGTATTTGCTGAGTGTGCGCTGAATGAATTTGGTTATGCTTTCAAGAAATTATTACTACTTCTTGCCGATTTTCAAAAGTGCGAACAAACTCAGCACAAAAGCCGACACCGCAACGACGTACACCACTAATAGCGACGTACCGTCCGCAGATTCAGATTCAGCTTCAGCAGTTACAACGGTCGTTGAGTAAGGACCCTTATTCTCATCTTCACCGTGTCCATGCGCATCTGTACTTGGCGCTTGATCCCACGACACAACCGTACCATCTTGGTAGGTTTGGTAGGCCTTCCAGTGAATATCGCCTGCTTCAGACGGCAAGTGAGCCGAGAAAGTGAATTCATCGCGCATTTCAGCAGGGATGCTTCCGCCTGTCCAAGTAATTTCAGTCACTCGCTCACCAGATTTCTTAGTTTGAATTTCCCAGCCCGGTTTCACTGTTGGCGTGACGGAATCAATACTTTCAGGAATAACCACGCGAAGCCCAACGGTTGGAATGTCTTTTTCGTTTGGCACACTCGTGGTGAATGTTTGGTAAGCCCCCGTAACTGCCTCACCCGGCTTCACGACAACATGTGCAAATGTTGCTACCGGAGCGGCTGCAAAAAGAACCGATGCAAGGACACCCACTACTGCCAACTTAGCTACAAACTTCATTCCCTTTTCCCTCTCTTATTATTTCTATCGCCCAACACACTGATTACAATAGCGCTTACGGCTATAACTACTACGCCCACTATAGCAAGTATCTCAAGACTGTTGAATGTGTGGCTTTCCTCGGCTTTTATACCCCTTGAAACTCGCTGGCCATAATGAAGAAAGGACTTTTCACCGGTTTCTTTATTCACGACAGCGAGCCTAATATCGTAAAACCCTTGCGCGGGAAATACGTAGCTTGCGAGCACGACATTTTCTGACACTTCGAGCGGGAGCTTCACCTCTTCTTCTTTGGTGGATTTCACGGTCATCGTATACGAGAAGGCCGCACCGGAAAGTCCTGCTTCACCAAAATCAAAAGAAATAACGCTCTCTTCACCGGCAATTGGGTCATGGTCAGGTGTCGAGTGAAAAAGTGCTTTCACACCAGTTTTTTCATCTTCGACAAAGAAATGGGCAGAAGCCGAGTTGCTCGAACATACCGATACGAGCACGGCCGCCAAACTTATAAGCAAGAGCTTTTTTATCACTTATTTAGCTTAGCGCACTACTAGTTAAATCAAAAGTGCAGCGCGACCTTGAACACTTTGGTGCTACTTGAGCCTGTTGAGCACACCCCTATTTTTCACAATATTCTTGTAATCCCACTGGATGTCACGGGCTTTTTGAAGCCACTGAGCAATAAGTTCGGCGTTTACTTGGCTAACGTCTGTATACGTAACACCCGCTGCTTTGAATTTTTCTACATCACCTACTGGCTCAAAGGTCGGCTCATCAAAAGACCAGCCGCTCCAGAACATAAGTTGCACGCCGGCTTTTTTGACGCTATAACCAACAATTGGGTTATCTTGTAAAAACCAAACCGGTGCGCCGTGCCAGACTTTACTTTCGGCGTCTTGAAGATTTTCGTTTAACGTTGTTTCGAGGAGTTCGCAGATTTGCCGATACTCGTCGGGTTGCGAGGAGTTGTAGGTGGCGATTTCTTTGTTCATAAGGTTATGATAGCAGGATTTAGGGAACTATTCGCGGATTCGGGTTCGAATGTCTACTGAAGAATCGGAATCTACTTTAATTGAAGAGCGGGTGCGCGTGTGACCAGACGACGTATTGGATTGAGAAGAGATATTAATACTCGCCGAGCCTTCTTCTGTGGTGATTTCTTTCTTCACCGTGCCGTTTTCGGGGACTTGGACTGGGGTGCCGTTAACCTCTACGTTTACTTTTGGAGTTGCCTCGGTTTGCTGAGTGCTCTCGCTAGACGGGCTTGAGCCAGGGCTTGTGACACTCTCTGTTTCCATAAGTCCATTTTCTACTTTCATATCAATATCCATGGTTGACGCCTCGAGCACTGCCGTGCCGGTTACCGATTGATTCGCTTGCGCTCGATTGGATGTATAAAGCGCGAAGGAGACCGCGACAGCAATCAACACCAAGAGTACCGCTACGATGAGCGCTTTTTTCTTGAAGCTTAACGTGGCTATGTCGTGCATACACTCCCCCTTGTACCTACTTATCTTAGGATGGGCAGAAGTAAGCGTATAGGAGAATTCTCATATATAGAGCAGTTTGGGGTTAGCGAAATATTTCGCGATCAATGATGACCGAGTAGTCTGCGAGCTTTTGGGTAAGAGTAGCCCCGCCATATTTGCGCTCGGTGTCGTTTGGATCAACGAGTTGAATATGTTTGCCGTAACGAATGACTTTAAGTTGCATTGGACCACCACCCTTTTTCGCAAACTTACCGAGGCGGATTTGAAGGGTGTCGCCTATGTAGATTTGCTTGTTGGATTTGTCGTGGAAGTCGGTGGTGTTTTGCATAACTACTTTATTCTACGACTAAATACTTTGCGGAACACCGCGGCTGTATTAATAAGCCAGAGTGCTTGTTCATCCCAATCAGTCGTGCCTTCAATCGAACCAGGAATGCTTGTACGAATTCTCGTCGCGCGTTTTCCTTCAAGTCGCATCCATTCTAGTGGAAGACCGATGGCCGCTTCTATATCTGCTTGCTGTGCGCGCAAACGATCAAAAATCTTTTTATCATCATCGTGCGGAATATAAAGGTCGCAGGTAATCGTTTCGTTTGTCTTGTTAATTGTAAGTGACAAATGCGCCTTAGAACTTCCGATAGATACATCATGCCAGTGACGTGGCCGCGCCTTACGGTTTCCCAGAGTTGCCTTGTCATCAAGGTCATTTAAGTGTTCCCAGAATTTTTGCTGTAGCAACTTGTAATCCGACAAGGTTCGCTCACCCGCTTGCTTCACCAGCTTTGCCCAGTCGTTTGGCTTGGCAATAACATTAAAGCGTGGTGCTGGAGCGGAGTCACCTATTCGCCATGCCTCAATTTCAATGAGAAAGATATTTATCTTCTCGTCGGTATGCTCATTAAGCCAGTTAATCGCCTGCTCATGCTCTTGCCGCGCCGTCTTTACAATCCAGATGATAATTTCGGAATCGAGGCCAGAGCCATATGTAAAAAGCTTCCCAAGATGATCGTGATTCGACGCCTCGAGTTGGTTTTCAATAAGAATCTTACGCCCCGTACCGTCTTCTTCAGCGATAATATCCGCGCTGAAGCTACCGACGACACGCTCTGTTTGCGGCTCGATGATTTCGATGCCAATAGTCTCACTGAGAAGCGCGAGATTTTCAGGCAGTGAAAGCCAGGAAGAAAAATCGTATTCTTCGTGCTTCCAGATTTCGCGGAGGGGGACTTGTTGGAGAGTGCCTAGGTTCATAGTGCTATTATAGCAATGACTACTTTTTCTTTGACCAATCGTCCGCAAATAGCTCCGCCTGTTTTAGAACATTATCAGTGGCAAGCGCCTGCTCGTCTGGTGGGTAGCCATATTTATTAAGAAGCTTCTTTACCTCCACACGAAGCCTTGCTTGTGCGGCCGCGCGAATAGTCCAGTCAACACCAGTGTTAGCACGAACCCTTTCAACAAGGATGCGCGCCAGCTCTCGCAGTTGGTCGTCTTTCATAATCTCTTTTGCGCTACCATTTGCCAAAAGTGCATCATAAAATGCAATCTCATCCTCTTCGAGTCCTTCGGTTTCATTGTTTTCAAGCGACACTTTCATTTTAAGAGCAATATCGATCAACTCTTCAATAACCTGCGCAGCTTCAATAGTTCCATTTCGATAACTTACAAGTGCCGCCTCAAGCATAGTAGAGAAATCGTCAGATTTAATCGCATTTCGTCCAAACCGCACACGAATTTCATCTTTAAGAAGTTTTTGCAGCGCCTCAACAGCTAGATTCTTGCGCTCCATTCCCCGCACTTCTGCTAAGAATTCGTCAGAAAGCACCGATAGATTCGGCTTTTCTAGGCCAGCTGCGGCAAATACATCCACTACACCAACGGGTGCAATTGCCTTATCGACAATCTGCTTAAGCGCCATCTTATAGTCGCCATCTGTTGGGCCTCCGGTAGTTGAGCCTGCTATCTTATCAAGACGTGCTTTAATTGCCTGAAAGAAAGCAACCTGCTCGCGAATCGCTAATGCATCTACAGTCGGCATTGCTAGTGCAAATGCCTTGCTTAGTTCGGTGACATGCTGCTTGAGTCGCTTTTCGCCGTTCTCTAACGAAAGAATATGCTCCTGTGCGTCAAGAATAGTCTGCAACTTGCCCCTCGTATCAACTGTAAAGTAGCGCATATAGTCAAAACCATGAAACAAGTCACGAACAATTTCGAAACGACGCTTCATCTCTGCGATTGCCTCATTGATATCCAGGGTTGGCGCACCTTGGCCACCACTTTGGGTGTAGGTTTCCAGTGCATCACGTAGTGCGCCAGCCACACCAAGGTAGTCCACAACCAGGCCACCCTCTTTTCCTGGGTATACACGGTTTACGCGTGCGATTGCCTGCATAAGGTTATGACCTTTGAGCGGTTTATCCAGATACATCGTATGCATACTCGGCACATCAAATCCCGTTAGCCACATATCACACACAATTACAAGTTTAAGGTCAGACTGTGGATCTTTGATGCGCTTTTCGACTGTTTGAATACGCTGTTTGCCGCGGATGTGTTGCTGCAGGTGTGCCTCGTCACTAGCGCTGCCGGTCATAATAACCTTAATAGTACCCTTGTCATCGTCTTCGCTGTGCCACTCGGGTCTGATTTCAATAATTTTATTGTATAAATCGGCGGCAATATGGCGACTCATTGTCACGACCATACCCTTACCCTCCAGTGCTGTCAGGCGGTTTTCGAAATGCTCAACAATATCCGTTGCGATCAGCCGCAATCGCTCCCCATTACCAACAATTGCTTCCTTTTGAGCATATTCAGCTTTCAGCTTGTCTTGACGGTTCATATCTTCGCCCTCAAGCAGATCGTCAACTTCTTTATCAAGCCACTGCTTAGTGGTTTCATCCATACCCAGGTCGACGAGGCGGCTTTCGTAGTAAATCTGCACTGTCGCACCGTCTACTTCAGCCCGTTTGATGTCGTAAATATCGATATACTCACCAAATACCGCCGGCGTGCTCTTATCTTCAAATTCAATTGGTGTGCCGGTAAAGCCAATGTAGCTGGCTTGCGGCAATGCATCGCGCATGTACTTTGCGTTGCCATACACCATACTGCCATCGCTCTCACGAATTCGCGCTTTCAGCCCGTACTGGCTCCGGTGAGCTTCATCTGCCATTACTACAATATTTGTGCGTTCGCTGAGTGTTGGGAATGTATCGCCACCATCTTCCGGGAAGAACTTTTGGATAGTCGTAAAGATAACGCCGCCCGATTCCCTGTCGAGCAGCTCGCGCAAATGAGCGCGGTTCTCGGCCTGGACTGGGTCTTGGCGTAGCACATCTTTGCAGGCTGCAAACGTTCCGTATAGCTGGCCATCAAGGTCGTTTCGGTCGGTCACAACTAGAACGGTAGGGTTACCCATTGCCGGATTGCTGATAAGTTTACCGGTGTAGAACATCATACTCAGCGACTTACCAGACCCTTGTGTGTGCCATACGACACCGGCTTTATGATCACCATCTGGTTTTGCGGCGTCGATAGTACGCTGTACGGCTTTATTTACCGCCCAGTACTGGTGGTATGCAGCGACTTTTTTCACGAACTTAGCGTCATCTTTACCGTCGCGCTCAAACACGACGAAACTTCGGACCACATCCAGGAGCCGTTCGGGTGTGAGCATACCCTGCACCATCACCTCAAGTTCCGGTACGATTCCGTCGAGTTGCTCGCCATCAACTGTTTTCCAAGCCATGAATCGTTCGAATGGGGCGGTGATGGTGCCTACTCGCGCATCTAACCCATCGCTAATAATGCAGAGTTCGTTGAACCGGAAGAGGCTACTGATTTGCTTCTTGTAGGTTTGAATTTGATTAAAGGCGGCTTGAAGGTTCGCCTTGCTATCGACTGCGTTTTTAAGTTCAATAACTGCAAGTGGTAGCCCGTTTACATACAGCACGATGTCTGGTCGGCGGTTAATATCGCCTTGAATCACCGTCAGCTGGTTCACCGCCACGAAGTCGTTGTTTGCTGGATTGTCGAAATCAAACAACCATGCCTGAGTGGTGCGGATTGAACCATCGCTGTGGCGATATTCGATATTCACCCCATCGGTAAGTAGTAGGTGAAAGTCGTGGTTATTTACTACTAAATCCGGCGAGCTGGTACGCGCAACACGGCCGGCAACTTCGGCACGCTGTTCTGGCGATAATTCTGGGTTGAGCCGTGCGAGTGCAATGTCAAAACGGCGATTTAACACAACGTCGGTGTAGTCACGCTCCATTGTGCCGTCTGGGCCGATGGTCGGGCCGCTGACGATATCCCAGCCTGTACTGGCAAGGAGGTCGAGGGTTGCTTGTTCGATGTTGTCTTCGGTCATTGTTGTCCGTATTATAACTTATACTAACTCGGAATCTAACTCATCTTGCGGCCTTTGTTTGTATTCAATCAGTGCTGCTTGATAGCTCGTAGGGTCGGTGTTAAATAATACTTCACTTGGCCTCATGTTTTGGCCAAAAATCACCGGCCAATCCTCAGTATCATCAACGTACTCGTTAAACTCGCTATGATCCTCGAAGCGAAGACGGGAGTGTAGATGAGACTCTGTCTCAGAATGCCTATTCAAAAACAGTGCCGCAATCGAAAGTGCTTCACGAGCGATAAAGTGCGCCTCGTGTGCACCAAGTAAGTTTTCCGCGTAAGCATCCTGGCCATGAGACGTCGCGCCGTTACTGTTGCGGATTTGCCCGATAATTAACACCGTCTTAGCGCACGCTTCGTCGATTCGTATAGCTACGTCGCCATCGTTCGATAAGTTAATGCATGCTTTAGCTTGCTCGTATAATTCCGGAAATGTCGGCTGACCCCTATGGCCCGGCGCTACTTCCCCGTTGTGGTCGGTGATAATTGTGCGAAATACGCATTCCAGCAAAGCCTTTGCTTCGTCAACCACTGATCCAGATGTACCGGTTGCAAGTGAGTCGTGAAGAGCCCGTAGACGCTCGTCGAAGTGCGCCGCCGATCGTATGGTTAGACCACCCGCATAAAACGGGTCAATCTGTTCCATTTATTTTTATCTTTCCAGAAATCAATCGCGGAAGGAGGGTGTCGCGGAGGGTAGTGAGGGTTTGGATTTCTTCTGAATTCACACGTACTCTTTCAATCAGAGGCAATGCTTTGGCTTCAAAAGTCTTTAGAATATCCTCAGGCGGAAGGTTGACTTTTCTTTTTGCAATGTCATCTTTTGACAAACCCCGAATTACTGAACCCGAAGCGGCCAATTCCATTTCAGCGATAGCACGTATGGTTGAGAAATAGACATAGCTTACGGCGTGTTCAGTAGGTGTCATTGCAGCTACTCCACGCCCCAGACAATATTCCTCATAGCCAATACACACGTTGCCGATTGTTCCCCTAATGCAAAAGATAATGTCTCCAGATCGTGATATTCGAGTAGGCGAAGAGGTATAACGCTTCGGCGTAATGCTAGCACCCGTGAAGTCCGCTGCTCCGTTCAATAGCAATACTCCGTCGCCTACATTATTGTATGACTCACCTTTTGGAGATAAGCCCATCGTTAGCGTGAAGAGATGGTCTACAGTTCCAGCTTTCCACTCTTCCACCTCAGGATTATCAATAAAATAATGACGAAAGAGCGCTTGCCCCATTTGCTCGAGCTTTTCGTTCATTTTGCGATTTAGTTCGATTTTTTCATCAATCGTCCCGAGAACATCTACGATTTCCTTTTGTGTATCAATATCAGGGAGATCAACTGAAACGTTTTTCATTTGACCTATAAATAGGCATTTCTGCACAGCTCCCGTCGCCATTGAAATAAAGCTGCTTTTCAAACTGCGCATATAGTAGTAGAGATACTGAGGGTGGACGATCTCTACATTTGGCTTAAGAATTAACACGCTACGCTGAAACTCATATTCGGGAGTTTCATCTTTAATGATAGCAGTCTCACCAATAGTACCCACACTAGTCACCAGTACATCGTTCCTAGCTGTCTTTGTTCGCCTTCTTAAAGATTCAAGTGTCGGTCGGTCAATTTTGCGTTCTTTATCAGTAATAATGATCCTGTCCTTAACGTTCTTGGCACTTAATAAGTAGTAGTTGCCATTCTCGTTATCCTTGACCGTACTGTGAGTCCCGTCTGTAATCTGCAGACAAATATCTCCAAGCAAAACAGTCTGGGTCATTTCGCCACCCTACCAGTCTTTTTGGCAAGCTTAGTAAGCTTCGCTTGTTCATCTATTAGGGCCTGGGGATTTTTTACGTAATGATTTGCGTCTCTTTCGTGCTGTTCCTCGTCTAACGCAGTTATTACACCACACTGTCTGCATTTATGCATAAATGTCCCGGCTGGCTTGTAAAATAATGACCTCACCTCGAATTCCTTACCCTCAAGCCCTACTAGCTGAAAATGCGGGCAAGCATTTTGCAGTTTTTGCGAATTATTCTTATCGCGTCGCTCTAAGAGCTTATTGACATCTATACTGAAAGTAAATTTTATAGCTATCACAGACAGCACTATGGCAGTTAATCCTACGATGATTTGCCAAAATTCAAGCCCTGTATTTAGAACGCCATTCATATTTTAGCTCCAGATAAATAAACTTCTATCATTTCTCGTCACTCCCTTCCTCGCCGCGTTCGGCGGGCTGCGATATAAGCTCGCTGGTCAGGTTTTTGATTTCTTTTGGTTCGGTGCGTTTATCAGACATGGCTTAGGTCCCAAATATACATAGTTAGTAATATCGCAAAAAGTAGCATTCCTACTATAAACAAGAGCGTGCTAGTGCCACTGGTTGCGTTTGTAAGTCGTTTGAATCTAACCTTATCCATATCTTTATTTAGCGATGCCGTAAACGATGCTTTGAAGTTACGCGTCATAATCTTTTGCGAATCGGCGAGCATTCGTGAAAAAAATAAAAAGTTAAGTATTACGAATAATGCACTTAACATGAAACATGTTAGAGCTGCTATAGATAGCATGGGATACGGTACAAATATTTTTTGATTCAACGCCGCCATAGCTGCGAGTGCCGCAATAGAAAATGTCACCAATGATCGACTGTGCTCTATGGCTACTAGCGCCATGAGTTCTTGATTACGCATAAACGATGAGCGATAGTCGTTGACACGTTCGTTGATGAAAAATTTTGATAAACCGCTAATTACGCCTAGTAATTGCTTCATAGTTCAATTCTATCCAGGCTGGCCTTGATTTTTGCTTCTAGCTCGTGGCTACGAGCGAATTGCTCGTCTAGCTCGGCTGTCAGGCGTGCCATTTTCTCATCAAATGGTTCGTCGTCTTCTTCAACCTCTTCGCTGCCGACGTAACGACCAGGCGTAAGTACATAGTCATGCTCTTTGATCTCATCGAGCGTGGCGACTTTTGCAAAGCCAGCAACATCTTGATATTCGCCATTTTGTGTTTTAAAGTCGTGATACGCTTTTGCCACCCTGGCAATGTCTTCTTCAGTAAGCTCGCGGTTGCGGCGATTAATCATCTTACCAAGGTTTCGCCCATCAACAAATAGCGTCTTACCACTACGGTTCGTTCGGTCTCGCGATACAAACCACAAACATGCTGGAATACCGGTGTTAAAGAACAGCTGGCTTGGGAGCGTTACAATCGCGTCCACCATATCCGCCTCAAGCAATTTCTTGCGAATTTCACCCTCACCCGAACTTTGACTGCTCATACTACCATTTGCCAACACAAACCCAGCCGTACCTCGCGGGCTCAGGTGGTGGATCATATGTTGGATCCAGGCGTAGTTAGCGTTGCCCTTTGGTGGCACGCCATACTTCCAGCGAATATCGCCCGAAAGCAGCTCCTGCCCCCAGTCGCTGATATTGAATGGTGGGTTGGCAATGATGTAATCTGCCTTCAGGTCCGGGAATCTGTCTTCGTGGAAGCTATCACCGCGGCGAATATCCGCATCAATGCCGCGAATTGCCATGTTCATCTTTGCGAGGCGCCATGTAGTTTCGTTGAGCTCCTGACCATAAATGGCAATATCACCAAGTCGGCCCGAATGTTCCTCGACGAACTTCTCACTCTGCACAAACATGCCACCGCTACCACAGGCCGGGTCGTAGACGCGCCCACTGTACGGCTCGAGCATATCTACGAGGAGCTTTACAATCGAGCGTGGAGTATAGAATTCACCGCCGTGCTTCCCTTCGCTGTCGGCAAACATACCCATGAAATATTCATATACGCGACCAAGAAGATCTTTAGCATTATCTGACTTGAATGTTGTGTTAGTAAAGAGATCGATGAGCTCACCTAATCGACGCTTGTCGAGCGCTTCACGAGCATAATTTTTAGGAAGCACGCCTTTAAGCGAGGAATTATCACGCTCTACAGCATCCATCGCTTCGTCGATAAGCACGCCGATAGTCGGCTGCTTCGCACTCGCAACCAGCGTATCCCAACGCGCCTCTTTCGGCACCCAGAACACGTTGTCAGCCGTGTAGTAATCGCGGTCCTCGGGATCAAAACCATCCGCTATTGCTTTTTCACGCTGTACCTCAAATGCGTCTGAAATATATTTAAGGAAGATAAGGCCAAGCACGACATACTTGTAGTCCGATGAGCTAATATTCCCCCTGAGTTTATCTGCCGCGAGCCAAAGTTTCGATTGAATGTCTTGAATATCCATATTAGATTTAAGTATAATTTAATTTTTCAAATAAATCACCTCTCGAGCCGGACACTCAATCGGATCGAGCAAACACTAGAGTCATTTTGGCTCCGGCGGCTGGATAAATCCATTAATCTATGCGCCGCATAAATTCGGGCATAAGACTAATGAACGAACCGCGACCCAGCATCGCTTCGCGCTGCGGTCGCTGATTCCAATCGCAGCAACAAAAAACAAAAGAAATAACGCAAACCAAATGGCTTGCGTTATTTCTTTGGCTCCGCTTACAGGTCACGGACTTTAAAATAAAATAAATTACTAAACATTTCTCTTTTTGCTTAGTGCTTTTCCGATGAGGGGACCCAACAACAGACCGATAGGGATTCCTATTGCAACATTATCTAGTAGCGCCAGTCCAAAATCCAGCGCCTAGGCAGAGTCCTAATACGATACCCATTGCGAGGTTATTGCTTTCTTCGTTTGAGTTTTTTCTTATCGATGACCTTAGCGTATTATACGCAAATATCGTTTTGTAAAAGGGGTTGAATTATAGACATTTAATGTATATAATAGATGACATATGAGGTTATCGAAAACAGTCGAACAGGCGTGTTGCATACTATCTATTCTTGCCGAGCATCACGGTCAACCCGTGACAAACGTTGAGTTGAACGAGCGCATGAATGTATCGCAATCATACCTTACCAAAATAACTCGCAAATTGGTTATCGCGGGCATTATTACATCCGCACAGGGCGTCAAAGGTGGCTTTATACTCGCACGACCGATGACTTCTATTACACTTGGCGATGTCGTCAAAGCTACCGATGGCTCAGCGCCATTCTTTCGACCAACAAACCTTATAAAACAAGCTTTTCCTGCCCGAGAGTACATAACCCGCAAGGGCGTTAAACTATTGCACGACGCCTTTACGCAAGCTGAACAAAAATGGTTTGATGAGCTGAACCTTACGACAATGGAGCAACTAATTAGCAAAGCAAAGACTACACGATAATGACTAAACAAAACCGCACCACGAAGAAAACTCTGCGAGATACAGCACTCTACAACGAGTGGCGCCATCTTAAGACAAGCCGCATATTAATAGTATCGGTCATTGTAATGCTATTCATTCCTATCATGTACGGAGGTTTTTTCCTGGGCTCTATTTGGGATCCATATGGTAATACGAAAAATCTTCCCGTTGCGGTTGTCAACAATGATATAGGCGCAACCCTTGAAGACAAGAAAATTGCCGTGGGCGACGAGTTAGTTGATACGCTCAAAGACGAGGACTCGTTTAGATGGGATTTTGTATCTGAAGATGAGGCCGACAAGGGCCTGGATGACGGCAGCTACTATATGAAAATCGTCATCCCAAAGAACGCGTCGGAAAATGTTACAACTATTACTTCCGATACACCATCAAAAACAACCATCGCCTACACGACAACTCCATCAAGAAACTTTGTGGCTTCACTTTTAACAAACCAGGCAGCCCAAACAATCGCTCAAAGTGTTTCGACCAAAATCACAACCGCCTACGCTCAATCTATTCTTGAGCAAATCGGCGAACTGAAGACTGGCCTAAATACAGCCGCCGACGGTGCTGCTCAGTTGAGTAACGGTTCGGCACAGCTGCAGTCGGGCATCAGTATTTACACCGGTGGTGTTGCTAAGGTTCGTAATGGCACAGAGCAGCTCTCAGCCGGGCTACCTACAGCGTCACAAATTGCACAACTTTCAGATGGGGTTAAAAGCGTACAGTCGGGCGTAAATGCCCTAAACGATGCCGTGTCTACACCTAGTGGAGCTTTGGTTGCTCAGCAAACACTCGTGCAAAGTGATGCGGCCGCTCTGCAAGCGGCACTTGTGAACTATCAAACAGCCGCCTCAAGCGCCCAACCAAGCTTGGCTGCCTTGCAAACGGCGCTAGCGGCAGGCACTTCAACAGTGACCGTCAATTCGAGCGATATATCTGCAGCACTTCAGATAGTGAGTGCCTCGCAAACCATTACACAGAAGTCTGCGAGCCTACTCACAAACCTCAATACGCTCACCGCTATGCTCACTGCGCAGCAGGCTACCCTGAAAAGTTCGGTAGCAACCCTTAATACCGGTGTCAACACGCTTACCCCTGGCCTACTGAGCGCTGTCAATGGGTATACGACGCTGGCTTCGGGTAGCTCGCAACTTCTGGCTGGTACAAACCAGCTGACTGCTTCGTCAGCCGCACTGAACGACGGTGCCACCCAGATCAGCGATGGATCGGCAAGGCTTGCAAGCGCCCTAACAAGCGCCGCACAGCAGGTATCTGTTCAGCCGACAGGTGAGGCCACAGTCAAACAGCTCGCCCAACCAGTCGATACTCGTCACAGCGAAACCGCCCATGTGCCTAATTATGGCTACGCACTGTCGCCCTATGTTCTATCCCTCGGTCTTTATGTAGGTGCGTTGGTGTTTAACGTTATCTACCCGGTACGTCGCTTATACGCAAACCCTCGAAACTCTCGTTCATGGTGGTACGCCAAAATGTCCGTTGCCTTTGCCGTGGCAATTGGTCAGGCGCTCGTGCTTGATGCCATTATGGTGATAGGCCTTGGCCTCCACCCCGACCAGCCCGGCAAATTTATACTGCTGAGCATCGTTACGTCAATGACCTACATGTCAATTGTTTCATTCCTAGCAATTGCGCTCGATAACATCGGCCGCTTCCTTGCCATGTTACTACTGGTATTACAGCTTGGCGCGGCCGGTGGCGTCTTCCCCATTCTCCTTTCGTCTGGCTTCTTCCAGGCAGTGAACCCCTTGATGCCAATGACATATTCAATCTATAGTTTCCGAGAAGCAATTTCCTCGGGTCTTGGTGCTGGGGTCTATTGGTCCAACATACTTATATTGATTGCGATTGGTGTTGCCGCAAACCTTATGCTTATGACTGCACTCCGGATCCACGGAAACCGACGCTTCCAGCATGAATACATAGATACCTAGTAAACGCATGGGTGCTGTGCTGACGATTGCTACGGCCAATGCTTCATGTTATACCCATTGCACTATGGCATACAGAACTAACTGCTATTACTTCAGCAAATATTGCCGCAGCACTTCAGCTTCATTATTCGCACTATCCCGTGCGCCATATAGTAATGTTACCTTACCGTGCTTGCGCCAATTGCTAATGATTCCGGCAGCTTCGGGGTTTTGCTTTACTTCATCAATATACCGCTTGGTAAATGCCGCAAACTTGGCTGGGTCGTGCGCGAACCACTTGCGCAGGTCGGTGCTGGGTGCAATATCCTTAGCCCATTCGTCCAATGCGGCTCGCTCCTTACTCACGCCGCGCGGCCACAGCCGGTCTACCAGCACGCGGTAGCCGTCATTCGGATTGGCTGGTTCATATATCCGTTTTATAACAAACTGGGTCATACCTCTAGTTTCTTCCTACTTTTTCGATACATATGGATTATTTGTGACATAAAACCGCCGCAGCTCATGCACAGCCTTTGAAATGCCAATGCGCTTGCCGGTAGTAACTGCGCTATCCGGCAGTGCCGGCTTTTTAATTAATTGCACAGGCGGCTCGGCTAAATCATGGCCGCTGTAGCGCCGATCGATATCCAGCGCCGCGCATATTTTACCCGGGCCATTGGTTACATTCACACCCGCCATGCCCCGCCGCGCTTCAATAGCCTCTATTCCCTCCAACGGCTCGACCGCCCGTATCAGCACGCCCGAGCCATACCCTTCCGGCCCGCACACCACGTTGCAGCAATGGTGCATACCGTAAGTAAAGTATACGTACATATGCCCGGCGCTTTTAAACATCGCGTCATTGCGTCCCGTCCGCCCATTGAATGTATGGCTGGCTTCGTCTCCTTGGTCGTACGCCTCCGTCTCCACAATCCGCACACGAATCTCCCTACCCCCAATTTCTCTCACCAGCTCACAACCCAGCAACCGCCGTGCCGCTACCTCGGCCGGCACATTGAGCCATGCAAAGTCGTCTTTTCTCATTACTTTCATTATACGCTGTGTAATGGATGCGTGGTGAAGGCAACCCAATCCCACTACAACTTAGAGGCTATACAGAATCTAAAAGATATCTCGTCATTTACTA
The DNA here is from genome assembly GCA_001897295.1 of Candidatus Saccharibacteria bacterium 49-20. GTDB lineage: Bacteria > Patescibacteriota > Saccharimonadia > Saccharimonadales > Saccharimonadaceae > Microsaccharimonas. The sequence continues at coordinate 834,243 of MKSN01000001.1, read as the reverse complement.
ACAAAGGGAATCCAGTAGCACTCACACTACTGGATTCCCTAAAATATAATTTTGGCTCCGGCGGCTGGATAAATCCATTAATCTATGCGCCGCATAAATTCGGGCATTAGACTAATAAACGAACCGCGACCCAGCGCGAAGCAAGTTCGCACGGTCGCCGGCTCCAGTCGCAGCAACAAAAAAACAAAAGAAATAACGCAAACCAAATGGCTTGCGTTATTTCTTTGGCTCCGGCGGCTGGATTCGAACCAGCGACCTCGAAGTTAACAGCTTCTTGCGCTACCGCTGCGCCACGCCGGAATACTATTCCATAGTAGATGGAGCTTGGGTAATTATAGCGCTATTATCAGAGGTCGTCAAGCCCCTAGTCGCGTCGAGCAAACTAGCCAAAGGCACACGCAACACTTACCGCGCGGCTTCGATTTCTTTGGCAAGGGCGGCAATATTCCCCCAACTCGACCCATTGGTCATAATAATCAGCACGTAATCACCCTTCTTGCTATACACAATCGCGGCGTCGTGTAAAAGCCCGTCCATAAAGCCAACCTTGTCGGCGACGACAACGCCTGGTATACCCGTTGGGATTCCCGATACGTACACATTCCCCTTCATAGTCTCAATCCATCGGTCACGACTCGCCTGCTGACTCAAAATTTGTCCAGTATAGAGGAGGCTCAATAAGTGCGCTTCATCAGCCGCGGTTGACGTCAAATCCTTACCGCGCACAAAGTTAGTATGCGTCGCACCAATGGCGTGCGCGTCGGCCATTACTACTGGGTAGCTCACCTTCAAGAATAGCGCCACCGCACAATCATTATCAGAAAGCTTCAACATCTTATCAAAACAGGTCGACACGGTTTGGCCACCCGCGCTGCGATCAGTCCAGTGCATGGCACCCTTTTCAATCTGCAGCAGCACGCTATATGCCACAAACATCTTGTAGGTACTAGCGGTAATAAAGGTCTTCGTCGAGTTATATTCAGCATTTCGGCGCTCACCAGAAAGCTCCACCATCTTCACGCCGTACGAACCGCCGTGCGATGAGGCGAACTTCTTTATAACCGCTGAAAGTGTCGCGTTGCTTGGACTATATTCACGGGTGTATTCAATCGCCGGCGCGATACTATCAATCATTAACCTCGCGGTCTTCTGCGCGCCCTGTAGGTCCTTTTCAATCTCGCCAATCGTGCTCACATTATTAAGAGCCGAGCCGCTCTTACCGGTATCTTGTGATTTCTCGGCGTAATCAACTAGGTGAATTGTTGTCGTGCCCGCATCCCAAGTATATTTCTCACCGTACTTATCACTTAGCCACGCAGCGGCCTTTTCGTCGTTAATACCCGCAACCAACTTACCCTCGACTACCGAATATTCGATCCAAGGCTCAACCACCTTCTTTTCGATCTTCTGCTCTTTGTCCTCAACCATCAGCACCACACCGCCACCAAGCTGTTTCACAAGGCGGTCGTACTCAGCCTCCGCATCGGCGGTCGATACTTCTGGTGCAGTCGAGGTTCCCGTCAGGGTAATCTTGGCTAGGTCGAGCTGTGCGCCCACACCCCTAAACTCGCGGAGCATCTCATCTGGGTCACACGATCCGCCACGACTGGCTTCAACAGCTTGTAATTCATCGTCGATATAGGCAACCGTGCCATTGACCGGCTCAAACTCGCAGTCCTCACCAAAACGCTCATTCACAAACGAAACCAACGCCTCATCACTGCGCGCAACCTGCGGATTGCCCTTGCTCATAAAGAACTGGTACCAAAACAACGAGTATGGCACGAGGCGCATCGCGAATGGGTACGAGTAGGCATCGACGCGAGCCTCGTTATCAATGGTGTACCCTAGGTTGCCTAGTGTCGGTTGTACCGCCACCTCATCACTATCGCTAAAATATACCGGAACCTTTGTGGCTTCATAGGCTTCGTTTAACTTTGTGACAGCTTCATCTTTTGCCATATTACTCAGGTTCACCGAGCCCACATACGTATTAGGTAACAGGGAAGTCGTCGACCAAAAAAGCTGGACCAACACAATTGGCACAATCGCGAGCACAACCAAAGAGGCAATCACCCGCTTACGGGTACTAAACCCATGCCGGTGCACCGCACGCGCAACCCGCCCCGAATGGTGACGAGCCCATCGCATATGGCGACGGATCTCCGCGGTGTCAACTTTGCCCAATTTCATATTCACTTATTATAGCGCTCACGTTTGGAAAATGCTTACACTTGTTCGGTGTAGACAATCACCCGGTGGTCGTAGGTCTTTTCTTTCGGTAACCACTTCCCTGTACAGGTCATAAGATTCAGTGCCTTCGAGACATTCCCGTACGGCAGCAACACCCTCTTCATATCCACATCGGCTAAAGGCACAGTTTCAACCTTTACTACCTTGTAATTCAGCTTCTCGCCATCGCCCTTTTCGACTTGCATCTTGTCGCCCACCTTTAAGGTGTCGAGGTAGGCAAATAACCCTTGGCGCGTCGCACCCGAGGCGTGGCCATCAATAAACATCGCCCCCGTCTCGCCCGGCTTCACGCTGCCGTTATACCAGCCCGAGTCAAAGATATTCTTAGGCGCCTGAATACTATTGTCGGTGTTAATCGACATCGGCATCACACGGGCCGCAACCCCAAGCTTTTCGATATAGAGTGCGCGCGGCAGGCTCGGCGCAACTGTATAACTACTTAGTGCGCTCTTCGGGATCTCGCTCTCATCTTTACCCTCGTCGTCCTTAGACCAGCCGCTGGCGTCAGTTGAGGTAGCTGGCGCACTGGTAAGAAGCGACTGAGCACGGCTGTTCGTGAGCCAGGTGTCGTAGGCGATATAGCCAGTCAAAAGTAGCACGATCACCGCCAAGGCAATAAGGAAAAATTTCTTATGATCAAACTTCTTGCTACCGATCATCCCCTCGGGCACATTCTTCTTCGCAGCACGCTTAATAGATTTCACGTTCTTACGCTTCGCGCGCTTCGAAACCTTTGCTAGTGCCTCTTGGGGCACCTCTTCTTCAACAGCTGGTGCTACATAAACTGGCTCCTGAGGCTTAGGCTTCGCGGCAACGATATCGGTACCCGGCGCGTAGGCGTGGGCAACCACAGGAGCTGCAGGGGCAATAACCTCAACCGGGGCTTCTTCAAGCTTCGCAACCTTCACCACCCCGTCCATCGAACCTGGGCGTCGAACAGGCGGGCGCGAAACAGGGCGCTCCAAAGAACCTCGCTCGCGCGCTGGCGGACGAATCGCTCCTCGTTGACTACCTGGCGATGGGGTATTTTGCATCTTTTCCTATTTTAACCGAGTAAGCGGGCCTATCATAGACCCGCTTACGCTTATTAATTGTTAACTTATACTATTGGTTGCTTTTGCGGCGCATTGCAACTGCGATAAGAAGGCCGGCAGACACGACACCAAGTCCTGCAAGAAGAAGTGGGTTGGCTGCGATAAAGCGGTGCACACCAGTGTTAGGAGTGCTTGGGTCTGAACCGGTGTTTAGTGCGGTAAGTACCACGTCGTTTCCGTCGCCACCAACGTAGCTAATGCTGAAGGTTACGCCGCTGACGCTGAACTGTGCGCCTTCTGCGAGACCTTCGAAGGTTCCGCTGACCGCAGTTGAGCTTTGGTTGTCGATAATAGTGAACTTGTCACCGTTGGTGATGCTCCAGCCGCTGAAGAGTACAGTGCTGAGGGTTGCACCAGTTTGAAGTGTCACAGCGTTGCTTCCGCCGGTGTAATCTGCACCAACCGCAAGCTTGTCGTAGGTGTTCTTGTTAAGCAGTTCTGCTTGGTAGGTACCTGTAAGGTAAAGGGTTTCAAGAACAGTGAGGGTGCCTGGTGAGTTACCTGGGGCGATTGTTCCGAGTGGGTCGACGTAGATAGTGTTTGCAGTACCAGTACCCTTGAGTGTACCGCCGTCTTGGACACCAATGTTGTCGCGTGTACCGTTAAGGATTGCGGTCTGGTTGTTACCTACACTTACGTAGGTAGATGAGTCGCCATCAAGCGGAACAGTCTCAGTTGGTGCTTCAACTTGTCCCGCAGGAGTTGTGAGGCTACCTTGTGCGCCACCTGCAACTGCAAAGGTGTGTCCGTTTGCGGTGTACGGTGCGTTTACGGTGAAGTTATCAGAACCGTTGTAGGTAAAGTTGCTATTAAGTGTCACGCCACCAGTTGCGGTGAGGGTAATGCGTGGACCAGATCCACCCATACAACCGTAGTAGTTTTGGCCTACACCGAATGACCCAGTGCCACCAAAGGTAAATGGTTCAGCGATATTTGCGCTTGCATTTGCAACGGCATAGAGTTCACCAGAGCCTGATACAGTCGTGCCTGCCGAAGCAGAACCAAATGAACCGCTTCCAATAAACGCACGACCGGAAGTCACTGCAATTGCACCACTGTAACTGGCGTTCGATCCAGTTATGTTCACGCCAGTTGCGGTGAGGTTCAGTGCGCCAGAACCGCTAAGGTTACTCGTCACACTCACACCACAGTTCTGTGCACCAGAAACACCGAGAGAGTAACTTTGAAGGTTAATAGTTGCGCCGTTTACACCAAGGTTTACGCCATTTACCGTCGTGTTTCCGTTCAACACAAGGTTGTTTTGGATAGTTGGGGTAACATCCGCTGCGTTCGCACCAGAAATGGTGTTTGAAATCGCACCTGAAACAGTAAGTGGGTTACCCTGCAGGGTGTAGCCGTAGTAGCCAGATGCAGCACCCGTAAAGGTGATGCCTACAAGCGTAAGTCCAGAGATGTCGTTGTCGACAACTTCCTGCGCGCTAAGGCCTGCAACACTAAATGTCACTGCATCACCGTTAACTGGCGCGTTGCCGGTGTTCCAGTTTGCGCCGTCGCTAAATGACGAGCCATCGCCGCCACCTGTCCAGGTAAGCGTCGCCGCATAAGTTGGTATGACATGCACGAGTTGCGCCACAACTGCCGCAACAATAAACACAGGGGTGGCTAAGATATACTTAGCCCGTTCAGATATCCTCATTTTTGAATGTTCCTTGTTTTTGTTTTTGAACTTTTTACCCCTTTACTATACCCAGACCAGTAATGCTTAAGCAAGCCTTAATCGTTGTTTGATTTGCAACGATTAGCGTTTCACAACGGTCGCGAGTTTCGAGCGCATCGCTTCATACGCGCCGTCAAATCCGAGCACCTTCAGCGCACCAATAAGCACGTAGAGTTCGTCCATTAGTAGCGGGCTTGGCGATTGTTCGTACTGCGTAAATCGCTGATTCACCGCCTCTACAAGCCACTTCTCTTTTGCCGCTCCGCCACCCGTACTTGGCGTCGAACTCGGACCAGAGCCAACCTTATAATCCGTCGATACGACTTCAAGTGAGCGCGCCGAATTGTCGCGTTTGCGCAGATACCCACGCTCAATAAGACCATCGATATGCACCGCAACCGTCGATACCGACTTATACCCCATGCCGCTCATCACTTCACGGTAACTTGGCCCGTAGCCATGCTCTTTGATAAACCGATCAACATAGGTTAAGAGTTCTTTTTGCTTCTTGGTTGAACGCTCGGTCATGACTTTTTCGCCTTCTTTTTAGCCTGCACCTTTGCAGTAAGTGGAACTGCCAAAGCAAGCGCCGCAAGCCCCCACCAAATAATTGAGACCGTGTCGTCTACCCACACAGGTAAGAAGAAGGCCGCAATTGCCAGGCCAATACCTGAGGCAAATATCCCCAATGTCAGCCATTGTGCGCGGCGCAACCAAAGTCGCTTCAGTACAAGGTAATTAATGAGTAGGTAAATACCGAGGCCAAGCCAGCCAGTTTCGTGCGCCACGAATAGATACTGGCTTTCAATAATCACAGGGTCGTCCGTAAGCAGCGATGCCGATCCCGTACTGCCGATACCCGCCCCAAGCGGCTGTGCAATCATGCGGCGCGTGCCGTCAACGAGCGACTCAGCGTGCCCGTCGTTAGAGTTCACGTCATTGCCCTCGTGTGGATCCTCGTGCAAGATAACCTGCGACACGAACTGCGTATCCTTAAAGGCTACGATGCTACCGAGCAATACTATTCCCGCAATTCCGATTGAAAGCCAGATTGTTTTAGAGATCTTCTTGCCATATACAATCGCGATAACGATACCGAGCGCCGCCAAGGCTGCAAGCGCTGCGCTGCGCGAGTAACTCGCCCAAAGTGCCACGACCGCACCTGCCGCCAAGATGCCCGCAAGGATCTCTTCCCTACGCGTAAACTTTCGCGGACGCCTCAACCATGCCGCAAGCACCACCGCGAGCACAATCACCGCATAGACGCCCAGTGGATTTGGACCCCTCAGCGTGCTATTAATGCGCACATAGCTTTCATTTTCATCTACCGTTAGGTACGGCACGATGGTCGAGTCGTTGTAGCCAATGTACTTCAAAATGTCGTTTGGCAGCACCGTCACCTGCAAAATCGCAAAGCCAACCACCACCAACGCCCCGCCAAAGAAAACGCCCAAAAACAGGCGATACAGCTGCGGATAGAGTTTGATCGCCACATACACTAACACGAAGAACAGGAAGAAGCGCAGATTAATAAACATACCCGCAACGGTCGCCTCGAAGCCGTTATAGAACATTGGGATTGTGAGAAGGTTTAGCGCAGCAAAGAGTGCGATGTAATAAATAAGCTTATCTTGAATCAAGTTCCAGCGCTTTTTCTGGGTCAGCACGACGGCGCTTAGCGCCAGGGCAAGGCCAAGTAAAATCTCTTTCCACGATTTAATCACGAGGCTTTCATTAGGAAAGAGCGTCGAAAGTCCGACTGAAAATGGTGCATGAAGCACGACGCCACCAAAAATCACCAAAAGCGCCCCTACAAATAGCCAATCAAGAACGGAAAGTTTCTTGCCCATATCCACTAGTTTACCCCAGAAAATGGTACAATGGTACTACTTATGACTCGTCGTAATTCTAAGCTCTATAGCTTTATCCTGATGCTCGTTGACGCGCTTGTCCTGCTCATTGCTTTTGTCGCCGCCTACGTGGTGCGTACGCAAATTGACCACCGCCCACTTCTTCAACCTGTCTACGCACAGGATTACCTCGCTTCTGCACTCATTATCATTCCATTCTGGATCGCTATTTTTGCACTCGTCGGCCTCTATCAACCAAAAACGTACAACCGACGTCTCCTCGAATGGAGCAAGATTGCGATTGGCGTATTCATCGGTATTCTGCTGGTCATTGGCTGGGAGTATATTAGTGATCGCAACATCTTCCCTGCTCGACTCGTAGCTGCCTACGCCCTACTTGGCACATTCGTACTTATTGTATTCGAAAGGGAAGTCATGCGCCTGATTCGCACCCTTAGTTACCGCTATGGTCGAGGGGTTCGCCGCGTCCTTATTATCGGCTCTTCTGGTGCAACCAGCGACATCGCGGTAAGCCTCGCGAATACTCGCAAAAGTGGTCACGCAGTTGTGGCGATCGCAGGACCAAAAAAGATCCTCCCCGACACTTCGCATGCCCTACACTTCTCGACGCCCGAAGCGGCTTTGAAACAAATTAAAGAACTCGGCATCACCAGTATCATCCAGACCGACCTGTACGAGAATCCGGACCGCAACCAAACAATCTTAAGCGCCGCGCAGGCGAACCACATCGATTACAGCTTTATTCCAGCCGAATCTGAATTCTACTCAGGTAAAAACACGGTTGATGTATTCCTTGGCTACCCTATGATTACCGTCTACCAAACGCCGCTTGTGGGCTGGGGGTCAATTGTTAAGCGTATCTTCGACTTCGTACTTAGCCTTATCGGCAGTATTATTCTTCTTCCGTTCTTTCTGATTATTGTACTTATTATCAAGCTCACCGACCCAGGACCAGCCTTCTACGTGAGCAAGCGCCTCAGCCGTTTCTCACAACCAATTGGCCTCATTAAATTCCGCAGTATGGGCGCAAAATATGGAAGCAAAGACGCCGCCGAAGAGTTCCGTGAGATGGGTCGCGAAGACTTAGCCCTCGAATACGAGAAAAACCGCAAAGTCGAAAACGACCCACGCATTACTACATTTGGCCGATTCCTGCGCGCCTCATCAATCGACGAACTCCCACAAATCCTCAACGTCCTCAAGGGTGACATTAGCCTTGTCGGGCCTCGGCCAATCCTTCCACAAGAAGTGAAGATGGCGAAAGGCCGCACCGCCCTACTGCACAGTGTGAAGTCTGGTATGACCGGACTCTGGCAAGTGTCGGGTCGCAGCGAACTGAGCTTTGAAGACCGTATTGAACTTGAACTTTTCTATGCCCAAAACTGGACCTTCTGGCTCGATATTAAAATTCTCTTTAAGACTGTCTGGGTTGTACTTAAGGGTCGGGGAGCGAAGTAGCTGATGGCGAAAGCTCCAAAAGTAGCGATTGTGCACGACTGGCTCACTAACATGGGTGGTGCCGAGCCACTCGTACTTGAGATCCATAAACTCTTCCCTCACGCTCCTATTTATACTTCTGTATACGACGCCGAAAAAATGCAGGCCTTTAAAGATATCGATGTGCGCACCACGAAACTTCAAACCGCCCTACCCGCAAAGCTTCGCTACAAGCACATTCTTTGGCCGGTTATGCGTGCGCAGGCTTTTCGCGAGCTCGACCTATCGGAATTCGACATCATTATTAGCAGCTCAAGTGCCGAGGCGAAAGCTGTTCGCAAAACCCGTAAAGGTCAGGTGCACATTGCCTACATTCACACCCCGCCTCGTTACTATTGGAGTCACTACGAAGAGTTTAAAAACGAATTTAAGTTTGGTGCGCTCACACCACTTATTCGCCCGGTCATTCCTTTCTTTGTGAAAAAAATGCGCAAACGCGATCTTGAATCAGTTGATGATATCGACGTCTTCATTGCCAACTCTACTGTCACCCAGGAACGGATTAAAGAATATTATGGTAAACCAAGCACTGTTATTTATCCCCCGGTTGATGTGGCTCGATTTACACCGCCGCCAAAAGGGGAGCGAAGTGGCTATGTAGTATGGGGGAGGCATGTCCCCTATAAGCGTTTCGACCTGGCTATTGAAGCTGCAAATAGGTTAAAGGCTCCACTTACCATCGCAGGTTCCGGACCAGACACAGAGCGTCTTAAAAGCCTTGCAGGACCGACTGTAAAATTCGTGGGACGCGTGAGCGACGAAGCCCTCGTAAAGCTTGCCCAAAGTTCAAAAGCCTTCCTTTTTCCTAACGAAGAAGATTTTGGTATTTCAGCTGTTGAAGCGTTGGCTGCAGGTACACCCGTGATTGCGTATAAGAAAGGTGGTGCGCTCGATATCGTCCAAGATAGGGAAACGGGTGTATTCTTTGAAGAACAGACCGTGGAGAGCCTGGTAGAGGCAATGAAGCAATTTGAGACTTTGGAATTCTTGCCTGCGACTTTGCATCGTAAGGCAAAGCGATTCGATAAAGGCTTCTTTGCAACCAAGATGCGCAAAATCGTTGTAGACCACTCCCCTCGCGTGTGATTTGCATTATTTGCTTTTTTATTAAATAAGTATATAATAGTATAAACCACATCCGTGGTACCCCCTACACACCGAGAGGACCTCATGAAGCAATTCATGGAAGTGCTTGTGGTGGCACTGCCCATCATACTCAACGTCCTCTACTGGGTCGTTGTAGCAACAATTGTTGTGTATTCTGTCCTCGCATTTCGAGTCATCGATCGCTGGGGCGGCGTGCCGCGTCACCTTGAGTGGAAGATACTCTTTCACCAAGGGACGCTCGTCCTGATGGCGACCGTGGTGATGAGTAGCCTTGTGTGGTGGAACCCCCAACAGGTCCCCCTCCCTCTTGCCGCACTTCTTGTGCAGCTCGGGCTCTGGCCAATCGTCAACGTGTCACTCGTACACGAACGCCTCGAACGGGCCCGCCAGCTCGATCTCGTCGCGCGCCGCATGCACAATCGTTTCCGCCCCTAACCACGAGGAGGTTGTTTCAAAAAGAGACACCTCGTGGTGGGGCGTCTCTTTTTTTAGAGGGATATTATTAAGCTTGTGTGTAGGCAAACATCTTGAGCGTGCCGTCGGTCAGCGTTGCTGCGGTCGCAACTTGGTACGCAACACCGGCGTAAATTGCAGCTTCAAACTCCTCTTCCCCTACCGCAGCTTTCGCAAGTTCGACAACACGCCACGCATCCACCACAAAGGCCTGAGCAAGGTTCTTGTCGTCCTTGTCTGGGAATGATTCACGAAGTGTGTCCGCAAACGCACCTTGGCTAAAGGTCGTTCCCTCAACATAGTTCACAATAATGTAATCTTCATTGTGGTCACCGTCGAGGTGCTTGGTCACTGCGAGTGGCTTCTCTTCCCCTGCTGCTTCGGTTGCCGCAGCCTGCGTTGCAAGAATAGTCTTAAGACGACTTGCACCAGTGCTCCCCGCGAAGTACCCTTCGTCGTCGAGTGTCGCTTGCCAGTTTGCGAGCACGCGTTCAAGCACTTCTGGGTGGAACTCAAGACCCGCCGCTTTTACGAGTGCTTCGGTTGAGGCGGTAATTTGGTCACTGAACTTAAGTCCGTTTTCCAAAATGAGCGCAAACTTATCGTTCGCTCCACAGTCAGTTCCTTCACCGTGTTGGTGTGCACCAGAGTGAGCACCACAGTAAATTTCCTTTTCAGCAAGGTCAGAACCCACAAGTGCGAGGTCGTCATCAATTGAATCGCCACGTCGGCCAACCCCAAGGCGCATGGCCTGAGTAGTAATGTAGCCACCGCCCGCTACTTTCGCGCGTTCGTGGTTGCTGTTATCGGCAGGCTTCGTGTAAAAGTCCCCGTCCCCTGTCACGTAAAGTTCGAGCGTTTCACGCCCATCAATACAGCCGTCATCGCGCTCTTGTACCTCGACGATACCCTCACCAGAAATAATAAATTCCTGCGCCCTAGTATCGACTTCCGCCTCCAATTCACCACTTTCAAGCTGCTTCTTGCGGCTAATAGATGAATCTGGGTTGCCGTACCCCATTGGGGCGACTTCGATTACGGTTACTGGTTGTAGGTGTTCTTGTTCTATGATCATTTGTGACTCCATGGGGAATTACTATACTCCCCTGCGCCTATCGATTCCAGTCTATACAAACCATAAGCATAGGAGTACGCTTGTATGCAGTTGCCCATCCCCTCGAACAGGAGAACGACATGCAACGCATCGAAGAGCTCGCCGAAGAGCTCAAGAACGGTCAGATCTCCCTGCAGATCACGCTGGCCAACGGAGCGTCCGGCAACGGACAGAACCTCTACCAGGGCACCATCCTGGAGCTGTACCCCTCGGCTGAAGACGTCTTCACCGTCAAGTACACCATCGAGCGGTTCGGTTCCGGCAGCCTCGACGACCTCGAGAAGGTCAAGTGGCAGAAGTCGAACGGTCTCGCGACCTGGTCGATCCTGCGCGCGGACTACGAGCAATCCGACGACGGCGTCATCAGCTTCAACCAGCCGACGCTCCGGGGCTCCACGGCTCGCTTCGTCCCGCTCGCCGAAGACGCCCGCATCGCTGCCTGACCAGCAGCACCACCCAATCCCACCCCTGACTTTGAGGAGGCACTTGTTACCACAAGGAACGCCCCTTGGTCAGGGGCGTTTCATTTGTGAAGCAGTTGTATTATTTAATGACCGCAAGAATAGTCTCGAGGCGATTCACCGTGTCTTCCCACTTTGAAACATCAAGGCAATCAATGCCCATTTCTTTCACTGGGTAGTCGTTTCCGCCCTCGTAAAGCTTGTCGCCAAAGAACAAAATGTCCTCTTTTGAGATATCGAGCTCGTCAATAAGCTTTTGCATACCAAAGGCCTTATCAACGCCCACTTGGGTGACATCAACCGATGTCGTTCCGCCCACACGCACCTCTAAGTCGGGCAAATCTGGTGCCGCAAGGTCGCGAATCGCAAGCTTCTTCGCGCCATCCGGATCCCATGCGTACTTATCTTCTGGCAACGCCTTTTGGCCAAGCGCAGAAAAAGTAATTTGCGGACCACGATCTTCAATAACGTCACCGGCGGGGCTTTCTGGCCACAGGCCTAATTCGCGCGCCGAAGCCTCAAGTACTCTATAGGTGCGCTCCTTTTGCTCATCCGTAAGGTTTGCCGCGTACTGCTGTCTCCATTCTTCATCAAGCTCGTCAAAGCGGTAATACTGCGTGCCGCAGGTTGGCATAATGTGCAGTCGCGAAAGCTTGCGCGGCTCAACATGGAGCCTATCTACTACCTGCTGCCTGATTTGTTCGAATGCACCACCAGAGATCACACAGACATCAAATTCCTCAAGAATCTTGCCGAGAGTCTCTGACATATGGTCGGAAATTGGTGATTTAGTAATTGCGAGTGTGTCGTCGAGGTCGAAAGCAAGGAGTTTCTTCATTAACGATCGTGTCCCATCGCTTGGTTAATACGGGTTGATGAATCAGCCTTCTCGGTACCGCCTACGCCGAACACCATTTCAATGTTGTATTGTCGGCAGACGTCGCCCTCTGGGATTGCTTTCTCGGAATCTCGGTCGCCGCCGTTCGCAAACACAAGTTCATCGTCCGGATATTTTTGTGCAATCACTTCGAGCGATTTAATGACCGTTGGGTCTTCATCTACAGAAATAAGAACTTCGTCGACATCTCGAAGTGCACCAATGAGGCGCGCTCTGTTTTCAGCCGTAAGGATTACTTTACCCTTCTTCATTACTTGCTGTGCATCGTTATTCACGATCACAATTAGTTTGTCACCCAATTTCGCACCAGCTTCGATCATATCAAGGTGGCCGCCGTGTAGTGGGTTAAAGAACCCGGATTCGATTACAATTTTCATACGACTCATTATACAAGTTTTACGTCCTGTATACTTATAGGTAGCAATCTACAGAGAGGAAAATGGCATGAAAGGCATCATCTTAGCAGCAGGAAAAGGTACTCGACTCGGGCCAATTACGTTAGGGCTTGGCGAGCATGGCACTGGGGTGTCAAAGCCGCTCGTGCCGGTCTACGACAAGCCGACCATCTACTACCCTCTTGCAAATCTTATCTCTGCGGGAATTAAAGATATTCTTATTATTTGTGCGCCCGACAGTATTGATCAATTCCAAAAGAGCCTCGGTGACGGCAGCGACCTTGGCATCAATCTCGCCTACACGATTCAGCACGAACCAAAAGGAACTGCAGACGCACTGATTATTGGCGAGGAATTCATTGGCGATGATTCTATTGCTCTTATTTATGGCGACAATGTCATTCATAGCGAGCAATTTGGCCAAGCACTAAAAGCAGCAACCAATCCAAGTGGCGCAACAATCTTCGCCTATTCGGTGCAAAACCCCGAGAGCTTTGGGGTTGTCGAGTTTGATACCAATAACAAGGTCCTCTCTGTCGAAGAAAAACCTGCACAGCCAAAGTCGAACTACGCGATTATGGGCGTCTACTTCTACACCAACGAGGCGATTACACTTGCAAAGCAACTTGAAATCAGTGAACGCGGTGAGTACGAAATTACTGGCGTAAATGATGCATATCTTGAAGATGGTCGCCTTGATGGAGTGCCACTCGGACTAGATACTCACTGGTTCGATACAGGGAATCCAGACGCACTGAGCGACGCGAGTAGTTATGTGCGTGCGGTACAAAAAGAGACTGGCCGCCTTATTGGCAGCCCTGAACTTGCGGCTTTTGAAGCCGGGTTTATAGATAAGACCCAGCTTGCAAAGCTTGCCGAGCCGCTCATGAAATCAGAGTACGGCAAAACCCTCGCACGGTTCGCAGAATAAACAAAACTGGGGCCATAGCGCCCCGGTTTTGTTTATTTAGACGAGCTTTCTATTCAACCGTCACACTCTTAGCGAGGTTGCGCGGTTGGTCGACGTCATTTCCGCGTGCAATTGCGATGTAGTACGCAAGAAGCTGCGAGGCTACGTTGAAGACTAACGGTGTCAAAAGCTCCAACTTCGTCTTCACCCGTACCACCGCTTCGGCCGCAACACGCTTATCAGTGTCAGTAATTACGATTGCGTGCGCGCCGCGTGCGTTCATTTCAATCAGGTTACTCTGTGACTTTTCGTAAAGCCAGTTGTCCTGCAAGTAACAGACCTCAAAGAAGCGATCGTCAATCAGCGCAATTGGACCGTGCTTCAACTCACCCGCCGCATAGCCCTCTGCTTGAATGTAGCTCACTTCTTTCAGTTTCAAGGCACCCTCAAGCGCGATTGGGTACTGGGTGTCACGACCAACATACAGTGCGTGCTCATACTTCGCATACTTCTTGGCGAGCTTTTTGATTTCACCAGTCGAGTTTTCAAGTACCGATTCAATCTCACCAGGAAGAAGGTCGAGCTCCTTAATGTAGGTGTTAAGTTCTTTTGAGCTTGCGCCCTTTGCCTGCGCCACCATCAGCCCAAACATAGTAATTGCTGCAACCTGTGACGTGAATGCCTTGGTGCTCGCAACGCTAATCTCCGCACCAACGTGTACATACACACCGCCATCAACTTCACGAGCAATCGTACTTCCTACCGCGTTCACCACGCCAAGACACTTCACACCACGGCGCTTGAGCTCTTGAAGACACGCAAGTGTGTCGGCCGTCTCACCTGATTGCGACACAATCAATGCAACTGTATTATCCGGCACGTGGAATGAACGGTAGCGAAGCTCGCTGGCAATTTCTGAGCGAACCGCCACATCATCGGTAAACTGCTCAATAAAGTAGCCTGCCATCATACCTGCATAAAATGCCGTGCCACAGCCAATCACCATGATATTACGCACCTCACGAAGCTCGTCGTCAGTCATATTAAGGCCACCGAGCTTCACGCTATTTGTTTTAAGATTAATGCGCCCGCTTAGGGTTGAGCGAAGGCTCTTCGGCTGTTCGTAAATTTCTTTAAGAAGGAAGTGATCGAAGCCCTCTTTTTGAATCGCCTGAAGGTCAAGTTCAAGCTTTTCAACCTCAGCCTCAACCGCCTGGGTTTCAATGTCGTAAAGCTGAATCCCCTCACGCGTACAGACGCCAATCTCACCATCGTGGAGGTAAATTACTTGGTCAGTGTGACCCACAAGCGCCGACGCGTCACTAGCGATAAATACTTCACCCTCGGCCACGCCGACAATCAATGGACTACCCTTACGCGCAATAATAATTTCATCTGGGTTCTGCACACTAAAGAGTGCGATGCCGTAAGCACCAACCACCATCTTCAAAGCGCCGCTTACCGCTTCGAGAAGACTATCTGCGTCTTTGTAGAGGAAATCGATAAGTGCGGTTAAGACTTCACTGTCGGTGTCACTCTTAAAGATGTAATCATGCTTGGTAAGCATATGCTTAAGGTCTTGGTAGTTTTCAATGATACCGTTATGCACAAGATAGATATCACCAACGTGGTGAGGGTGCGCATTGCGCTTGCTTGGTTCCCCGTGTGTCGCCCATCGGGTATGTCCAATACCGACAGAATCTTTTGTCGTATGGGTAAGTGCCTTACCCTCAAGCTCAGCAACCTTCCCCTTTGCGCGAAGTAATGTCGCCTTTGATTTCTCGTCAATTGTCACAATACCCGCGCTGTCGTAGCCGCGATATTCAAGTCGCTTTAATCCACTAAGTAGGATAGGCTGCGCCTCTTTTTGACCAATGTAACCAACAATTCCGCACATGAAACAAATTTCCTTTCTGGGACTAGACGTAGGAGCCCAATACTTCTCATTAAAGCGCAATCATTATATAAAATCTAGGAAATTTGTATAAAAACTAAAATTACAACGTTTATATAGGTAGTCTTATATGTACTCCACTTTAGTGCGGTATAATAAAAAATATGAATATCCTCGTTACAGGTGGCGCCGGATACATCGGCACCCATACACTTATTGAGCTTATTAAAAATGGCCACAGTCCAGTTGTGGTCGATAATCTTTCGAACAGTAACGCCGAATCAATTCGTCGCGTTGAAGCGATCGTAGGCACAAGCATTCCTTTTCACAAGATTGATGTGCAAGACAAGGAAGAATTAGAGAAGGTATTCTCTCGCAACACTTTCGACGCAATCGTCCACTTCGCTGGCCTTAAATCTGTTGGGCAATCAGTGAGTCACCCGCTCGAGTATTACTCAAACAATATCGACTCCACCCTCGTACTACTCGACGTTGCTCAAGATTACGGTGTGAAGAAATTTATCTTTAGCTCATCAGCAACCGTCTACGGCACTCCCGAGGAACTACCACTTAAAGAAACAAATCGAACTGGCTTTGGCATCACAAACCCGTACGGACAAACTAAGTTCATGCTCGAACAAATCTTGGCTGACGTTGCTATTGCAAACCCGGACTTCGAAGTTACACTTCTCCGCTACTTCAATCCAGTAGGCGCCGATTCGAGTGGAACAATCGGCGAAGATCCTAATGATATTCCTAACAATCTCCTCCCCTACGTTTCACAGGTGGCTGTCGGTAAGCTCGAAAAAGTAAGTGTCTTTGGTGATGACTACGATACGCCAGACGGTACTGGTGTTCGCGACTACATTCACGTAGTCGACCTTGCTAAGGGGCATGTCGCAGCACTTAATCACTCAAAACCAGGTACCGAAGTCTACAATCTATGTACTGGTACCGGTACTTCTGTATTAGAGCTTATTACAGCGTTTGGAAGGGTAGCGGGTAAAGAAATCCCCTACGAGATCGTACCACGTCGCCCTGGTGATGTAGGTGCATGTTACGCGAGCCCCGAGAAAGCCAACAAGGAACTTGGTTGGTTTGCAGAGAAATCAATCGAAGAGGCTTGTGAAGATTCTTGGCGATGGCAATCGCAAAATCCAAGCGGTTACGCTTGATAGTTCACCCCGCTCTTCAGGTTGTCAATCTATAGTGCTAATGCTATAGTATGTATAGAGTTTGATTTTATGAAAATACAAAAGAGCAAGAATAAAAAACGACTACCCCTAGTGATAATCCTTTCTCTATTGCTCTTGATTGCAATTCCAGCAAGTGTATATGCATATGTTCAATTCAAAGACGGTAAATCGAACACTCCTAAAGTTTTACATGAATCTGACAAAGAACAGTCACAAAATCTCAAAGATAATCCAGACGATAAACAGCAATCCCAAAATACCGACAAACCGTCTACACCCGAAACAGTAGATGAAAGTACTGGCAAGCAACAGGTTCAACTAGAAGCCTCGTCTGACAAATCCAACAATACTGTATACATTCGCGGTGGTATTAATTACCCAGTAAGCGGTGGTCGCTGCTTCGCAACACTTACCGGCCCTACCGGCCAAACAGTTACCAAGGAAACCAGCTTGCTGCAAGGTCCGGCATCGACCGACTGTCAGACTATTTCAATACCTGTCTCAGAGCTTACCGCTGGTACTTGGTCATTTAAACTGCAATATGAATCAGATAAATACATAGGAGCTTCTAACAGTGTTACGTTCTCTATTTAATCGCCGATTCCTTAAAGCAATAGCTGTATTGGTAGTTGCCTTTGCGATTGTAGTAACATCGACACCTTCAGCAAGCGCTGCACCTATTACAGACTTCAAGCCTGGCCGTATTATTGATGATGACATTTTCTACAATAAGAGTTCGATGTCTGTTAGTGATATCCAAAATTTCCTTGATACCCTCATCCCTAACTGTGACGTATGGGGTACTCAAAAATCTGGCTATGGCAACCTCACAAATGCACAATACGCACAACAGATAAAGGGATGGGCTGGGCCTCCTTATGTTTGTATTAATAAATATTATGAAAACCCTACCACGCATGAAACATCGTACGAGAAAGGTGGAGGCGCCTTCGCTGGCGGCATTAGCGCTGCGCAAATTATCTATAATGCGGCTCAAACTTACAATATTAACCCACAGGTACTTCTTGTTATGCTCAAGAAAGAATCTGCCGGCCCCCTCACTGCCGATAACTGGCCTCTAAAATCACAGTACAATTACTCAATGGGATACGCATGCCCCGACAGCGGTCCTAATAATTCAGCAAACTGTAACAGTAATTACGCAGGGCTTTATAATCAAGTAACCCTCTCGGCTTGGCAATTAAACTACTACAAAGAGCACCCAAATAACTACCGCTACCGTATCGGATTGAATAATATTCAATTCTCACCCGATATTAACTGTGGAACAAAGCAAGTATATATAGAAAATATCGCGACACTAAGTTTATACATCTACACTCCGTACACACCGAATGATGCAAGTCTGGCTACATACCCGGGCACCGCTCCCTGTGGTGCGTATGGAAACCGTAATTTCTATGCATATTTCAAAGAGTGGTTTAGCATCACTTCCTACAATGGCAAAGTTATTAGAAGCGACGCTGCAGGTTCAGGTGTATACCTCATAGAAAATGGTATTAAACGAGCATTTAATAGCGTAGAAGCTATGTATAGTCACATGTACACATGGAACAATGTCATTACCGTGTCCGATTCTGTGGTGACGACTATACCAACAGGACCAACTCTTGGCATAAACATCGCCGCCTACACAGGTAAACTTATTAGAAGCAGTGCCACAACTTCTGGCGTCTACCTCGTAGATAGTACAAGTAAGCGACCGTTTGATAGCGCCCAAGCTTTCAACAGCTACGGATATGATTGGAATAAAATCGTCACTGTATCTGGCACGGTAATGGCAGATATACCAGACGGCACGCCACTAGGAGTAAACCTTTCCTCTTACAATGGCAAGGTTATCAGGAGTGATATAGCAGGTTCTGGCGTGTATCTTATAGAGAACGGCATTAAGCGAGCATTTAATAGCGTTGACGCTCTGTATAGCCATATGTACACATGGAACAATGTCAGTACTGTACCCGATTCTGTTATAACAAGTATCCCGACCGGTCCAGATCTTGGCATTAACATCGCCGCTTACACAGGAAAACTCATCAAGGGCGGTTCAACCGGCTCTGGCGTCTACCTTGTAGATAGTACAAGTAAGCGACCGTTTGATAGCGCGCAGGCTTTCAATAGCTATGGCTATGACTGGAACAAGATTGTTACCGTATCTGACATTGTCATGACAGGTATACCAGATGGCACACTGTTGGGTGTTCGCTAAACTACCCCCGACGCCCCATTCTAATTATCTTTCTTGCCGCCTTCTCTGCCATAAATAAAAAGCCATCATTTTTAACACTCTGTAAGTATCGCAGTACCGTGTTACTAGTAACAGAATCCTGACCCGCCCTATAATCTTTGTCAGAAATGTGTCGTATTAGCATCAGGGCTTTATCCGCATAAAGTGCCTTTGCGTCATCTTGTACATGTGAACCACTGCCATACCGTTGCTCAAATGCAAGTATTTCGGATTGTACGCGCGTAGACCCCCCACCTTTATCGTAATAATATCGAGCCAATAGGAATAGTATTGCTAAAGGTGTCTTAATACCACCCCGTACCTTATAGGTGTGGTAGTTTTCCCATATCCACTTTTTATTTCTTTTATGAGAATCCATAAAAAGAGCGAACGTCTTTGCTGGTACGTGTTGCAAGATAGTCGATCTTAAGTCATCTCCCGCCATAAGGCTCATGGTGAACTTCTGTATACTATCCTGCATTTCGTGGTGCCTATACGTCACTAGGTGACGAGCAAGAAGTACAAACTGAGCATCGTCACTCAATCGATACCACAAGTCGTAGTCTTGAGTGACAGGCAAGTCCTCCCTAAATCCAACCGCTTCTAGAAGGAGGTGTCGTGGGATCAATAAACTACAGCCATTAATACCCGTTTTTGCAGAGGCGCCCAGAAAAATATTGAAATAATTATCGAAAATAGCCTGATTAATAGTATCTTTCCGCTTCATTCCATTTTCATACAATGTCAATGAATTACATGCAACAACTGTATTCGCAGGGTCGGGCTGCGAAAGTAGGACTGCTATTTCTTCTTCAATTTTAGTCGCTTCGTATAAATCATCGTGAGAGAGCCAAGAGAAATACTCTCCCGACATCTTTTTAATTCCAAAATTAAGCGCTGACGCAACTCCACCATTCGCCTTTAAGTAGTAGTGTATTTTATTTCCATACGACAGGGCTGCACGCTCAGATTCACCATTATCAGTTGAACCGTCATTAACGACAACCACTTCAATAGCGGGGTACGTTTGGGAAAGCGCGCTATCTATTGCCTGTGAAAGAAAGTTAGACCCATTGTAAACTGGGATAACGATAGAGACGAGCGGCAATTCTTGATCTGCATTCCCAGCCATCAATGGTTAATCCATCCGTAATTTGCTCTTAATTTTTTTGGCAATTTTTTTAATTGCCTTTTTTCCAGTCTTAGAAGGCCCCAGGGCTTTGTAATCCCTTTGAACACCTCTCATTAGACGCTTAATCTTTTCCTTCTTACTCTCGATGAATAATGTAAGGTCATGCCCTTCCCACATTCTTACAGATTGATGGAGCGACTTATCGAGCTCGTCAAGTAGTCGTTTCTCGAACTTTACGTTAGCTTTACTCACATCAGCGTCGAAAGCAGTAAACGCCACCTCTCGCCCACCAAGAATAGAATCGATGATACTCATCCATCCAGTTGCAATATTTTTTCCGTCATATTGCTTTACATGTGAGATAGCATTCTCACCAAGAGTTACTCGCTCTTTATTGCTAAGAATGATACTCAATATTCTTGCAGCATAGCTATCGTAGTCATCCTGCGCCACAATATATCCAGTAACACCATCAACAACCACATCCTCCACACCCGGTATGTCCCCACATACAACTGGAACACCTTGGCTCATCGCTTCTGTTACAACCATAGGAAAGCCTTCCGACTCTGAGGTCATGAGTAACACATCGGCATTTCGATAGTACTGAAGTGTGTCTTTCGTCTCACCTACAATAGTAATCTTCGCGCGATCAAGGCCATGGAAATCTATAAGCTGGTTAATTGTTCTGTCTGACGCATCCGCCGTAGGCTTATCTAGATCTATAGACCCAACTAAGGTAAGGGTTGCATCTGGAGCCTGCTTGCTTACTAGGCTATAGGCAGCGAGCATCCGGTCAACTCGCTTAACATGATCATTAAATCTTCCGACGCAAAGAATATTCTTGGTATTCTTTTTATTTTTTATTCCAGAAGCAACGTCATATGTATTTGGATTTGGCATTAGATGAGCATTACTCGCATCAAGCCTGCCGATAGCTGTGTTGAAGTTAGTTAACCAAAGTACGGCATCGAGTCTTTTATAGACTTCCTTGCGACGTAACGCGAGGCGCCTCATTGGCGCGTATAAGCTTCTATACGGATAGAAGTAATACTCATGATTAGAAGCGATCGTCTTAATACCATTATCCGCACAATGTTCGTATAACTTTAATTGTTTTTCATTAAGATTAAGGAAACCTATAACTATGTCGACTTCCAATAGCTTTGCAAGAGTGAATCCAACAATATCAAACCTATCAAAATACAGCGACTCGTCTATGCTAATGTGCGTTACCGCATCAGGAAGAGGGATGGTAGCGTCGTTCTGCGTAAACCCACTTGGCGTAACGAGATAGATGTCGTACTTCTTCGCAATATGAATAAATAGATTCGACATCACCCGCTCCATACCGCCGGTCATCCATGTACCAGAAGTGAACATTAGTCGCGGTTTTTTGCCTTTTTTTGTCGACACTTCATTGATTAAGCTATCGATGACACTATCTGGAGCATCACCATGTAGCGAGAGGAGCGTCTTATCAATAACTTTTCTAAGGAATACGCTATCCGCAGGATACAAATTAAGCATCCTTGACACCATGGCTGACGGGGTAAGTGAATACCCATTTTTTACAAATGAGTGATACGCTTTATAAAATTCACTCACACTCCCATTAAAGTACGTTTCATAATCATTTTTTTCCAGTGAAGCAATGATTAATTCGTGCATTTTATCTGAGTTCTTGAATGTATCGTCACCAATTGTGAGCGACCCCTGGTTAGCATGAGCCCTAGAGTAAAACAGGCTTTTGTGAACGATTTTATAGCGAGCGCCCGCTTCAATCATGCGCAAATGCATGTCGTAATCTTGAGTTGTTCTAAGGCTTTCATCAAAGACACCCACTTCATCAAAAAGACTCTTAGGTATAAGCATGGCACATGCGTTAAGCCAAGTGTTTCTATCGAACGCCAAAAAAGATTTAGGTGAAGTTTCAAGTCGACTATCCAGCGTGGCTTTTCTAAGGAATGTTCCACTCGCATCTACAATATCCCAGTCGGATATAGCGATAGTTTTGTCGGAATTTTTAATCTCCTTGTGTAACAGCTCTAGCTTTTTCTCGTGGTACATATCATCATGAGACAGCCAAGCAAAATACTTACCACGCATGCTCTTAATACCGGTGTTGAGAGCTGACGAAACACCACCATTCGCCTTACGAATATACCTTAGTCTTGCACCGTATGAACGTGCAATACTCTCGGTACCATCGCTACTCCCATCATCAACAACAATGACCTCAAGATTCTTATATGATTGGTTGAGCGCGCTCTCAATCGCGTGCGCCAGATAATCCTCACCGTTATAGACAGGGATGATGATTGATATTAAATCAGGAAATTGTGCAGCAACATCTTTACTTTTAAGCTCAAGGGCATCAATATGCTCTCGTTCTTTTGAATTAACCCAACTTGCATCGTAGTGGTGAATTGATCGTGAGTTCTCTGTAATGTTGGTGAGTCGTGTAAGTGGATTTTTTGGACACAAGTAGTCCTCAGGAAGAATAGTCATACTACCAACCTTTTGTAGTTCACCGTTCTTCTGAAATCCGTGCTTTGATAATATATCTGTGACAATTATAGGCGTTGATATTGCCGCTGGATTGTCTTTATGATCCTCGTAGTTTATGCTGTCATATACACTCAAGATTTCTCCGAGCATTTCATCACCAGCAGTAGCTCCAAATCCCAAACCTGAATTGACATACTCATTGCCTTCAAAGCCCATATATGCACCAAGCTCAAGAAGATCATCAATACTCTTGATAACCTCGACATCGACGTCTAGATATACTCCACCGTTGTCATGTATAACCTTGTAGCGTGCATAGTCAGACACAAACGCCCATTTTTTGTTTTCATACGCCGCCTTCATAAATGGCGAGCCTTCTATATCAACGTTTGTCTCATTCCACTCAATAATTTCAAAGTCAGGGCAATATTTCTTCCAACTTTCAATACACTCTTGAGCTAAAGGTGTGAGTGGATTTCCCCCAAACCAACAATAGTGAATTTTTTTAGGAATTTTTTTCATATATTGTGTCCTTAACTTTATTCATATATCTTTTCAATGGCCTACCCACACGACGCAATTTAGCCAAATGACGCCTTCTTGGCAGCGCATTTGTTACAAAGTTCACAGCCTTCCATTTCTTGCTATTATGTATATCCTGGAGTTCGTCAGAAAGTGCCTGAATAGAGTTTGTGAGTGTTTTATAGTCAATCGCATTAGACTCGAGCATTTTATCAATTTCGCGGCTCTTCACGGGATCAATCATACCCACTACTACATCAAGTCTTGGTTTGACTTCATTAAACTTCCTGATCTCGTTCGTTATATTCTCGTATCTTTTACTCACAGGGTGCTCGGTCATTACCTCTTGGTATAATTCATCGAGCGCTGTCAGATACTTTTCCATGTCGTGTTTTTTTCGTACATACTCGATACCCGCTACTGCGCGACTTTTTCGTTCACTTTTATTCTTAATGTAGTGCTCAACGACCTTTGTGTATTCTTGCACGTCTTGAGCTACAGAAACACCATGAGTTGGCGAATTTACAGTTTCCGCAAGAGATGTACCATCTAAAACAATCGGCAAAGTACCGCACGCCATAGCCTCTATAGCCATCATTCCAAAATATTCTCGGGTAGATGGCATGAGGAAGAGATCAGCCACGCTATATAACTTGGCCATCATTTCATCATCTTTAATCCATCCATACCGGGTAGCTTTTACCCCCTCTGGAATAGTGATTTCATCATTTCCAACCACCAAGAAATGAATCTTATACTTATCTCCTAATGCTCGCATCACATTATCAATGTAGTGAAGACCCTTCCTTACATCACCATCACCTCTTAAGAGAATGAGGGTCTCAGAGGCGTCTAGTCCAAGTTCATCCCTTGTTGCCTTGTTATCTCTTGCGTAGAATGTTTCAAAATTTAAGCCAAATGGAATATGTACGATTCTCTTACTCTTCAGTACATCGTGCTCCATTAGTGCCCGTTCCATGTATTTAGACGCAACGACAAATGTCACGTCTGAATTTTTGATAGCTTCCTTCTTCAACTCCCAGTTGAGACTTTGGTTTTTTGCGTAGAAAAAAGGAAAGAAATAGTCAGGACGACTCTCTGCACGTGGGTCACCGGTTGCAATCCACATATCGTGCACAGTCCATACCGTAGGCTTCAGTTTTGACATCAAGGGAAGTAAATTTAAATCCCATAAGCCGTTATGCATTAAGTGAAGATGCACAACATCGGCATCAAGAAACAGCTTATTGTACATTATCTCGTACATAAGAGGGTTATGCACAT
This sequence comes from Candidatus Saccharibacteria bacterium 49-20, assembly GCA_001897295.1. Classification (GTDB taxonomy): domain Bacteria; phylum Patescibacteriota; class Saccharimonadia; order Saccharimonadales; family Saccharimonadaceae; genus Microsaccharimonas. The sequence goes on along the minus strand of MKSN01000001.1, from coordinate 809,725 downwards.
TATCTAAGTTATACGTACGCTGTATAGCTTCGCTATATTTTCGTATGGTTTGCCTATTAATTTGATCGGCTGCAATTACATACGTATCCTTATCATCAGACTCTTTATTCCATACTAGGTGAGTCGATTCGATGTTTCTTTTTCGCAAATTCTTATGAAGATCGTGACCATTAAATTTATTACCAATCAGGTCATTATCACCTACCTGAAGGTTTACGTAGCAAGGCATAGGAAGTTCCGCTCGTTCCCTGTAGTAGTTTGCCATGTCAGCTCGATAATCTAAGTTGCTAAGCTCCATTAACTGTGCGTAGTAGTTAAAAATAGTCTTACGGCATGTTTCTTCTATATCACGCACATTTTTAGGCAAGTCTTGATTAAAATACTCTTCTATCCATACTTCTATTTCTTCGATGGCTTCGTATCGATTGGCTGATATGCCAACCCCGTGAGACCTCCAAGATGCTAGGTTCTTTGGGACATGAATAAAATTACCCTTAAGTGCCATATTCCAGAGCATTTTTATGTCGTTTGTGTGTCGGAATCTTCCATCTTTGAATACTTTGATATCATTCAACTTTGACTTTCTGAAAAATGCACCAGGTGCCGCTGCATAGCATGCAAAGTCAGCAAGTGCCTGCGGAAAGCTCCAGTCCATATTATTAACAATCTCAAGGGTCTCCCCCTGTTCATTCATAATACGAAAGTCTGGATATGCAACGACACAGTCCGGATTTGCATCGAGCGCAGCAATCATATCGCTTAACAATGTAGGCTCTACAGTATCATCAGAATTTACTTGCACAAAATATTCGGTATTACAAAGATTCCAACCTTTATTGACCGTATCTGCCTCACCCATATTGTCGTGATAGAGGTAAAAGCAATTCTTTCTGCCCTCAAACAACTTCTCGACCACTTCTCGCGTATTGTCTTTTGAGCCATCATCTAAAATTACATAGACAAAATCTTCATAATCCTGCGCGAGCACACTCTCAATTGTTTCTTTGATTAATTCTGCACGATTATAAGTTGGCGTGATAACCGTAACCCTCGCTTGGTACTTTCCAAGCTGGCTGGCAGCATCCTTCTTGTTCGTATTTGGATTGTTCTTTGCAGTATTAGTCATTGGATATTTCTTGATTAACCGAATTTTTCTTTGACTTCAGGCTCTACACTTTAGTCAAACCGAGTATTAAAGTCCTTTTTTCCATACAGTACGATTTACGTAGCCAGTGTAGCTTAGTATTATACGTACTACTTTTTGCGCCACACTATCTGCGTCGTAATCTTTTACGATTGGCATGCGCTGTGAAATTACAACCTTTATCGAGTCAAGAACAGTCTCTTTATCGAGCCCCGTCATGATAAGCACACCCTCATCCATACCTTCTGGGCGTTCATGAGCTTGGCGTACAGTAATAGCCGGGAAACCAAGTAGTGAAGATTCCTCCGTAATTGTGCCGCTGTCTGAAATCACACAAAATGCGTTTTGCTGTAAATGAATATAGTCAGCAAATCCAAGTGGCTTCATTATCCGCACGAGTGGGTGGAGCTCAATGCCACTCTTCTCAAGAAGCTTTTGCGTTCGTGGGTGGGCAGAGAAAATAATAGGAAAACCGTAAGTATCACATATAGCGCCAAGTGAATCTACAAGGTCCTTGAAATTCTTCTCGTTATCGACATTCTCTTCACGGTGGACACTAAGAAGGAAATACTCTCCCTTAGTGAGATTGAGGTTAACGAGCGCCTTGCTGTCTTCAATCTTTTGCTTATTGTTGGCAAGAACCTCTTTCATGTTCGAGCCAATCTTAATGACAGTTTCAGCTGGAATACCCTCAGCAACAAGGTACCGACGTGCATGCTCAGTAATCGTCATATTAATGTCACTAAGGTGATCGACAACCTTTCGGTTCAGCTCTTCAGGTACCCTTTGGTCAAAGCACCTGTTACCCGCCTCCATGTGAAATACAGGTATCTTGTTGCGCTTAGCAGAGATTACTGCAAGACACGAATTCGTATCACCATACAAAAGCACTGCATCTGGCTTGTGCTCTTTAAACAACTCGTCAGATTTTATAATGACGTTACCTATAGTCTCTGCGGCATCTTTACCAGCAGCATTCATGAATATATCTGGTTTTCGTATATCCATACCGTCAAAGAAAATCTCATTCAGCTCGTAATCGTAATTTTGACCAGTATGTACCAGGGTGTGTTCTGTGAACTTATCAAGTTCAGGAATAACAGCGGAAAGCTTAATGATTTCAGGACGTGTCCCTACAATTGTCATCACTTTCATCTATGCAACCCTCTGACTTTCCGGGTATAAGCTTTCGTGATTACTTACCCATTTGCTCATTTCTTGCACCATATCGTTGTAGTTCGGCACATCAAAATCAAAGTCCGTAGTCCTTACAAGACTTTTATTGCTGACATAGTCACTCTTCCTATCGAGTTCGATATCCTTACGGAAATGTTCTTTAAAGAGCTGAAGTAAATCATATTTATTAATCGTCTGGTTATTAACGACGTGCCTAATTCCAGTCAGATCGTTCTCGATAGCTTTTTCGATAGCCTTGGCTAGTTCGATGGTGGTAACACCAGTCCATACAACCTTATCAAATCCCTTTGCTTGACCTTCTTGGTTCATAAACCACTGGAATAGACCGGTACCATTAGTATTCATATCTGGCCCAACAATCGACGTACGGAGTGTTACGCTTGAGTCGTTATCAACTTCACCAAGAGCCTTTGATCGCCCGTAGAAACTTGTTGCATCCCTAAGGCTCGACTCTGTGTATCCTCCATCACCGTGCCCCTCAAAGACACAGTCCGTCGATACATGTACAAACTTAATCCCCTTCGAACGGCATAGTTCATCGGCATAGTGAGGTAGGTAACTATTAACTGTTACTGCAAGTGCTTTATTATCTTCAGCAACCTTATTCAATACACCGATGCAGTTAATCACTACATCTGGCTTAAAGTCACCTATAAAAGATTCGAGATCGCTAATATTTTTTGTTGCGTCAAAACTATATGTATCGGTGCTCGCATCTCGCGATGTACCCTTCACAGTATGTCCTTTTTCTTGAAAATGTAGTGTAACTACATGACCAAGCATTCCTTGTGAACCGAGAATTAAGATGTTCATCCTTCAATCTCACCCATCTTTACAAGAAGTTCTATAGTCTCATCCACCCCAATTTGACGCGTTGAGTCAGAGCTATACTGTTGGTATTCTATTACTTCACCGTCACCGTCTTGATAAAAGTTTGAGTAATTCATGTCGCGGTTATCCATAGGAATCCTGAAGAATTCATCCATATCCTCCGCCTTAGACATTTCTTCACGAGTCACGAGTACTTCGTGAGCTTTTTCACCATGTCGCGTACCAATGATGACCGTCTTAGCGTCAGAACTCTTGTATTTCTTCACTGCTTCAGCAAGAGTTTGAATCGTTGCAGCCGGTGCTTTTTGAACAAATAGGTCACCTTGATTACCGTGTGTAAATGCAAACTTAACCAAATCAACTGCGTCTGCTAGCGTCATCATGTAGCGAGTCATATGCGGATCGGTAATGGTAAGTGGCTTACCTTCAGCAATAAGCTTGTAGAATAGTGGTATTACAGATCCACGTGAACCCATAACATTACCGTAACGCGTTAGACATATAGTTGTGTCGGCATCGTTTCCAAGTTGTCGAGCCTTTGCAACGATAATCTTTTCCATCATCGCCTTGCTAATACCCATGGCGTTAATAGGATATGCAGCCTTGTCAGTACTGAGACAAATAATCTTCTTTACACCGTTTTTAATCGCACTTGTAAGTACGTTGTCGGTACCAAGAACATTGGTTTTTACAGCCTCAAGTGGGAAAAATTCACAAGATGGAACCTGCTTAAGTGCTGCAGCGTGGAATACGTAGTCAACATCCTTCATAGCGATATCGACAGTTGAAATATCCCTTACATCACCAATGTAGAATTTCAGCTTCTCATTGTTGTAACGCTTGCGCATGTCATCTTGTTTTTTCTCATCACGCGAAAAGATACGGATTTCTTTAATATCTGTATCCAAAAAACCTTTTAGGACTTCGTTGCCAAAAGAACCTGTACCACCAGTAATCAGTAAAATTTTTTCCTTAAACATACATACTCCATATTTTGTGTAGACTTAACTTTATATAATTATACGCGTTCACTGCCATTAAGTCATTCCACGATATATTCGTGCTCCAAAGCCACCAGACCATCTGTTGTGATATCATAGTCGTCTCTTATGTGAAAACTCGCAACGTCTTGGACGTGATGAGTGATATCACCACTAGCGTCGAATGTTGCCATATTTAACTTATACTCACCCGGGGTAAGACTCAGTTTTATTTTATGCTTTATCCCTTTTTGTTTTGGCGTAAGATCCTTAAAGTTACTTCCAAAAATGTACGTTCCATACATATTAGATATTGATATTCCAATACCGTATATATCATCTCTATCTTTCCAGCTTAAAGATAGCTCCATAACGTCGTTTTTATCATACATAAGCTCCAAACCTTGAACATCAACACCTTCAAGTCGCGGTCTATCCGCTCCATTCTTCTCTTCATGTTCTTGGCTGAGTATATTACTCTCGGAATACAGTCGTGCAACCTCATTAACATTACCGATGTGTTTGATTTTTCCATCCTCGAGCATCAGTGCACGAGTACATAGGTTACTTACATTATCCATACTGTGGGTGACAAGAATAACAGTCTGGCCTTCCTTACGGTACTGCCTAAACACTTCCATACACTTTCTTTGGAAAGCTTCGTCGCCCACCGCAAGCACCTCATCAAATATTAAAATGTCGTTCTTCGCCTTAATAGCAATAGAAAACGCCAAGCGAACCTGCATACCCGATGAATAATTTTTCAGTTTCTGCTCCATAAATGGACTAAGTTCAGCAAACTCGACAATTTCATCGTACATTCCATCCATCTGCTTGCGTGTATATCCTAGTAGCGCGCCATTTAGGTACACATTATCGCGACCCGAAAGTTCTGGGTTAAATCCAACCCCAAGTTCAATAAATGGCGTCAGGCCACCGTTCAAAATAATCTCTCCTTCGGTTGGTGCGTACACACCGGCAAGCATTTTAAGAAGTGTACTCTTACCACTACCATTACGCCCAACAATACCAAAGAATTCGCCTTTATAGATATCGAAACTCACACCGTCAAGAACCTTTTGGGTTACTTTTCCGTTCTTCTTTACGATATTTACAAAAGACTGCTTAAATGAAGTATTTTTACTCTGAGGTAAAATGAATTCCTTATGAATATTCTTTACCGAAACAGCTACCTCTTTCGATGTTTTCATTAAATATCCTCCGCAAAATACTTAGATCGACGTTTGAAGTAGACGCCTCCGATAATAACCGTCGCTATTACAATCAGGAAAGGTACGACTACCGCCCAAGAGTGGACCGTCGACCATAGCACTGGCTGATCGTTACCAGTAATAGCATACCTTGCGTCTTGCACTATTTGAACGATCGGGCTCATAAAGAACCATTTGTGGTAGATTGCAGGTACAAGTGATAGTGGAAAAATAATGGCACTTGCGTAAAATCCTGCCTGTAATACGATCTCCCAAATATACGTAATATCACGAAATTTAACGTACATCGCGCCCAAAAGGAATGAAATTCCCAATGCAAACGCGTACAATTCAGCGATAAGTGGAATTATAAGAAACCAGCTGAAACTTGGTGTAATACCATTCAATAATGCGAAAATAAACACAACAATAAGGCTTAGGCCTAGATTAATAAGTGCAGAGAGCGAACTCGCTATCACTGTTAGATACCTAGGAATACTAATCTTTCTAATAAGATCACCCCTCGCAACTACGGAGCTCGCCCCAATTACTGTTGCTTCAGTGAAGAAATTCCACAGAACAATTCCAAGGAGCAAGTACACTGAGTAGTGTTCAACGTCTTTACCGAGAGGAATAATGTATGTGAAAACAATATAAAGAATGGCGAATAGAAATAAGGGTTTTAGTAGAGACCATAAATATCCCAAAACTGAGCCTTGATATCTTACCTTAAAGTCAGTACTAACCATTTCGCGCAAAATAGCGCGATTACGAGAATGTAAATATTTCATCTCTATCAATTATACAGCAATTTTAGTGCTGTATACTGTAATTTAGGTATGTCGAAGCAAAAAATTCTCATAATTCGAAACGCAGCACCCTACGACTTTGGCGGCGCAGAACGCATGCCTGTCTTTATCGCTCGGGAACTAGAGCGGTATAATTTTGAAGTCACCATTCTTACTCGTTCAAAAAAACTGCTTGCGTTCGCACATGAACAGAATGTCAAAACAATTCGCACATGGTGGTGGGCTCGACAGAACTGGGACAGCTGGAGAGTCTTACTATTCCCAATATACTTAGCTTGGCAAGTCATATTATTTATATACTACACCTTCCTATTCGCGCGGCTTCGTCCCTCTGTAGTTTCTCCACAAAGCAAAGATGATTATATCGCCGTGACACTAGCTGCTCGGATCCTTGGTATCACGGTTTCTTGGACTGATAATGGCGACCTAAAATTTATATGGATGAACCACGAAGTATGGTATAAAAACCCGGTAGGTAAATTAGTCTACTTTACCGCACATGGCGCCCACTCTATCATTGCACCAAGTAATAATGAAATACGTTTAGTGGCTGCTAATATTCCCTCGAGTCCAATTTTAAAAAAGTTCACTTTAATATATAATGGCCTCGTCGATCAACCTCCGAATTTAAAAACGAAAAAGAGTATTGATTTCATTAGTACGGCCCGCCTCGTAGCAGACAAAGGTATTAGAGAGCTAATAGAAGCTTTTAAGCAATTAGTCGCAGAGCACCCGTCTGCAACACTCGCTATCGTCGGTGATGGTCCCGAACGAGATATATTTAAAAAACAAGCAAAGAATATACCCGGCATTACTTTTTATGGCCATCAGACAAATCCTCTGAACTTTCTGGATAAGTCGAAGATTTTTGTACTGCCAACTTACCACGAAGCATTCGGGGTTGCTGTTGCTGAAGCTTGTATGAAAAGCTTACCTGTCATCGCTACGGATATTGGCGGCATACCTGAAATAATCGACAATCAAAAAAACGGCTTATTAGTTCCGGTGAAAGACACTCCGTCGCTTTACCGTGCAATGAATGAACTCTATAATGACAGCTCTCGTCAAAAATCATTTGGCCAAGCTGGTCGTAAAAAATTCCTTACTCATTTCGAACTCAGTATCCTTGTGAAAGACTTTTACGTTCCTCATTACAAAAAGGGGCGTACATGATGAAAATCCGCATAGAAATCAGCTCAGTAGCCTCTAAATACCGCTCTGGCGTGGCACAGTACACCCGACTCCTTACAGACGCGCTCTCGGCTACAAAAAATGTCACGACCTTTGTGCACTATTTCGATTTCCTTAATCGACAACCATCGCCCGAACTTGCCAATAGTCCAGCTAAATCAAATCGTAATAAAATCGTACCCCTTAAGGTATACGCAAAGGCCCAAAGTTTTGGGTTCGCACCCGCTTTTGACCCACACCTTTCAAAAGTTGATCTCACCATTTTCCCTAACTTTGCAACATGGCCAAGTATTGCCACAAAACACTCCGCGACCGTTGTACATGACCTCACGTACCTCTACTTCCCAGAGGCCGTCGAAGAGAAAAACCTGGGTCATTTACGCCGAATTGTTCCTCGTTCAATAAAAAAAGCTGACTTTATCATTACTGTATCTGAATCAGTAAAGGCGGAACTTGTCAAAGAGTTTAGTCTTAATCCAGACAACTGTATCGTCACCCCAATCCCTCCAGATGAAACCTTCTTTGTCGAACATTCAACTGAAGAAATTGCCGCAGTGAAAACAAAGTACGGTCTTAACCCTACGAAGAAATACATTTACTTTATCGGTAACTTAGAGCCGCGCAAAAACCTCAAAACCCTCATCGAGGCATACCAACTTTTGCCCGCTAAAATAAAGGGTGAATACTCGCTTGTTCTTGCGGGTGGTAAGGGCTGGAAGACAGAGTCTACGCAAACAACCCTAGACGCAGCGGTTGCTCAAGGTGAGTCCATCCAGCACATTGGATTCGTCGATCAAATCGATAGCCCTGCCCTTTTCCAAGGTGCATCACTCTTTGTTATGCCGTCTCTTTACGAAGGGTTTGGTATGCCAATACTTGAAGCTATGGCGGGGGGTACCCCAGTGGTAGCCTCTAATATACCGGTATTGCGAGAGGTCGGGGCCACATATGCGACTTATGCGAATCCCAAGAGCGCCGACTCATTCGCAAGGTCTATAGCTGAAGCTCTTAAAACGCCTCGCCCAGACAAAAAAGTACTTCAAAAAAATGTACTGCGCTACTCATGGCAAGATAACGTCCAAAAAATTATTAACAAAACCGAGCAACTATCATGAATCTCCTCGAACACGAATCCAAACAACTCCTTTCGGCATCCCAAATCCCTGTTCCACTAGGTAAAATCCTCACTAAAGACCAAGTTCAAGAAGTAAGCCTCCCCGCAGTCCTCAAATCCCAAGTCCCCACAGGTGGACGCGGCAAGGCTGGCGGTATCCTTATCATCGACACCCAGGAAAAACTCGAAGAAGCAGCTAAAAAACTCTTTAACCTCGAGATCAAAGGGCATCTTCCTCAAGTTCTTTTAGCCGAAGAAAAACTCGCTATCGCACGCGAACTGTATCTTTCTCTGCTTATTGACCGTAAGACTAGCAGCCTCAAACTTATCGCCCACACCAACGGCGGCGTTGAAGTTGAAGAAAACAAAGATTTCGCCTCGTGGCTTGTAGACTATTCGAAGCCCGATATCAATACGCTCGGCCAAGCACTCGCCGAATACTTCATCCTTGAAGATAAAACCTTCGTCCTCCAAGACCTCATCGAAAACCTCATCACATGTTTCAAGCAAAACGACGCCACCCTTATCGAAATCAACCCGCTCGTCGTTACTGAAGATGGGAAGATTATTGCCGGCGACTGTAAGATGACCCTCGATGACGCCGCAGCTTTCCGCCACCCCGAATGGAACTTTGAAGCGAAAACCGCCGAAGTAAATTTCGTGACGATCAATCCAGAAGGTAATGTCGCAACTATCGCCAATGGCGCTGGGCTCGCCATGGCCACCGTGGACGCTGCCTATGATGCAGGGCTTATCCCTGCCAACTTCCTCGATATCGGAGGGGGCGCAAACACCGAGTCACTGCTTAAAGCGTTTAATAAAATTATTGAATACCCGAACGTACAGGCAATTATTCTGAATGTTTTCGCGGGTATTACCCGGGCAGATGAAGTTGCGCGGGCGATCGTCGAGGCGCAAAAAAGTATCAGCAATCTTCCGCCGCTTTTCATTCGTCTTACAGGCACAAATAGCGACGAGGCTAAGGAAATCCTCGAGAAGAATCAGATCCAAATGCTACCAAATCTTGAATCATGCCTCAAGGCCGCAAAGGAGTCTATTGATGCCTAATTTATTCGAAGGTAAGAATGTTATCGTGCAAGGAATTACCGGTGCGCACGGCCAATTTCAAACCAAAGCGATGCTTAAAGCCGGTACTAACGTTGTAGCAGGCACAACGCCCGGTAAGGGCGGTCAGTCAATAGAGAATCTTCCAGTCTATAACTCTATCCAAGAATTACAGGAAGACTTTCAAGTAGATATATCTGTTATTTTTGTCCCAGCACCTTTTGCAAAAAGTGCGATTATTGAAGCGATCGACGCGCAAATCCCACTTATTATCACCGTTACCGAGGGGATCCCACTCCACGATATGCTTCAGGTGTACGAACGATTGCAAAAATCCGCCACCAGCACCCTACTCGGCCCTAATTCACCGGGCGCACTCCTCCCAGGTGTGAATAAGTTAGGAATTATCCCCACCGCCTTCTCAAAGCCAGGCACGGTGGGTATTGTGAGCCGCTCCGGTACACTCACCTACGAAACAATGGCTGGACTGAGCGAAAAAGGTGTTGGCCAAAAATATGTCATTGGTATTGGGGGCGATATGATTCATGGCCTTGGCTATCAAGCATGCCTGCAGTTATTTCAAGATGACCCGGATGTCGACCAAATCGTCATGATTGGCGAAATTGGTGGCACCGAGGAAATCGACGCGGCTCTGTTCATTAAAAACCACGTCACGAAACCCGTATACTCGTACATCGCAGGGCACCATGCGCCCACAGGCGTACAGCTCGGTCACGCCGGCGCAATCCTAGGTTCAAAGCATGAATCTGCAGCTGCAAAGACTCGCGTCTTAAAAGTAAGCGGCGCCAAAACCGCCACAAGTATTACTGAGCTCATTTCCCTCGTGAAATAGTGGTATACTAACACTAGTGAAAACAATCTCAATCCTTATCCCTGCCTACAACGAAGCGCCCGTCCTCGACCAGCTTATGACACGCCTTGGAAATCTCGCCCAAGAAGTAAAAAACTACGACTTCGAATTCCTATTCGTAAACGACGGAAGTAAAGATGCAACACTTGAAATCATTAAAGGCTTTGCTGATATAGACCCACGCGTCAGCTACATCAATCTTTCTCGTAACTTCGGTAAAGAAATTGGTATGATTGCAGGTCTCGACCACGTTACGGGCGATGCAACTGTCGTAATCGACGCCGACCTTCAAGATCCACCAGAACTCATTCCAGAGATGATTAAACTCTGGGAAGAAGGGTATGACGATGTCTACGCAAAGCGTCGCTCACGCGAGGGTGAAACCGCGCTCAAGAAGTTTACCTCTCGCATGTATTACAAGACACTCCAAAGCGTCACACGCATTCCAATCCAGGAAGACACCGGCGACTTCCGCCTTCTTGACCGCCGCGTCGTCGAAGCGCTCAAAGAATTTCGCGAATCACAGCGCAACACCAAAGCTATGTTTAGCTGGGTTGGCTTCCATAAGAAAGAAATCCTTTACGACCGCGATCCGCGCGCTGCCGGCGAAACAAAGTGGAACTACATAAAGCTTGTTGAGCTTGCGATTGATGGCATCACCTCATTTACTACTGCACCGTTACGCATCGCAACGTACGCCGGTATTATCGTATCCTTGCTCGCGTTCCTCTACCTTATCTTCCTCGTCATTCGCACGGCCATTCTTGGCACCGACCTCGCAGGGTACCCATCAATGATGGCCGTCATTCTCTTCCTTGGTGGTGTTCAGCTTCTTTCACTTGGTATTATTGGTGAGTATGTCGGCCGTATCTTCAACGAAACCAAGCAGCGTCCGTTATATCTAATTGAGGAATATCACAATGGAAAAACTCCTAAAAAAGCACGCCGAAAAAATTAAGTTCATTATTGTCGGTGGCGCGAATACCGCGATCGACTTCGTGATTCTTTTTGGGCTTACATTCCTTGGTGTCGATAAGATTGTTGCGAACTTTTTCTCAACCACCGTTGCATTGGTCTTTAGTTTCTTCGCAAACAAGTCCTTTACGTTTAATAACAAATCTAAAAATGCCAAAAAACAATTTGCACTTTTCCTCGTTGTGACACTATTTGGCCTCTGGGTTATTCAGCCGCTCATCATCTGGGGATCAACCTCACTTATGGCGTCGTTCATTACCAACGAAGCCCTAAATCTCTTTGTAGCTAAGCTTATCGCAACCGTTGCCTCACTTATCTGGAACTACATCTTCTACTCTCGCCTCGTCTTTAAGAAAACCCCACAGGAGTAACCTATGGCCCATATCGCAATCGATGCCCGCATCATCAATTCAACCACTGGACGCTACGTTGAGCGCCTTGTGACATACCTTCAGGATGTCGATACAGAGAACGAATATACCATTATCGTACCTGAAAAAGATAAGGATTTTTGGAAACCACGCAATAAAAACTTCACCGTTCAAGCGGTCAATTTTGCTAATTATTCACTCGGTGAGCAAACGGGATTTAATCGTTTTCTTAAAAAACTAAACGCAGACCTCGTGCACTTTGCAATGCCCCAACAGCCCGTGAGTTATAAAGGTAAAAAGGTCACTACTTTTCACGACCTTACACTCCTTAAAACCTATAATTCAGATAAAAATTGGCTCGTGTATCACACAAAACAAAAGATAGGTAAGTATATCTTTGAGCGCGTCGCGAAAGACAGCGATGCGATTATTGCGATCAGTAAATATACCGAAAAAGAACTTCTTGAATTCTTCCCTAGTGTTGATAAAGATAAAATCTCTCTCATCTATGAATCTTCAGACGTCTCGACAGTTGCGCCGAAGAAATATTCGCTACCTTTCAAGAAATACATTATGTACGTCGGGCAGCAATCTGACTACAAAAACATCAAACGCCTTGGCGACGCACATCAAATTCTGCTCGCAAAATACCCAGACCTCGGTCTTGTACTAGTAGGTCGTAAAAACGCTGCCGCGCTCACCAATGAAGCTTACTTTAACGAGCGCAACTATAAGAACATTCTATTTACCGACTTCGTGGATGACGCAAACCTCAGCTGGCTCTACAGCAACGCACAGGCATATGTATTCCCGTCACTCATGGAAGGGTTTGGGCTTCCTGGACTCGAAGCAATGGGCTACGGCACCCCTGTAGTCAGTAGTAACGCTACCTGCCTACCTGAAGTCTACGGCCAGGCCGCACATTATTTTAATCCAGAAGATACCAGTGATATGGCCGAGGCAATCGACCAGGTATTAAGTGATGATAAAATTCGCACTCGTCTTGCGAAAGCAGGGTATAAGCAAATTAAGAAGTATTCTTGGAAGAAACAGGCACAAGAAACTCACAAGGTATATATGAAGGTATTAGAAAAGGAGTCGTAATGACTCCTTTTCTTTTAACTACTCGCCTGTGTAATAGTAATTCGACGCTCTAATCCTTCACCGTCAGAGAAAGTCTTAATATCTGAGTACTCAGCTGCAACCTGGTGCACAATACGGCGATCCGCTGCATTAAGTCGCTCTACGTGAGATGAACCGGTCTTACGAACCTCTTCAATCCACCCACGGGCTTGCTCGGCAAGGCGATCAGCACGCTGACGCTTGTAATCAGCGATATCAAGGTTTATACGAGTGAGCGCGGCTTCTTTATTGCGAAGCACTGTTGAGACTAAGAACTGAAGGCTACGAAGCGTTTCCGCTCCACGCCCAATGAGTAGGCTATTAATATCTGTTGATGGTACTGATAACTCAATAACATCATCCTGCACCGAGGCTTCAACTGATACATTTACTCCAAAAAAACTAAGCAGGTCCGCAACATATGTACGGGCAAACTCTACTGATTGTTCCCTGTTCATTAGCTCTCCTTTTTACGCGGCGTGTCTTTCGCGCTAATTCGCGTTACATTCTCGCCACTTTTCTTTGAAGGAGTTACCGTAGCCTCACGCGCTTCGCGTGCACGAACCTTGGCAGTTGCTTTTTTCCCACTCTTTTTAATTTGAAGATCAGCTAGTTTATCCATTTCTTCTGCGTCACGCTTAAGAAGATAGTGCTGTTGAATTGCCGCAAAGATGTTCGATGTCACGTAGTAAAGTGCAAGCGCACCGGGAAGGCTCAACATAATGAAGAACATAAGGATAGGGAGGAACTTAATCATCTTACCCATTACGACGGCGTTTAGTTCAGCTTGGTCAGGCTCTTTACCCTCACCGGCTTCTGCAAGTACGTCACGAAGCCGCTTGGTTGAAGTGGTTGGTGAAGTCTGCTTAGAGATAAGGTACTGAGTAAACGCAGCCACACCTGCAAGAAGAATCAAGAATACACTACCCCAGCCTGCGAATGGAAGCGCGTGCTGCGTAAGGTCAATTACCCCAAGGAACTTCTCGTTGAAGTTATTAGGATCAGTGAGAAGTGCCTTTACGGGTTCAAACATTTGCATGAAGCCGTAAGTGAACTTCTCGATTGAATCACGGTGAATTGTAAAGATTTGAATCACTTGGAAGAGGGCGATGAAGATAGGAAGCTGAATAAGGAGTACAAGGATTGAACGGAATGGCTTCACCTCGTGCTTCTTGTAAAGCTCGAGCATCTGCATGCTTTCGAGTTGCTTATTACCCTTAGTAGCTTTCTTAATGCGTGCAAGTTCTGGCTGAAGCTTGCGCATCGCCTTTACTTGGTGGAGTTGCTTCACCACAAGTGGCCAAAGCGCAAAACGAATGATGATTGTAAAGATAATAATCGCGATACCGAAATCAGCAAACGGAACAATACTGTAAATGAAAAGCAGCAGGTTAAAGATAGGTTGGACGATAAACAATTCGAAGATATTCATTGATGCTCCCGGGCAAATTAACTGGTAGTAGTATATCAGTTTTCAGGCGTTTTGTAGAGGGCGGCTTTCGTGAACAATACGTCGAGTTGCTCGGCGATTTGACTGTAGGGTAGTACGCGAAGTTCTGCAGATGTACAAATAATCACAATATCGTACACACCGTCGAGTCGATCCATATTTAAGCGGACATACTCATAAAGGCGGCGGCGAATACGATTACGACCAACTGCAGACTTAATAACCTTCTTGCTCACCACAATAGAAAAGCGCGGGTGCTTCCTGCGTGCGTTCGGTACATATTTCACGGTGAATAGCTGTGAGCGCTGCGCCTTACCGTTGCTATACACATACCGCAGGCTATTATGACCATGGAATCGATATAAAGTAGAAATCATTATATCTAGTATACCCCAAGGAACTGCGCGCACAGCGGGGAAGTCAGGGAAGTGATACAAATAAAAAAAATATCTCCCAAAACTTGAGAGATATTTTTTATTTAGCAAGTTGCTAAACTGTCAAACGTGCGCGTCCTTTAAGACGACGGCGCTTCAAAACTTGGCGTCCAGTCTTAGTTGACACACGTGCACGAAAACCGTGAGTTGTTGCACGGTGACGGGTGTGTGGTTGGTAAGTTCGTTTTGGCATATCTTGGTTAGTATACCTCATTCACCTCTTTAAATCAATCATAAGTACTTGCTTTTCCTCTAAAAACGTTTCTTGTATATAAAAACTATCCACAACCTGTGGATAGTTTTCCACAAGTTTACAGGGGTAATTTGTAATTGTGTATAACTCGAACCCTTTACTAGGTCTCCTCCCCTCCTCTCTTTTTCTAACCTATTTATGGTTGTGGAAAACTCTGAAGCTGTCGTATAGTAGAAGTAATAGATCGTACAAAAGTGAATGAGGGGAACAGATGCAAAAGGATCTGCATGCAATTTGGCAAGGTATTTTAGGTGAAGTTGAGCTGAGCCTTTCGACGCCAAATTACACAGTCTACTGGGCAAACACAAAGCCAGTATCATACGACAGTAACGAACTTATCTTTGAAGTTCCTAACCTTTTTGTGCAGAAGAACCTCCAAACCAAGTACGACAAAATGATGCGTGAAATGCTCGATAAAAACGGCCTCACCCCTTCTACCCTCACCTACGTCATTCCTTCTGGAAGTAAGAAGCCTCGCGTCAGTCGTGAAACAACCGCCAGCTCTTCACAAGAAAGTATTCTCGCAGCGAGCCCAGCTGCGGCTACCCGAAGTTACACACCCGTCACTTCCCCACTCGCGGCGCGCGGAAACCTTAACCCGCGCTATACATTTGATAACTTTATTGTCGGTTCAAGTAACGACCTCGCGTACTCTGCAAGCCAGGCAGTCGCCGCAAACCCAGGCGTGAAGTACAACCCTATCTACTTCTACGGTGGTGTTGGACTTGGTAAGACTCACCTTATGCAGGCAATTGGTAATGAAATCCTTAAAGATAATGCCGATGCGCGCGTGTTATATGTAAGTTCTGAAACATTCGTGAACGAGTTCCTTGATTACATTCGTTTTAAGAAAAAGGGCTTCTCTGATAAATATCGTAACGTTGATGTACTGATTGTCGACGATATGCAGTTTATCGCGAACAAGGAAAAAACTCAGGAAGAGTTCTTCCATACTTTCAACTTCCTTCACCAAAACAATAAACAAATTATTATCTCGAGTGATAAACCACCAAAGAGTATCCCTACCCTTACTGAGCGTCTTCGTAGCCGTTTTGAAATGGGAATGAGCATCGATATTCAGATGCCAGATTTTGAAACTCGTTGTGCGATTATCAACGCTAAGGCTGGCCTTTCTGGTGTGACACTTAATACCGAAACAGTCGAATTCCTCGCCAATAACATTAAAACGAATATTCGTGAGCTTGAGGGTGCACTCAACCAACTCCTCGCCTACGCCGAACTTCACCATGTTGAACCGGACGTCTCGACTGCAGAAGGGCTCCTTGGAAACGTCCGCCACTCTCGCCCACAACATCTTACAAGTAAGCAAATTATCGATAAGACCGCAAAGCACTTCCAACTTAAAGTTGAAGAAATCTGCGGAAGTCAGCGTGATAAGCATATTGTCGTGCCTCGCCAAATTGCAATGTACCTGCTTCGAAGTGAACTCCACCTAAGCTTCCCTAAAATTGCTGGCGAACTCGGTCGTAAAGATCACACCACTGCAATTCACTCAGTTGAAAAGATTGAAAAAGAAATCAAGCTTAACTATATGGTGCGCGAACAAGTGAACGCAATCCGGGAGCGTTTATATGCCTAGCACCACCCTACCCCAAACCTGGGTAAAAAATGTGCACAGTTTGTGGGCACAAGGTGTGGTAAACCGTGCAAACCTATACACAGGTATGTATAAAACTCTTACCCAAGGCTTTAGCGTGTGGGTAAAAGCACCTAGTTTCACCCAATTCATACACACATTTCCACCAATTATATACACACCGAATTTCACCCTAATAACAGATATAAATTACCGATTATCCACACTTTCCACAGCCCCTATTATTAAGAAGAAAAGATAAAGAATAAGAAAGGAACACATAATAATGGAACTCACAGTTACACAAGAAAACTTTGCTAGAGCCCTATCAGCTGTTGGTCGAGTAGCAAGCTCAAAGACACAACTTCCAATCCTGAGTAATATTCTTTTGAGGACAGACGGTAACCGTCTTCTAGTTGCAGCAACCAACCTTGAAATCGCAACCACTCAATATATTGGTGCAAAGATCGCAAAACCAGGTGCAATCACCGTCCCTGCTCGCCTTATCTCTGAATTTGTTTCGAGTCTTCCTAAGGATTCAATTGAACTTAAGGTAGTTGGTGAAAACATTCATATTACTAGCGGCAAATACCACTCTATTATTAATGGGGTAATTGCCGATGACTTCCCTGAACTTCCAACGATCAATGAAGATAATTCAGTGACCTATGCAATTAACACTGAAGAATTTAAACAAGCAGTATCCCAGACAATTATTACTGCAAGCTCAGACTCGACTCGCCCGGTGCTTACAGGCGTATACTGGCATTCACATGAAGGATTCATTTACCTCGCAGCAACTGATGGGTACCGCCTCTCAGAGCGCCGCCTCGTAGAAACTACAAGTGAGGTTGCCGCAATCATCCCGACACAAACCCTTCAAGAAGTACTTCGCACTATTGTTGAAGATGTCGATACGATCGATATTCTTTTCGATGAAAGCCAAGTACGCTTCCGTATTAACGAAGCCGAGGTGATTAGCCGCCTTGTAGATGGTAACTTCCCTGATTATCGCCAACTCATTCCTGCAAACTCAGACATCACCGCCACTATGAATAAGACTGAATTTGGCCGCGTGACTAAGATTGCTGGACTTTTTGCTCGTGAATCAGGTGGTAGTGTAACTGTAACCGTGGATGAAGATGCAAAGACAGTGTCACTCCACTCTATCGCCTCTGAGCTTGGTGAGAATACTTCAGAACTCGATGCCGATGTTACTGGAAGTGGACAGGTAACTCTTAACTCCCGCTACCTAACAGAAGCCCTTGGTGTGCTCGATGCGGATACGATTTCATTTAGCTTTAGTGGAAAGCTTTCGCCTATTATTTTGAAATCTACCGCCAAAGACACCAACTACTACCACGTGATCATGCCACTGAAGAGTTAGGCGTCCATGACTTCGGTCGTTTCACTCCACGTTAAACATATTCGCTCGCACACCGAGTATACTATTCAGTTTTCTCCTGAGGTGACGATTATTACTGGTGCGAACGGGAGTGGAAAGACGAGCCTCCTTGAAGCGGTTTATTTAAGTCTTCAAGGTTCTTCGTTTCGCGGCAGTGACGCAGAGTTACTGCAAAAAGATGGCCCTTGGTGGAAAATAGATATTACTTTAAACGACCAGCAAAACCGAACCATTAAGTTTGAACCTGAAAAAGTCACGAGTCGTAAGCAGTTCGTGATCGATAGTAAAACCACTGCACGGATTCCCCAGAAGCAAAAACACCCCGTCGTGCTATTTGAGCCAGAAGACCTGCGACTTCTCCATGGCTCCCCTGCTCGCCGGCGTCAGTTTATTGATCGCTTTGTAAGCCAATTTAACCCGCTCTACGGGCCTTCACTTCGAAAATACGAACGAGCACTCAAGCAGCGAAATAATCTTCTTAAAAGCGCTTACATACAAGACGATCAACTATTCGCCTGGAATGTGGCGCTTGCCGAGCACGGTGCATATATTATCGAGCAACGTATCGCGTTTATTGAACAACTGAATCAAAATCTTGCGCAGCTGTATCAAGATATCGCGGGCACGCACGATGACGTATCAATTCATTACTCACATACCTTCGTGGGTGATATTAAGCAAAAACTTCTTAATGAGCTTCACGCGCATTTAGATAGAGATCGCTATATGGGTAGCACCTCTGTAGGCCCGCATCGCCATGATGTGATCTTTGAAATTAATCACTCCCCTGCCCTTTCTACTGCTTCAAGGGGTGAAGCACGCACCATTGTGCTTGCACTTAAATTCCTAGAAGTTGATATTATCGAACAACTTACAGGTAAAACCCCTATTATTCTGCTCGACGATGTCTTCTCTGAACTCGATGCAACTCGTCAGAAACTCCTTACGAGCCATTTAAAAGGTCATCAAATTATCATTACTTCCGCAACAAGCCACGCGGGCAAGCATTTACATCACGTTGAGCTTTAACGACCGCCGTAAAAGTATTCGATTTCGTAGTCTTCGGGCTTGAAGCCTAGTGACTTAATCTTTTCTTGAGCTTTTATCTTTCCCTCGCCTGCTTGGTCGTAATAAATTACTGATATTTTTTTGTAGTTCTTTTGATACGAAATAATGTAATCATTCGTTGTCAGCGGTAAATAGTCCTGGAGTTCGGATTTCAATATGTCGGATACGGCTAAACATTTCGCTCCAGTTTTACAAGTCACCCCAATATCGCCGTTTAAATCACCATCTTTAAGAGTTTGGAGTTTAATACTCCATGACACGTCGCTATCATTCAACTTTACAATAAAGGTCGAAAACCATGAGTCGGAGTCGTACGAGTAAGAGTCATCAACAATTGAGGCATGATATACGCTTTTGGTTGGGTTATCGATATACCTGTAGAGTGTATTACCAAAGTTCCCGAATGAATCTGATGAAATGTACCTAGTGTATTTACTGTAGTTGTCGATGATAACCGTTTTTTCCGACGCTTGCGTACCAGGGAGCTTAGGGGTAAGCGCCGCGTACACAATGATTGCAATAATACCAACTGCTAAAATAGCACCAATGAGTAGTAATTTCTTTTTCGCGCGAGGATCTATATTCATTATTGTCCTAACCATTCGGCAAACTTTTTAGACATTTCGGTCGCAGTCGACGCATCTTTTGGTGTTGCCATTGAGTTATATACGTATCCGTTGTGGCCTGACTTAAATGCTTCAAACGAAGGGTATTGATGTACTGCGACTTTATGCCCATTAGTGCTCACCAAGTAATTATTGGTCGCGCCCTTACCCGCGCCTGACCAGTTTGTTTCGAGGCTGATAATAGAACCATCTTCCCCAACCCCCACGATAGTGCCCGTGTGACCCGGTTGACCTTCTGCACCACCGGAACCTAATGACCAAATTGAGAAAGGCTGAATATTTGACCCATCCGGATTTACACTTGTATACACATCTGAGTTCTGAGAAGTTAATCGATTTGCAACATCTACACCGTTCGGGATACCTGGTGTCCCTCCGGGGTTTGGTGAGGTTGTAACCATGAGCCATGCAGCGCCGGCTGTACAGTAACCTTCAGTCCAGCCACAGTAGAAACCGCCCTTAATTGAACCGGCGCCACAGTAGATGGTGTCCCAGTTGTCTGAAAGTTTTTTTGCCGCAGCTACAGCTTGCTCCCAGCTAAGACCACCAGCACTTACTCCACAACTACCTCGAGCCATGTCGCCATTACCGTACTTATCAAGGAATTCTTTTGCGCTGTCGATACGTTCCTGTTTACCAGCCGTGCCATCCCCAGAACGTTCAACGAGTTTATGGAACACCATTGCTGATCCGTTACCAGTGTTGTCCTCTGAATAACTCTTAGAAGCGTCACCCTCAATCTTTTGCTCGGCATTCACCTGCTCTTGCCATGTGAGCGACTTATATTCACCATCCCAGAGGTAGTTAAGTTCATAAAGAAGTGCTTTGTCGGTTTGTGACGGGTCTGAAGGTGTAAGGGCTACACCGTTACTTTCAAGGTAGCTCATGACACCGTAGCGACGCCCTTGAGGGTTACCGTCAGTGTTGGTCCATTGAATGAGTCCAAATCCAGTAAGCATCCTACTTTTATCAAGACTTCCAGTACTTCCGTGTTCACCTGCCCAAGGGTCAAATAAGCTTGATTCTTGCTTCATATTACCCATAGCACCAGCTGCGGCAACAGGTGTGAGGCCACGGGCGATGAAGTAATTCCAGATTTTTTCTTCGTTATCTTTACCGATAAGTGATGAAGGGCCTGGAGATGTGAGCGCTCCACCAGCATTTACGGCCGAACACGAACTGCTACTGCAAGGGTTGTAAAACGTGATATCGTTCATGCTATAGAACTCAACATCACAACTAGGCGCTTGCGCGTGACTAGGGGTTGGGAAAAGCGCAACGACAAGCATAGCAATAGACAAGAAGATGCCTGTCTTTCGTAGCAGTGTGGCTTTTTGTGGAAGATGTAATTTCATTGTTTTTATTATACTATCCCCCTGTTACCGACCAGTGCCACGATTCACCAACATTAGAACTATACCCGAACGTTGCAGCATTCGCGTTTAACCAATCCCAGTATTGATCGCCCGGCTTCTTTGCGCCGGAATTTCCCGACGGAAGTTGAAAGTCAATCGCATATCCAGACTGGTGATTTGAATATCCGGGTTTCGCCGCTCGACCTGCGATATCACTACAGTCTTCACCGTTTGGATTCCCTTGGTTACAGTTCCAGGCGTGCTCCTGCCCTTCCATTGAACGGTATGAGTCGGCAATCTTAATTGTATCGAGTGACAAGTCTGCCTTCATTTTAGTGATCATTGCGAGCACTGCGCCTGATGCCCTTGAGTTTACGAGCATAGGTTGACCGGCGTGACTCGTGCCAGGGATTGCACAGAGCTTAATCGGGAATTCAGTACCTTGGTTGAAGCCCCTGTCATTACGAGCTTCTGTGGTACCTGTTGCGCAACCAACCGTGGTTGAATCTTCCCATAAGTGGTCGCGGTCGATGGTCGCACCGGCAAGTGAAGTTGGGCCGGCACTTGCGGCTTCTTCTTTGTCGTTTCCGCTTAGGATATTTTCAAGCTGGTGGTCCATGTAGTAAATCCTAAGGGCTGCACTACGCGCTTCATCAGGGTCACCTTGGACTGTCACGCTCGAGGTGGAAAGATCGTCATCCTCTCCGCACACCTCTCCTTCTGTTCCACAAGAGGTTGATTCAACTGTTTGACTTGCTGAGGCCGCGATTGTACAGCCACTGATTGACTCGAGGTCGGCATCGGCACACTCTGCAATAGTAGTGTTTAGGTCGGCGTTCACGCCGATACCCAGGTTGTCCAGTAATGGCGTCGGCTCATTTGGCTCACCAGTTTCGGCGTTCACACTATTTGACACAAGGTTATACGCGGTTTCAGGGTTCATGTCGAGGTATTGAGTTGGCATACCAACTCCAGGCGTACCGGCTATAGAAATAGCAATATCTTCATCAACACCAAAGTATGAGGCATATCCATATTTCGCTTCAATAGGATCTGTCTCTGCAGAAGCCGCTTTGTTTAATAAACTGAACGGTGCTCGGACAATAGAACCGAGGGTTGAGATGGTTGAAGAAATCATATTACTTGAACCTGCGGTGCTGAGTGCGAGTTTCGATACGATACTTCCTAAGAATGTATATTGGCTCGATGTATCAAATGGACTTAATGTTGCGATAGCCTCTTCCCTATATTCATTATCAACCTCGGCGGCAACTTGGTTGAAGCTTCTTGCTTGGGATTTTGTAAGCACCGCTGCGCCACCACCTAATGCAGCGAGTGAGAATACAGCAAAGAGTCCGGTTCCGAGTGCGTCTCCGAATTCAATCCCCTTTGCATCTTCATAAATATTTCCAATAAGGCCAGCCGCAACATTATAGGCGCCATCGGCAATAAGGTTTAGTACACCTGTTTCTTCGAGAAGGATCATTAGTCCATCGATAGCACCGAACATTGCCGCAACCTTACCAACAGCTTGAAGCGCCTTTAAAACGGCGGCGCCAGTTCCTGCTGATGCCGCACCAATTGCGGCGGTAATTCCTGCCGATGCAATTGCCGCCTGAGGGCTATTGATGAGATTACAAGTTTCTTTCGTTGCTGCGTTCAGCTGATTTGCACCTTGGATTGTTGGGTTACTAAAGAGTGCATATCCTGGGACGAATTTTGTTGGCTTCAACATAGCACCACCGGCCGCACCGGTTGCGGCAAGTAGAATTGTGGAGTCTACTGCAGATTTAGCTACATCACTTCCCTCCACTGGATAGGTATCTGTGAGGGCTTTTCCTGCTGCGGAAACCTGTTCAGGGTCGGCGTCACCTGCGCGCAACATATCACTTGATGAAAGGATGAAGTTGCTTGCAAGTGCGACAACTTGCGCAAGTTGGATAGCTCGAATTGTCCCTGCGACGAATGTAGGCATTGCAATCGCCATACATACACCAGTGCCCACCAGTAGAATAGGGTCACCATTCGTCTTCTTTACCTTATCGGCACTTCTCTGGAAAAGGAGCTTTGCACGTTCGCGGAATTTTGTTTTCGTGCCACCCTCTTCCCCATCAGCACCGCCAACTTTTGTGGCTTCAGATATTTTGTCGTTGACTTTATCCTCGGTAAACTCAGGGTCAGCCAGTACACCACCGTCTTTCTTAACCCCCCACTTATCGAGCACCTTCTTCATGAAACCACCAGTATAGGAAAGATACCTGGTGTTATATGCACCCTTGAATAACTTTCTAAATACCGGGTTTGCCTTGTACTCACTTACAAAGTCACCAGCGGCGATAATCTTTGTATTTCCATTCTTGTCCTTAAAGCTGTAGTGGGTTGGATTATCGGTCATATAACCGGTACCATCGACGTTGATTGGCTTACCGTCGGCATCTACCGCGACAATCCCCTTCTTAGCCATCGAACTCAGCATAATCTTTGGCATTTTCTTGTCACGACAAAGAGAGAGCTTTGTATCACAAGGCCCGCTGTCGGTCATCTTTTGTTGAAGTTTTGCAATTAAGCGACGTTCAAGGAGCGTGCCACGAGCATCGTTTTCCGATACTGCACCTTGCGACAAGCTTGGGAGAAGCATTGTAGGAAGCCAGCCACCCAAAAGGAAGATAATAATACCAATAATACCGGTTGCACCTAAGAGTGGTGCCGCTTTTTTAAAGGTGATCTTTTTTATAAAGCTTTTCGCTTGTTCACCAGCTTGAGAGCTCGTTCGGTTCGCCCACGGAGCGGCTGCACCGGGAGCCCCTTGCGCTGCATTCGATTCGCCATTTCGCGCACGTTCGATGTTTTCATCTTCTTGGCCAGAATCCGCATCTTGATCGTAATTGTTAACAATATCATCAAAACTACCCTGCTCTTCTTTTCGAGCGATATCATTAAAACGCTGGTCATAATCTCTTTGACCTGGATTTAGCTCGTCCTCTTGGTTTTTGTTGCCGGGAGTAAAAGTCGTTGGCATACTTAGAACCTATTATACGCCTTATGCGCCGTTTTGCGCCCCTGTTATTCCTTGTTGAGAAGCAGCTTGGGGATTGGTGGTAATAAGCTGTTGTTCTGTTGGGGATGCTTGAATTTGAATGTGGACGTGGCTCTGGCCCGCAAAGAACAGACCCTGCCCGATTGGGAAGTTTGCAAGACGTTTCTTTTCTTCTTCGGTAAGCTTAAATACATCCGAAAGTACATCGACCGCACTTGAAGATTGCTTCAAAAGAAGTTGCATTGAACTGTTGGCGACAATCGCGCGCCCCATCTTACTACTCATGAAGTCTTCAACGTCCTGGGTAATTGTGGTGAGTCCAAGGAAGTACTTACGCGCGCGCTTTGCGAGGCTAAAGAGGAAGTTTGCCGAGTCGTCGTACTTCATAAGTTGCCACGCCTCATCCACGATGAGCATACGCTTGCGTTGGTCGGTGCGGGTGACGTTCCAGATGTGACTCAGGACGATATACATCGCTACTGGGCGAAGCTCGTCTTCGAGGTCGCGGATATTAAATACTACCATCGGGTTATTAATATCGATATTTGATTGTTGGCTAAAGATACCCGCAAATGTACCCGTAGTGTACTTACGAAGGCGCTGCGCGAGTGCTGGCCCACTTCCTCCCATGTGAAGGAGTGTATCGTAAAGGTCTGCAATCGTTGGTGGTGGTGAGTTGTGTGTCAGTGGGTCGCTGGTAATACCGACGCGTGCGTAGGTATCGATAAGCGCCTGGTCAAGGTCAGCCTCCTCGGCTGGAGTAAGTGCGGACATTGCAACGCCCGACGCGGTTACTTGTGAGCCACCGAGCATAAGACGGAAAAGCCCGTGCAGCGTGACAAGGTTGGCGCGAAGTGCGTCGTCAGCTTCGTCACTATCAATGACGCGCGGAAGGTCAAACGGATTGATACGAGTTTGTGAGTTAAGACTCAGGCGAATATATGCCCCACCAACGGCATCGGCAAGTTTTTGATACTCGTTTTCAGGGTCGATAATAATCACTTCGGAACCAAGCATCATACTGCGGAGTGCTTCAAGCTTCACGGTAAACGACTTACCTGCACCAGACTTTGCGAAGACCACCATGTTGGCATTTTCGAGGCGGAAACGGTCAAAGATGACGAGTCCATTATTGTGCATGTTAATTCCATACAGAATACCTTGGTTGTCGGTAAGGTCTGCACTGGTGAATGGGAAGCTCGTGCTAATTGCACCAGTGTTCATGTTACGACGAATCTGGAGTTGGTCTGACATTTGTGGAACGGAGCTATTCAACCCTTGTTCCTGTTGAGACGACGCAACCTTACTAAATACCATTTGTTGGCCAAAGATAGTTTCAATCTTCTGTTGGACGAAGTTAAGTTCATCCATACTATCCGCCCAAAGTGTGACGTAAAGGCCAAATCGGAAGAACCGCTCGGCACCCACCTGGATTTGGTCACGAAGTTCTTCAGCGTCATTAATCGCTGCCTCGAGGGCTGGGTCACGCACGCGGCCCTTCTCGTTGTTGATAGATGCGGATGCTTCGAGTTGTGTCACCTTTTTACGGAGGTTATTAAGGACGACCTGGCTTTCAACTGGGTAGATATACATACTGACATCGAGTACTTCGTCGATGTTGATAAGTGGACTGAGCCACCCGGTGTAGATTTGGCGAGGATAGCCGTATACATAAAGTGTTCGGCCGTACTTGGTGCCGAGGCGGAAATATGAGGCGTGAATTTCAATACTGCTTGGTGCGATAAGGTCACGGAGTGTCGAGACACCCTTGAGGAATGCCTGCTCTACTTCAGCCTGCTCGCGCGCTTGTTGCTCGGCAGCGATATCGACTGCAGATTTTTGTTTTGCCATTATTGAACTCCTCCAGTCGGTGCTTCACCAGGTGCTTTCTTTACGAACGTCGTTGCCATGTTATCAAAGTTGCCGAGTGGCTGACGAACGGCAGTGTCAGGGTTGTAGTAGTTGTAGTACAGCTCACCGAGTGACTTCGTGTCGAGCTGCATACTCTGGACGCCAAGTTGGAAAAGACCGGCAGTCACTGAGTCGACACGGTTCTTGATTTCATCTTTTGCCTTCTGGTAACTAGCGGCATCGATGTGTGTCACGACGTTTTGTGGACGCGCAAAGAGCTTACCAAAGAAGCCCTTACCCTGTTCAACAAGGTTGGCGGCATCACCCTTGGGGAAGTATGGAACTACGATATAGAAAGACTTCTCCATAATGTTCGCTTCTTGTGAAAGCGCATCGATGAAGTTAATGTAGTCGTCCATAAGCACGCCAAGAAGCATATTGTCCTGGCCGCGTCGAATGCCGATGAGCTTATCGATATACGGGCCGATGTCGACGCGCTGCGAGCGAATGAGGATTTGTACCGGGAAATTCAAAGAGTTGAGGAAGTTTTGGTAGCTATATTCAATCCCTTCCCTTTCACGGTCACTCATGAGGTCGAAGTTAATAGACTTACATGCAATCACTGCACGGAACGATCCGTCGTTCATAATCACCATACTGTCGCGCATTTCAGAGAGCTGCAATGTGCTTTGGGTTGAGTTAGGGTTCTTTGCTGCGGGCTTTGCAGCTTGTGGGCCTGACCCTACGGGGCCTGGTGTCGGTTGTGGAGCGAACTGAGCAGGCGCAGCCTGAGGTGCGGGCTGTCCTGGGATTTGCATAGTTTGCTGCATAACAGGATTACCCTGTGGTGGCACAGGTTGAGGTACCCCTTGAGCTGGGGTTTGGTTATACGGAGAACTATTAGGCGGCATACCCTATCTTAATCCCACTCCACAATTAGTGATTTGTACTATCGAAGTGAAATAACAACTTCGTCGGACGCTTCTTCAGCCTTTTTGTGTAAACGCTCGGCCTCGTGAGCAATCGTCTCGATAGACAAATCAGGGTTGTTTGCAAGGTTCATTATACCAGCTGTGAGGGCTACATCGCTAGTGGTTGGTTCCTTTTCTTCGACTTTCGGTGCTGCTTGTGGTTGTGGTGTCACTGCGGGAGCTGTAACTGGCGTAGTTGTAGG
Source organism: Candidatus Saccharibacteria bacterium 49-20 (assembly GCA_001897295.1). Taxonomy (GTDB): domain Bacteria; phylum Patescibacteriota; class Saccharimonadia; order Saccharimonadales; family Saccharimonadaceae; genus Microsaccharimonas. The sequence continues at coordinate 782,594 of MKSN01000001.1, read as the reverse complement.
TGTTGGAGTCGGTGCGGCGATATCACTTTCTGCTTGATGTGACGTGTCGTTAAGCGGCTGAATAATAGACTGATGGAAGGTTGGGTATGGATCGAAACGAGGTGTAGCACCTGGTACCGCTTGCCCCTGCCCTACGTGCATTTGTTGAGACATTTGTGCGAGAAGCGGATCCATACCCTGTTGAGCTTGTGGCTGTTGTGGTAGTTGGGGTTGCGGTGCGATCGCTACCTGACCTATTGTTGGTGCGGCTGGAGCCGCAACTGGCGCTGGCGCGGGTGGCTGCGGCATTGTTGCTTGCATCATACGCTGACGGGCTTCTTCGTGCATACGCTCGGTGCTTTGTAACATCATCTGATCAAAGGTATGAGCAACTGTTGTGTTCGTATCGAGAATGTCGGTTGCGCCCTGCGCCTCAAGATACACGTCGTTGTTCATCGCAGTACCCGCTGAGCCAGATACGCCGCGAATCGCCCACCCACCAGAGTCAACGATATCAGCAAGATAGCTGAGGCGTTGTGCGGCTTCAGTTTGCGAAAGGTCTTTTGTGCGCTGCTCTTCTACTACCTTTGGTGCGCTAATTTCAATAACCGATTCAATCCCCTCTGGGTCCCAAAGACGATTGCGAGGTTTAAGGTAAAACGACACCATCGCAGCCATGTAAATTTCCATTGGCTGGTCTTTACGGAGCGGCAACGCGAGCGCACCAAACAGCAAGATTGCTGGCAAAGGAACAACCACGAGCGCGATAAAGAGTTGTGAAAGTCCCCATGCGGCCACACCGAGAAGCGCGACGATAATCAGGTAGATAAACTGGCGAAAACTAAACGGCCCGATGAGTTTGTCATCGGCTTCGACGTCTTGGGGGACTTTGTAAGTTGCCATGGTTTAAGTATACCTATATTTCGGCTTCAAGTTGATCAATGAGTGCAGCAATCTCTGGAGATGCAGGCTTGAAGCTTGGGCTTTTCTTGTAGTTTTCAATTTGCAACTTAAGCTCTGCGAGGTTGGCAGCACCAGTACCAGGAGGGGTTCCGTTTGGATCCTGCGCAACAAACGATGGGTCTGACAATACCTGCACCATACGCTGCAACTCGTCTGCACTTGTCGCGTAGAGGTTCTCTGGTGAAAGTTTGCCGGCGCTGAGGCGACCAGTAACCTTGCTATCGAAGTTACCCGAGTAAGTACCTGTTCCAAGCGCTGCGGCGTCGGCCGCTCCAATAGAAACCGGCTTGCGGCCACCCATATCATCAGACATTTGCTGCTGAATGAAGAGACGGGAGGTTGAATCGAGTGTTGGTTCGGAAAGATCACCAACGTATTCGAAGAGTTCGTGAATATCACCATCCCCCGCTGTCTTCATAATCTGTCCTGCAGCGGCAGCACGGCGTTCTACGCTAGCCGTGTCATCTCGTACGATAGACCAGAGTGAGTCTGGGTCTGATCCGTCACGAGCACCCGCTACGGCACGTGTCATTGTAGACTTCTCGGCAGAGATAGCCTTGTTGGTGGCGTCGGTGATAACCGCATTTGCAGCTGCTTTCACACGTGATTCACCACGAGGATCAATACCACCCGCATCAACGGCGAGCGCGGCATTTTGCATAAGTTCTGTTGAATATTCTTGCTGTTGTACGTTCTGTGCCGAGGTGGTCGCAGACGTCGCGACAGAGGAGCTTACCTGAGCGGTCTTAAGGCGGTCAACGATACTTTGCATCGCAGCTTGATCAGCAGCGCTTATCTGGCGCCCAACAAGTTCTGCGCCGCCTACGTCAGTTGCGCCTTCAGCGACCTGACGAGTGATATCTTGTTCGAGTGCACCGCGCTCCTTCTTGCTCGCTTCAGTATCAAGGCGAATATTGAGCAATCCAGGATCTGCTTGTTGTCGACGCTGTGTCTCGACAGCGGATCGTTCTGTGAGCGCACTTGTCTTAAGCTGTGCGTCAGCCTGGCGGTCACGTAGTCCCAGGAGTGTCGCATCAGTTGACTTCACCTGCTCGAAGGCATGATCTTGCTCTGCCTTTACGGTCTTAGATACTTCTTCTGCACGACGGGTCGCTTGTTGAGTATTGGTAAGTGCGGCGCTGTTTTGAACGCGCTGATCAAATCGAGCCTGAGTCTGGGCTTCATTACGTGCGGTTGCAAGCTTCGCTTCACGAGCCTCGGTATCCATTTGTCCAATCACAGAACCAGGTGTGTTAATGCGCGCAGTGTGCATTTCTTGTGCGCGTGCATCGTTTCGACCCTTGAGTGTAGCGTGGTCTTGCTGCCCCTTAAGCGCAGCTTGTGCCCTTGCGGCTGCTTTACCATTCTTACCACCACCGGTACCGGAAATAGCCATCTCGCGCCAGTTCTCTTCCGACTCGCCCTTCAGGTTTCCAATTTCAGCTTCACGAGACATGCGGCGGTTATTCCAGCGCTGCGCAACGTTGGTTTTACCCTCTTTTTGTTTACGGCCAAAGAAAGTCTTTTGACCTGCACGATACGCTTCACGCTGCTTGTTTACCTGACCTTCAACGGCCTTGTTAAGTGGGTTGCGTGCCCTTCGCGCTAAGCCACCAAGCTTGCCACCGATATTTCCAAGGAGGCTGTTTGATGACTTTACGAGCCATGGAAGCATACCAAGGGGCGCTGCCATAATAAAGATTGCCGCGAGTGCAGAAAGTGGCTGGTCTGAGACGACAACAACCGATGCGGCAAACTTTGCACCACCAAACAAGAGTGCTGCCATCGGGAAGAGCACCAACATACTGACGAATAATTTTCGCCATTTCGTGAACATACTCTGGGTATTTGGAAGAAGGTACGCCGCGAATGCGAGTGGCGAGATGACGATCAAGATGACGATAAGCGCGTTACGTATGAAGAGTGTTGCGACTGCTGCAAGAAGTGCCAGTACTGCAACACCTACGACCGGGAGCGCCATAAGTGCGAGTGTTGAGAGTGATAATGCACCAGTTCCCGCGGCAATTGCAACGGCCGTTCCTGCTACCGCGACGGTACCAGTTCCGGTCACAAAGGCGCCAATAATTTCATTTGCATTCATTGTTGCGGCGGTTGCATCTGGCGCGAGTGTCGAGAAGATACTGTGGAGCCCTACTCCAATAATATTTGTGAGGTCAACGGCAATCGCCATAATGTAGAACGAAGTATTAATTGCGAGCGCAACAATAATTAAGCGTGGAAGCGTTTTCTTCACACCATAATTCGTGACACCCATACTGGTGAGCTGCGAGAAGATAATAATAAGGAATGCGATAACTAATAATACGTTCGCAATATTACGAATACTTTGCCAGGCCACAAATTGGGATGATTCCGTACCATCACCATTCGATACGGTAAGTGGTTGAAGACGAAGGACGCTATCGATCCATCCGTACATTGCGTCGCCAAGTCCACCAAGTGCATTAAGCATTGGACACACCATCCATCCAATACCATCGACCACGCAGGCGGTTGCGGTCGTGTCGGCATTCGGATCTTCTGGCGCGTCACTATCACTTAAAACGACACCACCACCGTCTACGTTAAGTGATGCTCCTGCTGCACAGGCGTCTCGCTTCGATTTATTAGTGTCGGTTGGAAGGTTTCCGCTTGCGTTCAGTGAGTCTGGCGCCGGGTAGTTAGTATTACAATAGCTTGCATCAGCTAAGTGCATTGCTCCTTGGATACACGCGGCAAGTTCGGCAGTTTTACCCGAGTAAAGATCCATACATAGCTCGCCCGCTGTTCTACCGTTTGCATCCTTTGGATTTCCTGCACCGATGAAACATGAGTTCCTGTCGGTGATGCCAGAGCCCGCACAGTAAGTAACATCCGCGGCATTTGCTCGACCATTTCCACACGCGGTGAGCTTTGAGTCGCTTGAAGCGAGTTGGGGGTAGTTTTCGGCACACATTGCCTTAGACTGCCAACCTGCGTATGTTTTCGCGTTGTCGTTAATAGCATTCACGACCGAGGTGCGACAGTAGTCGGTCTGAGAACTCATGGTGGTGATTGGATCGACACCTGCATAAAGACTGGAACTCTTTTTAATCGACCAGCTTTCTTCTTTTACAACGCCGCTTTCGTTCACTACTGAAATCTTGTAAAGATTCGTGTTGCCACCCTTCGACGCCTCACATGAGTTTTTCAAAGTGTTGATTGCGCCCTTGTAGGTCGCGACTTTGTAGCGGCTTCCATTAGTTAAGCCGATTGACGTACCCTTTAAGTACGAAGAATTCTCCATAAGACCGGTTATAGTGCTGTTGATGTCATCTTTTTTACACTCAGTCTTATTCTTAACGATGCTACAGCTGTAGCCCATTTTCTTTAGGGTTGCTTCGCCTCCGTCTGGGTCGTATCCAAACATTTCGTAGGCATCGTCCTGCCATCCATTTTGGTCGTCGTCACCCGCACAACTTGTGAGTCCGTTCTTATCGCCGTACTGGTCGACAGAGATACCAATAGTTACCCTTGTAGTATCGGCAACCCACCAGCGCGGCCCCTTTGAGACATCATCTCCAGAAATGGTGGTTTTATATTGACCCTGCGCAGCACAGTATTTAATAGCCTGATAGAACTTGATCGCCTTGAACATTGTCGAGGCGTCAGTTTCTTTATCAAAGTTGCTACCCGCAGCGTGTACCGAGTTAAAAGGAAATAATGCGAAAAAGCTAAAAATTGCGACTGCAATAATTCCCGCACCCGCAACCCTCAGTTTAGTGCCCATAAGATAACTAAATAGCCGCATTGCTACGGCTATTTAATCATAAGCGAGTTATTGGGGCAACTACTGTTACGAACTAGTTAGGAAGCCAAATACCCTTATCACCGACAGTGATCCACTGATAGGTCTCAGTAAGGGTGTTACCCTGGTCTGTTTTGTAGGTAATGTCAATCGATGGACGGCCCTGTTCGTTGGTCGTTACGGCTGTTGCCGACACGACTTCTGGAGTTGCGAGCAGACTGTTCATAATAAGGTCTGTATTTTCGCGTACTTCTCCACCGTCATAGGCAACAAGCTCAGATAAGTTAGTGACAAGCTTATTTGCGTGCGGTGATGTCTTACCGGTTACGGCTTCACTCGCGATAAGGCGGAAGGCAACGTCTTGGTCGAAGTTGTTTGGATTCTCTGCGTCAGGAACTGAGAATGTGAGGCGGTCGAGCGCGGTTACTGTTGCAAGGATTTCCTGAGGTGTATTTGTTGGGGAAAGTTCCGCCGGGAGCACATCAAAGCTTGTGCCGTTGCGGTTTTTCATCGCGTTTGCGTACTGTTCTGCATTCGCCAAGAAGTCTGATTGCTCGAGGTGATAAAGCACGAACTGCGCGCGCTCTTCGATTGGGACACTCTCGTAAGCAACACTCTCAATACCAAGAAGGCGGTCTGCTTCAGATTTTGCAATACCAAATTCGTAACTCGCCTCATTTACTGCAGGTGCAGTTTCAGTAGGAGTTGGTGTTGGTTCAGAAGGTTCCTCGGTTTCAACTGGTGCGCTAGTTTGCGTAGGTGTTTTTTCAGGGGCCTCACCTGTTGCGCAGCCAGAAAGTGCTGCAGCGGCAAGGGCTATTCCTGCGGTAGTACCGATAATGCGAATGCCTGTTTCAGAAGAGCGTTCTTTAATGTAATCAATTGTGCTCTGGTAGCCACGCTTAATTTGATCAAAGATATTTGGATTCTTTTGAATCTCAGAACTGTTGTTGAACGAGTGTTCTTGGTCGTAACTCATTTGTGTGATGGTTCCTTCTCGTGAGTGTTAAATGCAGACAATAAATACGCTTATGACTGTTTGCCGCTAATATACCACAAAAAGCTTAAAAAGTAAAGAGCTTATGCGATTATTAAACATAATTACTATTTGATAAAACTTGCATTATCTGTTAAAACCTCGTACCCTATTAGTAACTATGAACATAAAACAAACAATACGAAACTTAGTACTGGGCGCTGTACTACTTGTATCTGCAGTTTCTGTCAGTGCACTTAGTACTTCATATAACGCCGCTGCCGACTGCGGTGGTGTAAAGACAGCAATTATTAACTGTGAGCAAACCGGCGGTAACGCGCCTGAAGACACTGGGCTTTGGGGTGTGCTTATCCTTACGATTAACATCCTAAGCGTAGGTGTGGGTGTACTTGCGGTAGCTGGTTTCGTCTATGGGGGTTACCTATATATGACGTCTGCCGGAAGCCCAGAGATGGTAAAGAAAGCACGCGTCGTATTCACCAACGTGGTGATCGGGGTGATTGCCTTCGGTGGAATGTTTACCCTACTTAACTTTATTGTTCCAGGAGGAATCTTTAACTAATGAAAGCGACAATTAAAAGTCTATTATTTGGTGGATTGTTTATCTTTGCTTTTGCGGCGCCGGTAATGGCAACTGTTGCGCCTGCGCAAAGCGCACATGCGGATGCAGCTTGTGAAAATCGTGTACTCGGTATTCCGCCTTGGTACCGCGGTCTGACTGGCCCGTCTCCAGACTGTAACATTGTATCTCCGGATGAAGCGGGTGGACTTAGCACCTTTATCTGGAAAATCGTTCTTAACGTCATTGAGATGGCGATTGTCGCGACCGCCTATGTTGCTACCTTCTTTATTCTATTCGGAGGTTTCCTTTACATGACGGGTGGTGCACTGCCTGCGCAGCTCGAGAAAGCTCGTAAGACCATCCTTAATGCAGTAATCGGCCTCGTAATTGCCCTCGCGGCGATTGCGCTTACTAACTTAGTATTTAACATTATTTAAAAGGAATATGATGAACGACCTACTTATACGCCTCGCAGTCGCAACTGGCACTGACCCAAATAGTACGACAACCGTAAATATCCCTACCGGGACTGGTGATGACCTACTTGCGAACGGCCTTAACCTTATGTACTTCCTTGCAGGTACCGTTGCGGTTATCGTAATTATTATCGGTGGTATTATGTACGCGACCTCAGCGGGTGATGCCGGACGGATTACCAAGGCAAAGAACTTGCTCACCTACTCTATCGTGGGATTAATTATTGTATTGGTTGCCTTTGTGGTTACCGCGTTTGTTATCGGGAGGTTTAAATAATGAAACGAATTAAACTATTTATCGCTGCATTTATCGTAAGTGCGGTTGGAGCATTTGCATTTGTGCCTGTATTGAGCACCTACGCACTCGACCCATTGGCGGACGTGTGTTCAAGCGACCCAGACAATGCGGTCTGTAAGAACAAAGAAGAAGACGCGAATGACCTTATTGGGACACTCGTAAATACCCTTCTCTTCCTCGTTGGTGCGCTTTCAACGGTAATGATCATTGTTGGTGGTATTTTCTACGTCATTTCGAACGGTGACTCGGGTAAGATCGCACGCGCAAAGAACACTATCACCTACGCCGTAGTGGGCCTTGTGGTCGCGTTTGTCGCCTTTGCGATTATCAACTGGGTTATTAAACTCTTCTAATCCTTTAGCTAAGGGGTTAACAAACCGTTAAAAATCTGCTATAACTAACCTAGATTTCAAAGAAAGGAAATTTAATTAAATGAAAACAATTACTAAGAAGCTCAGCGTATTTGTCGCCGCTTTCGCACTTGCAGTAACTGCCCTTTTGGTTCCAGTTGTTCCAGCAAGCGCACAAAGCTGTGCGGATGACACTTACACAATTACAAACGGTGTAAACTGTGCGCAAGGTGAAGATACTCCTGCAACACTTTTCGGTGGTGAAGGTTCAATCTTTACAGTAGTAGTTAACATTCTCCTCTTCATCATCGGTGCAATCTGTGTGATTATGCTGATCTGGGGTGGTATTCGTTACACTACTTCAGCAGGTAACTCTGCAAACGTGACTGCAGCGAAGAATACAATCATGTACGCGATCATCGGTCTCGTTATCGCCTTCCTCGCATTCGCAATTGTGAACTGGGTACTTACCTCAGTCGGTACTGCTGCTTAAGCAAATATCCTTTCTTAAGACACTTAATACCTCGCCTGAATGGGCGAGGTATTTTTTATCGTTAAGGATCTCGAGCGAGTCTGCCTGTTCTGTAAGGAAATATCTGCAGCCCGAGAGTCTGAGGGCGCTAACTCCCCAATAGATTCGCGGCGCGAAGCCATTTCCGTCAGAATAGACAGACTGGTGACGGGATACTTTTGATATAAAATACTCCCCTTTCGGAGAGTATTTCGTGGAGCTTACGAGTGAGATTATTGAATCTGAATTCGCTTTGCTTGCTCTTGCTTGATCTTGTTGAAGCTGATGGTAAGCACGCCATCCTTGAGTACTGCGTCAACTTCGTCTTCCTTTACACTTACAGGAAGTGCGAGAGTACGGCTGAATTCGCCCCAGTAACATTCTTGGATGTGCCAGTTTGTTGCATCTGCGTCATCACCGCTACTAAGAGTACCGCTGATAGTAAGAATGCCGTCACTGATGCTGACATCGAGATCTTCTTTGTTCACGCCTGCGGTGCGTGCTTTGATCACAAGTTTTTCTTCGGTTTCATATACATCAACCGCTAGTTGTCCCAAGAATTCTTCTTGGCTGTCGTCCCAGTTATCTTCGCTCGCAGGTGCGGTCGGGTCGGTTGTTGTTAGGTCGTCGTCACTAAGGAAAGCTGCTGCGAGCTCGTCCTCGATGAGTAGATCTTCGTTAGCTTTACGGGCCATGATATCCTCCACTTTTCTCTAGGCTCATTTGACAAATAGTCCCTCGTATTATACCGACTACCTACGGTATAATCAACTAAATGGGTGGTTTAAACGTAAAAAATACAATGGTTGAGCGTGTGTTGCAAATTGTGGCTCCACACCCCTGTTCAGGCTGCGGGAAAGTCGGTACAATTTTGTGTGAAGATTGTAAATACGACATCATTAATGAGCCATTTTCGGGCTGTATTTTATGCGGGAGCTATACCCTTTATGGCATTTGCGAGGCGCATGCCTCGCCTATCACGCGTGCGTTTACCGTAGGTACGCGGAGCGGTGCGCTAGAGGAGCTGATTAATAGACTTAAGTTTCATTATGCGAAAGCGGCCGCGCGACCACTCGCAGACCTTTTTAACGAGGTGCTCCCCTTGCTTCCGGACGGGTCAATCCTCACCTTCGTGCCAACAGTCCGTGCGCATATTCGCGAGCGAGGATATGACCATATTGGGCTTGTCGCCACCTACTTTTCGCTACTTAGAGAAATGCCACTCACCTCTTTGCTGAGACGACGTACAAAGATCACCCAGCATACCGCTACCCGCGAAGCGCGGCAACTACAGGTGGTTGATACGTTTGAAGCGATGGACGGCGTTGATATACGTGAAAAGGTTGTACTCTTGCTTGATGACGTAGTAACCACTGGAGCGACGCTCCAAGCTGCTGCTTTAAAGCTTGTGGGTATGGGCGCGACGGTATGGGTAGCAACTCTCGCGTACCAACCCCTCGACTGATTGGACTTAATCTGTTAAAATACTCCAAGTACTCTTATTGGAGAGGTGACCGAGTGGTTGATGGTAACGGTCTTGAAAACCGTCGTGGGGAGACTCACCGAGGGTTCGAATCCCTCCCTCTCCGCCAAGTTGTACAATAAAATACCCCGTTCGTTTGAGCGGGGTATTTCTATCTTTAGTATTCTTTATTGATTAGAGAAACCGGCTGCGCCACCGGTGCCCATCGCACCGAGAAGCCAGTTCACAACTGCAAATGCGAGGAAGGCGATAATAAGACCGACAATTGCGTAAAGTACGGTGTTTTTTGCTGCGGTGACATTCGCTGCATTACCTGCAGAGGTTGCGTAGCGAAGTCCGCCCCAGATAATCATAATAACGGCAAGCGCGCCGGCGATAAATAGAAGGATATTTGTGACGGTTGTGACGATGCCGCTTCCACCGAAGAGTGAGGTCGGTACGCCAGTCCCCTGTGCAGCCTGTACGCCCCCCATAATGCCGCCCTGCTGAGCTGATGCAGACGGGCTGACACCAAGTGTAACAAAGGTCGCAACTGCGAGCGCTGATATGGTTCCGTATGCGAGTAACCTCTTCATATGAAAGTATTATATAACGTAATCACTAATATGGCAAATATTAGGGGTAAACACTGGCTTGCCTCTCTGTTTTATGCTACAATCTATCGAGTTGGAAACAACAAACCTGGAGGAGTACCCAAGTGGCTGAAGGGGACGGTTTGCTAAATCGTTAGTCTGGGGAGACCTGGAGCGGGAGTTCGAATCTCCCCTCCTCCGCCAAAATAGCCTATGAAACACCTGTGTAAAAGCAGGTGTTTTTATATTTCCCTCTGAAACGCTCATGCTATACTAATCCTAGATATGGCGAATGAAGATCCGCAAAACTATTGGCAGAACCCCGAGGACGAACAGGCACCAGAGGCGCTTACTTCTGAGGTGCAAGAAGACGATACGTATCAAGAAGAGGCTGAGTCGACTGAGCTCGCCCCTGAAGATACCCCTAACAATCCGCCAGTTACCTGGACGGCTCAAGAATACGTGCACCTCGACCGCAGCCCAATGTGGTTTGTACTCTTTGCGGTTATTGTCCTGGGGCTCATCGCGGCAAGTATTTTCCTTCTTAATTCGTGGTCGTTCTCACTCCTTATTTTCGTGATGGCGATTGCATTAATTGTGTATATTCGTCGCCCACCCCGCACCATTACCTACGCCCTCAGCCCTGCACAGGGCCTCTATGTGGGCGAGCGTCTCTATCACTTCGATGACTTTAAGGCATTTGGGTTAATTCAAGATACGGGACACTTCTCGATTATGTTGATCCCACGCAAGCGTTTTGCGCCAGGAGTATCGGTGTACTTCCCTGAGGGCGCTGGTGAACGCATTGTCGATATTCTTGGCCAGCGACTTCCGATGGAAAACCTTAAGCTCGACCTCGTTGACGTGCTTGTACGAAAACTGCGTCTCTAACGTTTGCTATACTAGGGTGAATGACTGACGCAACGACACCCACACAAACTCCACCAGAACCAATCGAAGCACCACAGGAGCCTATCGCGGCACCGCCACTTCCCTATATGCTTCGCGCAAATCTTCGCGAATACCGCAAGCGACTTGGTCTGTGGCGTATTCTTCTTGCGCTTGGCCTCACGGTACTATTCTTCTTTAAGCTAGGATTCCTCGGGTGGCTTTTGAGCGTTGCAGGAATTGCGCTTATTATCGTTATTATCCTTTGGTTTTTGGGTAAGCGAACCCTCGAGGTGACGAGCAGTGAGCTTGTGTATCGAAGTGCACTTGGTAAGGCGCGAAATGTAGCCTATACGGACATCGAAGGTGTCAAGGTATTCGTGAATTATTACGAACCAACCTTTGGCGTTGCCCCTCGCGTCACTATTGGGCTCAAGAAGGGCGAGCCACTTTCGCTTTACGCACTTTACTGGCCAATTGACGACCTTGATAAGCTTCTTGCGGTGCTTCGCGACAAATCAGTGCCCACTGAATATTACGCTGACCCTGCGACGTACGCGATGATTGCGCAGCAATTTCCTAAGTACGCCACACTTATCGAACGTCACCCATGGCGCATTGCATGGGCGATTGTAGGCGCGATTGTGGTCATTGTGACAGTTGCGGTGGTTGGTTTTGAGTTCTGGTGGTAGATTTTTCTCTCGAGGTATGCTAAAATAACCTCTGTTCGCCTGATTTTTCAGGCCGAAAGCACCTTCTAGTTACAATGATATAACCCACCATTTATGGTGAGTTATATCGTATGCACCCGTAGCTCAGCTGGATAGAGCGTCGGCTTGCGGAGCCGAAGGCCATAGGTTCGAATCCTGTCGGGTGTACCATGTAATTATAAATATAAGACTACGTCATTTGGGGTAGTCTTTATTTTGTGCAAGAAATCGATATCATACATGTATGGATATTGTGTTGTTTGGTGACAGTCACCTTGGAAGGTTTGGTAAAAGCCAGGTTGAATTGCTCGAGTCACTCATTCCGGGATCAATTGTCTATAACTGTGCAATGGGCGGGGCTACATCCGAAGATGGGGTGGTGCGAGCTAAGTTTATGGGTCAATTGCAACCTGATGTTGTCATAGTTTCCTATAAGGGTAACGATGTTTCTCCTTGGAAGAAAATCACCCCAAAAGAAAAGTATCTCCAGAACATGCGAGCGGTTTTCGAAGCTTTTCCTCATTCACGTAAAATTCTTTTTTCTTCACCTGACGTAGAGCTTACGGATGCGACGCAAACTGAGAAATATAACCAACGAGCAACAAAGTATGCCGAGGCACTTCTTCCTGTGTGCGATGAGCTCGGTGTTGTTATCGTACATGGGCAAGATGTAGTTTCTGCTATGAACGAAGTACACCACGAGCCTGACGGGGTTCATATGACCGAACAGGCCTGCCGGGAGGTGATTTATACACTCGCCACCGCAGTTCTCTCGCTCTAGATACCCGAGCCCTTTTAACAGTAAGGGGAAGTGTAAAAGCAAGCTAAGGAGAATGCATATGATCTGGATTGCCGCTCTCACACAAAACAAAAAAGACAGTTAAACGGTCCTTTTTGTACTAAAATAAATAGGTTCGGAGAGATGCAGGAGTGGTTGAACTGGCCGCTCTCGAAAAGCGGTAAGGTGAAAGCCTTCGAGGGTTCGAATCCCTCTCTCTCCGCCAAGTTGTACACGTTGGAACCCCCCGGTAGGCGAAAGCCCGCCAGGGGGTTTGTGTTGACCTCATTCCCCTCATGCTTCATACTCATCACCAGATATGGCGCGAAAGGCATCACGCACCACTCCGAATTTTGTATCTCAAGCGATCCGTGGCGTAGATTTTGAGCGTGCTCACTCCTCAGTTGTTCTGGGTGAGGACGTTCGAGGCCGACGCCGCGGCTTCACCATTGTCGAACTCCTCATTGTCGTGGTCGTGATCGCAATTCTTGCTGCCATCACTATCGTTGCCTATAACGGCATTACGAACCGCTCTAAAGCTGCTGCAGCCTCAACTGCTGCCGAACAGGCTGCTAAAAAAGTCATGACGTACGCTGTGACCAATTCGGACAACTACCCCGCATCCCTTTCTGACGCGGGCATTACCGACGGCTCCGCCACCTACCAATACCGCGTCGACAATAGTGCGAATCCGAAGACTTTCTGCCTCACCGCGACTACACAGAACACCAGCGCCTATGTTTCGAGTACCAATGCAACTCCGACAAGTGGTGTATGTGCTGGACATGCTGCGAGTGGGCAGACTTTAGTCACTAACCTAGCGTTAGACCCACGTGCGACAGGCAGTGTCACCTCAGAGTGGGCTGGGAGATATGGGACAACGGTGTCATTTGTGAGCGGGGCGAGCGATGGTCCATCACCAGTTACGTCAAGTTATGTCCGACAAACTTACTTTACAGCGAGTTCTGGGGGTGGTAGGGGCGTTGATGTTCATAGCAACCTGGACACCGCTTCAACCCCGGGGACGGCACTACCCGTCACGACCGGGGTTCCAGTCTCCGCCTCTATGTACATTCGATCATCTGTTTCTAACTCTAGTGTATATCTTGAGTGTCGAATTCACGATGGCTCTGGAAACTGGCTTGTTGCAAGGGGCGCCACGCCTAGTGGGGTTAACTATGTTGCGAACACCTGGACAAGAGTCAATCAGGATATCACCCCAACTGTGAGTGGTTATCTTGCGTGTACCGCTCGATTCCAGGCTAATGTTACATGGCCGGTCGGATCTACTATTGATGCTACGGGTCTTATGGTGAGCGCTGCATCATCACTACCCGTGTATTCGGATGGTGCTACATCAGGCTGGGCCTGGAACGGTACCCCAAACAACTCCACCTCAACCGGCCCGGCACTATAAGTGTCGATGTATCTCCGAGAAGACTTTCCGGCTAAGGTGATACATCTTGACACATTCCCCTCTCCACTACACACTAGAACCATATATGGCGCGATGGGCATCACGCACTGGTTTTACTGTTGTTGAACTTCTTATCGTAGTCGTGGTTATTGCCATTCTCGCTGCAGTTACCATTGTCGCGTATAACGGTATATCGAGTCGGTCAAAGCAAAGTGCCGTGCAAAGTCTCGTGCAGCAGGTAAATAAAAAAATTCTCGCTTATGCGGTCCAGAATAGCGATAATTATCCACCAGACTTAAGCGCTATTAATATCAACCAGGCGGATCAAGGTAAGCTTCAGTACACGGTGAACAATAGTGCAAGTCCTCGCACCTATGGGCTGACTGGAACCATCGACACGCATTCGTACTACGTATCAAATACCATCGCTACCCCAACCAGTGGAGGCTACCAAGGTCACGGTCAGGGCGGAGTTTCGGCAATCACAAACCTTGTATCAAATCCGAGTATTGAGTCGAATACGAACACCTGTAGCGCAAGTAGTGGTGGTGGTACGGTGGCAGGCGCACGATCTACCGCGACTGCAACGAGCGGCAGTTCTGCGTACCGAGCAACATGGTCAGTCGCCGCTACCTCTGAGGTCGCTGTCCAGTGCTATGCGCCCGTAGAAGCGGGAAAAACGTACGCGGGTCGTGTTGATGGGCGCCCATCTTGGGCGGGTGCATTGATGCGCATCCAGTTTGCATGGGTATCGTCGCCGAGCGCCTGGAGTGCATCCTCGTCCACTGCCGCTCCCCAAAATACATGGAGTACTCGGACATTTACCGCCACTGCACCCGCAACGGCTACTGGTGTGTATGTGCAAGTCTCATTTATTAACGGTGCACGCCCTGCCGTGGGTGATACCCTAGATGCGGACAGCTTTATGTTTGTAGAGGGATTAACGGTACCAAACTACGCAGACGGAAACTCAACAAATTGGATTTGGAACGGCACCATTAATAACTCCACTTCAACCGGGCCACCACTTTAGCCTGCTATAATTGTGACATGGAAGATACAGTTTTTACGAAAATCATCAAGGGAGAGATTCCCTCTTATAAAGTCTACGAAGATGACAAGACCTTTGCATTTCTTGACATTAACCCCCTCACCGATGGTCATGTGCTTGTTGTTCCTAAGCAACAAGTTGAATTTATCTGGGATCTTGAGAGTGAAGACTATCAAGCCCTCATGGCAACGGTTCAAAAGGTCGGTGCCCACCTGCGCGAAGTGATGAATGCACCGTATGTTGGTGTTGAGGTAATTGGTGTTGATGTACCGCACGCACACGTTCACGTTGTGCCATTTACTACAACAAAGGATCTTCATCGTAGCGGCCCTGTGGCCGACGAGCCCGATCACACTGCGCTCGAAAAGCTTGCTGAAAAAATTCGTATCGAGCAATAGCACATGCCACTCAAAGTACTCACTGTCGGAAAAAAACACGAGTCATGGGTAGCTGAAGGTATCGAGCGTTATCAGAAGCGCCTGCGTGCACCGTTTTCTATTGAATGGGTACTTTTGCCACATTCAAGTTTAGAAGGCGATAGAGCGCGTCAGGAAGAGTCTGAGCGCATACTTTCACGCTTAGGTACCGACGACTACGTCGTTCTTTTGGATGAAAGAGGCAAAGCGCTGGATTCGCCAGGGCTTTCCAGTCTTCTTTCTGATCAGTTGCACACCTCGCGCACGGTAGTGGTTATTATTGGTGGCGCCTATGGCGTTGATAGTACCGTGCACGAGAGAGCTCAGTTTATTTGGTCCCTTTCACCTCTGGTGTTCCCTCATCAGTTAGTGCGTCTTATTCTTACTGAGCAGATTTACAGGGCTGAGCAGATTTCACTCGGCGGTTCTTACCACCATGAGTAGCATAAGCGACCGATAGTTGACAAATTATCAAGCTTATGCTAGTATTGTTTTTAGACATTAGTCAAAAACAAAAATATGTTAGAACTTATCAAACCAATTCCTGTAATCATCACCCTCATGACTACCACCGGTATTCTGATGCATGACATGCACATCGACAAAGCAACTACGGTTGCTATGTCAGTGCCTGCGGCGTACGAGAGTGCGGGCAATACCGCGGCATACGAGAAGGTTATTTCACAAAACTACCACACCCACGTGGAACGTGCGTCGATTCCTAAGGTGAATGCCTCATTCCGTTCGAGCCTTCCGAATATTCAACCCCCACGTGATGACGATCGCCGTTACATCCAGAACAAGAAGCTCTTGTTTATGGGTGGTGGTGACGCACAGTCACTGTGGCCTTCAGTCTAATGACTATTTAAGAATTTCGAGTTCATGAAGTAAGCGTTCTACGAGCGCTTGCTTTTCTTCAAGCTGCTTCTTGCTTTCTTCAACCAATGAGGCCGGCGCTTTATTGACGTAGTTTTCGTTTGAAAGACGACCCTCGAGGGTTTTGATTTCTTGGTGAGTAGTCGCAAGGCGCATTTCAAGGTTTTCCTTGTGTTCTTCAAGGGTTTTCTCTGGTACATCGAGCCACGCATCGTGGTTATGAAGCGCAAGGCGCAGGCCACGAGGTTGATCGGCTTTGGTAATTTCCTTGAGTTTCGCAAGACGCTTTACGAGATCGGCGTTCTCTTCAAGCAGGGTATCCTCGAGGTACACGAGGCCATAACGGTCGTTACCTGGCAGAGACGTCGCGACGAAGCGCGCCTCAGAGACGATTTCTTGCACTTGGCCAAATTCACCGGCAGCGATTTCACTGTAGTCGATGATTTCAGGCCATTCAGTGTTGATGAGAAGGTCGTTGTGCCATGGAAGAGTCTGCCAGATGGTTTCGGTCACGAATGGCGCAAACGGATGCGCGAGCTTCAGCGAGGTATCGAGTACCCAGGCAAGAAGGTCAAGGTTGTCTTGGTCCTTTGAAGCTTCAACGTACCAGTCGGCTACGCTATCCCACACGGCGTGATACATCGCTTCACCTGCTTCAGCGTAACGGTAGTCGTCGAGGGTGCGTTCGATAGTCTTTTTTGCGGTTTCAAGTTCACTGACGATCCAGTGGTCAACCAAAGATTTCGCTTCTGGGGCGTTTGGCGTGAAGTCTTCGCCAAGCTTGTGCTCCGCAAAACGAGCGATATTCCAAAGCTTGTTACAGAAGTTGCGGCCAGCAATCACGCGGTCCACGCTGAAGGCTTGGTTTTGACCAGGGCTACGACTAGCGATGAGGCCGAGGCGAAGCGCGTCAGAGCCGTATTCAGCCACGAGCTCCATCGGATTAATGACGTTACCCTTGCTCTTGCTCATCTTTTGGCTGTGTTCGTCGAGCACCATACCGTGCAGGTAGACATTCTTGAAGGGAACCTTACCGGTCACGTGGAGGCTGAGCATGATCATGCGCGCAATCCAGCGGTCAAGGAGGTCAGTACCGGTTTCCATGAGTTCTGTTGGGAAGAAGCGAGAAAGGTCGCTCCCCTCTTTAAGTGCGTCAGTAGTAATAAATGGCCATTGACCACTGCTAAACCAAGTGTCGAAGGTGTCTTCTTCGCGTTGGTAGGTCTTGCCATCAATAACTATTGTTTTTTCGTCAACGTTTTCATTAAAGATCCAGTCGTTTGGATCATCGACATTTTGAAAGGCTGGAATCGGGATACCCCAAGGGATCTGGCGTGAAAGGTTCCAGTCGCGGATGTTTTTGAGGTATTGAACAAGGATGTTCTTTCGACCCGCTGGGTAGAAAATAATTTCTTCTGCTTCAAGCGCTTCGAGCGCCTTCTTAGCAAGCGGCTCCATCTTGAGGAACCATTGTTCTTTGATGAGTGGTTGGATTGGGAGGCCACTCTTGTAGTCGTATCCTACGGTGTGCTCGATAGTCTCTTCTTTGCGGATGAGTTCTTGGGCGTTGAGTGCGGCGAGGGTTCGCTTACGCGCTTCGTCTACTTCAAGGCCGAGGAATTCTTCAGGGACGTTAATCATCTTGCCGTCGAAGTCGATGACCTGAGGGCGTGGTAGGTTGTGGCGCTGCCCTACTTCGAAGTCGTTCGGGTCGTGAGCCGGGGTAATCTTTACCGCACCGGTGCCAAACTTAGGGTCTACGTATTCGTCGGCGATAATTTCGATTTCGCGTCCAGTTAACGGGAGCATGACTTTAGTGCCGATAAATTCTTTGTAGCGTGGGTCGTCTGGGTGGACTGCAACAGCCGTGTCGCCGAAGAGTGTTTCTGGACGTGAAGTCGCGATGACAATCTCGCCAATCTTGTCGATCATTGGGTAGGCAACGTGCCAAAGGGTACCCTTTTCCATCTTGTGGTCTACTTCGATGTCGGCGTAGCTGGTTTGGTACTTTGTGCTGTAGTTTACGATACGCTCACCTCTGTAAATGAGGCCTTCATCCCAGAATTTCTTGAAGGTGCCGTAGACGGTTTCAATCACCTTTTTATCGAGTGTAAATACGAGGTCATCCCATGAGGCGCTGACGCCAAGGGCGCGCACCTGAAGCTCCATGTTGCCACGTTGCTTTTCAACGAAGTCCCATACCTGGCTGTAAAGTTCTTCGCGGTTGAAATCGAAACGGCTCTTACCTTCTTTTTGAAGTTCGCGTTCGTAGACAACCCAGGTTTCAAAGCCAGCGTGGTCGGCGCCAGGAATATAAATCGTGTCGTGACCCGTCATTCGCTTGTAGCGAGTCGTGATGTCCTTGAGTCCCATGTCGAGCGCGTGACCAAGGTGAAGGTTACCATTGGCGTTTGGCGGCGGCATAACGGTACTAAAAGGCTTGCCTGTACCAGTAGGCTTAAAAGATCCGCTAGTTTCCCAGAGGGCGTAGATGTTTGGCTCGTATTGATTTGGCTCGTAGGCTTTCGCAAGGTTCACGATAAGTATCCTGTCTAGATGTTTTGCAGAAATGCCGTTATTTCACGTGAAATTAATAATTCGATTTCACGGTAACTTTCACGTGAAAGTTATGCGCACTTCCCTGTTTTCTATCGCAATTATAGCATGATTTACAGAGGAAGGCTACGACCGAGTCACCTTATAAAAGAGAGTAATCCGCAGCCTATGTTGAAATGGGCGCCGGGGCCCCATTGAAACGTAGCGCGAGGACGCGAACGTTATAAGGTGACTCGGTCGTAGCTAATCCGAGTTATAATAGTCCATATGATTGAGCTTCAAAGGTGTAGTGACAAAGAACAATGGGATGAATATGTCCTTGAACTCGGGGGTCATCCCCTTCAACTTTGGTCATGGGGGCAGGTAAAATCTGGTCATGGCTGGGTTGCTGAACGAGTATTTGCCTATGATGAGGATAAGGTCGTAGGCGCGGCTCAGGTGCTGATTCGTCGATTACCACTTCCCCTTCGTGCCTTCTCGTACATTCCACGCGGACCTCTTGCAGAAGATGAATATAAAGATGAATTTCTTGATAAACTCGCCGTCCTTGTAAAGCGTGATCATCACGCGGTCGCGCTGTCGATTGAGCCAGATACAACAGCATTCGAAAAGCCTGAAGGCTGGGTTCGCGCCACTAATAAGGTGCTTTCAGCCGAGACGATTATGCTCGATACCACGAAGTCCGAGAGTGACCTTTTGGCCGATATGGCCAAGAAAACTCGTCAGTATATCCGTAAATCTGGTGCTGATGTGAAGATTCGACAGATTAAAAAGCGTGAAGATATTGAAGAATGTTTAAAGATTTATCAGCAAACTGCGGCGCGCGCGGGCTTTAATCTACACAATACTCAGTACTACCTTGATGTGTTTATCCAAATGCAGGACCACTCCCCTATCTTTGCCGCCTATAACGGGGAAGAGATTGTTGCCTTTTTGTGGTTGGCCATTAGTGAATCGACGGCGTACGAACTATATGGAGGCATGAATGAGCTTGGCCAAGACCTTCGTGCGAACTACGCGCTTAAGTGGCACGCGATTAAAAAGGTTAAAGAATGGGGCCTCTCTCACTATGACTTTGGTGGTCTCGTGGCGGGTGGTGTTTCTAACTTTAAACAGGGCTGGGCGTCAGAGGTGACGGTACTCGCCGGCACCTTCGATAAACCTCTCTCCCCTCTCTATACCCTTTGGAGTAAAGGGTTGCCCTTTGCAAAGAAAGCGCTTCAGACGGTTCGTCGTAAAAAGTAACCTGATAATTACTTGAGAGTAAACTTAAGCAGCCTGATTCCAGGCTGTTTTTGTCATTGAGAGGCTTGGCTGAATCTCGAGCGAGAAAGGTGAGGTAGCTTCTTTTCGTGCGGCATAAAAACACCCAAGGGTAGCGATCATCGCGCCGTTATCTGTACAGAGCTGCATCGGTGCGTAATTGATATCGATAGGGAGTCGTTCTTGAAGTTGACGACGGAGTTCTTGGTTGGCTGCAACACCACCAGCGATTACAACAGAGGCAGGGGAGCGGTCATGGAAGGCCTTTTCGGCTTTATCGACGAGTGTTTCGATCGCGGTGTTTTGGAAGCTGGCGGCAAAGTCTGCGCGCTGTGCGTCGTTAAGAAGCCCTGGGAGCTCGAAAGATGGGAAAGTCGTGTCGACACCTACTTCACGCTGCACGGCCCTTAGAACGGCTGTCTTGAGGCCTGAGAAACTAAAATCATATGCTCCTTGCATCTTCGCTTTGGGTAGCTGGTACTTTTTAGGATCGCCGCTCTTCGCGGCTTCGGCGATAGAAGGGCCGCCAGGGTAGGGGAGGCCGATAATTTTTGCGACTTTATCGAAGGCCTCTCCAACGGCGTCATCTTGAGTTTGACCAAGAAGTTCATAGTCGCCGTGGTCACGGAAGAGTACGAGTTGCGAGTGTCCACCACTTACGATAAGCGCGAGCATGGGGAATGTCGGCTGTGTTGTAGGAAGGGTAAGGTCGATACCGTTTGCTTGATCGGTAATGAAGTTTGCGTAGACGTGCGCCTCGACGTGGTGAATAGGGTAGAGGGGAATGTGTTTCTGCGCCGCAAGGGTGCGCGCAGCAAGGGTGCCGACAAGGAGTGAACCTGAGAGGCCTGGTGCGTAGGTGACGGCGATGCCATCAATATCAGCCCAGGTAAGGTGGGCGTCCTCGAGGGCCTGGTTAATGACAGGGTTAATAACCTCGATATGACTACGGGCCGCTACTTCCGGAACGACACCCCCATATACCTTGTGAATATCGATTTGCGTGCGGACGACATTGGAAAGCAAACGGTGACCGTCTTCAACGACGGCCGCGGCGGTTTCGTCACAGCTACTCTCAATTCCAAGGATTCTCATCTGTTACATTTTACCACGATGTTGTGCTTTGGACATATTTGCTTGATGTTTGCTGAGAACGCCCTTAAAATTATAAGCAGAACCCAAGCAATTCTTAAGGTGGGAGGGTGTGATATGAAATATGGGCTAGTGCTCCTTTTGGGAGCTTTATTGGCTGTTGTTTTTGTAAGTGGCGAGGTGCGTGCTGAGTCGACGAGCTCGTGGGTGGATGAGCCGTTTACGGTACTGCAAGAGGTGAGTGAGGTAACTCCGTCGCCAAGCGAGCTCTCGTGTGCAGGAAGTAATTCGCGCATTCAAATGGCGGGCGAAAATGCTCTACGCGCAGCCTGTGTGTACGGGGTGTCTGGTAAGCCACGCCTTGCGAGAGTTGTAAATTACGCGGGCCAGTTTGAGTATGCGATGTCTTTTACGAATGAGCGCTATTTTTATACAATTGAGCATTTGTGCCTTGGGCTGGACCGCTGTGTCTACAGTCAGGCTGAAGACTCTTTGCTTCATCAAGCATTATTGCCGGATGGGTCGTATACCTATCGTCTTGTAAGACAGTTTTCAAAACAGATTGAAAGGGTCGCGGGCGAGACTGTATCCTATCGCATTCGGGGAATGGAAGGCGATTTATTGCTCGATGGCCTTTCGATGACGACACTTGCGCTTTCTTCGAATGGCAAGTGGGCAGCTATTGAAGTGCCGCGCAAAGGTATTGTGCGGCTCAACTTCAAGACAGGAGGGGCGATATGGGTCGCTTCACTTTCGGTAGTAGGGGCTTCGCCGCAGCCGATATTAGGGCTGGCGGTTTCTCGCGATGGACGTTGGGTAGCATCGACGGGATGGTATAAAGGCCTGACGGTGTATGAGGTGCGGGAACCGTGTGGGGTTACGTCGAATTTGAGTGATGTGGTGCAGTGGTGTGCTGCTTCCACTTCGACAAAAACCGATGTATTTCCAGGCTACGTGCGAGCTTATCGCCCCGTGTTTTCTAGTGACGGGTTACGACTTTCTGTATTTCTTGTAAGGCAACAGGGGTCGGGGCGAGTGACAGTTGCACCGATGAGCCGAGCGAGATCTGCAGGGTCGCAGTATATTGCACTGGGCGACTCATACACGAGCGGTGAAGGTGAGCTGGCCGATTCATTTTACTTACCGGGTACAAATACGGATACAAATCGTTGTCATGTGAGTGTCCGGTCGTATCCACTGTTATTGGGCGAGGGGTGGGGTATGGCTGCTACCAATGCGGCATGTTCGGGCTCGAGAATTACGGATGCTCGTGCGAAACTAGCGGAACTGTCCGATACGCAGCCACTTCTTGTGTCTATCGGAATTGGGGGTAATGATGTCGATTTGGTGGGTAAGCTCAAGACATGCCTAGGGCTTGGAACCTGTGAGTGGGCTAAAGAGGGCGTTCGTCTTGCGAGTGCACAAGAAATGCAGAGGATATTACCCGATATCGTGCAGCTCATCGAAGAGGTGAAGCTTTCAACTGGCGCGGCTGTTTTTGTTGTGGGGTATCCTTCAATCTTCGCCTCGGATACTGTACAGTGCGATGCGCTGACCGCAAGCCTTTTGAGCATCGAAGAGCGAACATACGTAGAGGCATCTATTCAGTACCTTAATACTATTTTGCAATCTGCCGCACGATACGCCGAGGCTACGTATGTTGATGTGTCCCAGGCTTTTACGGGCGAAAGGCTTTGTGAGGGTTCGCAAAAAGGAATGAACGCCGTGCGGGTAGGCGATGATATCGCGCCACTTTCTTTTATTAAAGAGATGAAATTCATTGGCGCGGAGTCATTTCACCCCACGCCGTTTGGTCATCAGAAAATAGCTGAAGCAATTCGAACGAGCTATACCTCTTTCTGGCTGCCGCGCGATTGTCAGAGCTGTGACGGTTCGGCGGGCTATACGAGCTATTGGCTCGAGGGAGTTGCCGATATGAACACACGCATTACACAGAGCGCAGTGCGGTTTATGACCGGAGAGCTGTTTAGAGCTGGTGAATCAACGCCATTTTCGATACCGCCCGGCACCTTCAGCCCCGGTTCGCCTGTACGGGTTGAAATTCGTTCAGCTCCGCAGACACTCGCCGAATATAGTGCGAATGAAGATGGCTCGCTAGGCGGAGAGGTTACCTTTCCCGAGGGCGTTGAAGGATATCATACGGTGCATGTCATTGGGACAAGTCAATCAGGTGAAGTGATCGATGTATATCAGATTCTGTACGTGCAACCTGTTGAAAAGGTTATTTCAGGAAGTGCGACAGCTATAGGCAATGCACGCGTAGAGTATGAGAGTGGACCCGTTGTGGGCATAAGTTCGATCGGGCTTACTCAGAAGGAGGTAAGTGACAGCATGCGACAAGGAGTCGCAACTGAAGTGCTTGGTGCCAGACATCAGGGCGTTCACCGATCACCCAACTTTGGAATTTTGATTGCTGTTGCCACCTTAGGGTTCTTAGCACTCCTTGTACTGATTTTTCTACTCCTCTTTAGAAGAAAGGTATAATGAGCAGCATGAATGCTCGAAAAATTGTTAAGTCTTTAATTCCAACTAAATTATTCCACGCGATTGAACCGACCGGCCACTTGGTAGAGGCGATGCTCGTTAATGTCCGCTATGGATTTCCATCTCGAAAAGTTCGCGTAATTGGCGTGACGGGTACGAATGGTAAGACTACGACCTCTTTCTTTATCCAGCGCATGCTTACCGAGGCTGGCATCACGACGGGTCTCATGAGTACAGTTGCCTATGGAGTTGGCGATGACATTAAGAAACAAGTCGAGCACATGACTACTTCAAAGGCGAGTGTGGTGCAGAGCCGAATGAAAAGCTTTGCGGCTAAAGGTGCCGAGTGGGTGGTGGTCGAAACGTCGAGTCACTCACTAGCGCAAAACCGCGTCTGGGGCGTGCCGTACGAAATTGCTGTATTGACCAACTTAACCCATGACCACCTTGAGTACCACGGCACCTTTGAAAACTACCGAGAAGCAAAGCGAAAGCTCTTTAAGATGGTAAACAAGCACGGCCTTCGGTATGGTGTGGTGAATGCGGATGACCCAAGCGCTGAAATATTTGCGCATACTGTTGATAATTCAACATCATACGGTATCAAGAATGGTGACATTAAGGCGTCAAACATCAAACTTACTAGTACGGGTACTACGTATACCGCAACGGTAGGCGACGAGACGTACAACATTAGTCTGCAAATTCCCGGTGAATTCAACGTCAGCAATAGCCTCGCAGCACTTGCGGTTGGTCGTAAGCTCGGGCTCACCAAAGAGCAAATCGAGAATGGACTCGCGTCACTTCAATCTGTTGAGGGTCGTATGAATGCCATTAATGAGGGTCAAAAATTCCAAGTGCTCGTCGACTTTGCGAGCACACCCGATGGCTTTGAGAAGTTTTTCTCAAGCGTACGACCGCTCGTAAAAGGGAAGCTGATTGCGGTATTTGGCTCAGCGGGACGCCGCGACGAAAGCAAGCGTGCCGAGCAGGGACGTATTGCCGGCAAGTACGCCGATATTATTGTTGCGACTGAAGAAGATGACCGCGATGATGATGGCGCAAAGATTCTGCAGCAAATTGGAGATGGGGCTATTGCGTCGGGTAAAACGCTCGACAAGTCACTCCACTTAATCTCAAACCGCGAAGAGGCGATTGGGTTTGCCTTTACGCTCGCGTCGAGTGCGGACGACATGGTTGTGCTCCTTGGTAAGGGGCACGAAAAGACGATCGAACGCGCCGATGGTGAATACCCTTGGAATGAATCTGACGTTGCTCGTGCGGCACTCCAAGAACTTGTAAAGAAAAAATAACCCCCGACTAGTCGAGGGTAAGGCTGGTGCAGCGGATATAGCCGCCGCCCTTTGAGAGTTCACGCACATGAGGGGTAAGTACCGTGAGTCCGCGTGATTCGAGCGCAGATTTCAACTCTGGTGCACCGTTACCCATGACAACTGTTTCACCTGTGGAGACGAGGTTGCAGGCAAAGGCCTCTCGAGCTTCGGTGAGTGAGACGTGAATGGCTTCGATTTCTTTCCCATCACCGGTCACTTCAGCGAGGATCGCCTGACTTTTCTCGGTAAATGCCTCAGGGCAGTAAGCAATGAGGCCAGGTTGGCCGTCGCTTGGATGGCGAATAATAGAGAGCGCGAGGTCAATATCGTAAAAGAAGCTATCTTCCCATCCCGATGTAGGGTTTACAACGGGTACGTCTGACGCATCAAGCTGAGGGATGGTTTGCAGTTGGACACGGTCGTAGCCAAGGGTATTTGCCGCGAATTCTTGTGCGGCTTCGTCGCTTCGGTAGCCACTGCCGCAAAAAAGGTAGTTACCGCAGGCGAGCGCGTCACCTTGACCGCTAAAACGCAGGCCTTCAGGTACTTCAATAAGCTCTTTGCCAAGTTCTAGGAGTTTTTCTCGTGCGTAGGCCTCTTCGGCTTTGCGCACATTAGGGAGGCGTGCAGGAATAGCTTTATTGCCACGTACGAGCGCCCAGTTGGCAGTGTAGACGCCATCCTGGCTTTCGCTAGGTGACGGAACCTCAATGATAGTAACGCCAGCTGAGGCGAGCGCACTTTGGATCGAATCGTGCTCGGCTTGGGCGACCGAAGTGTCGGTCTTTGAATCGAAGTAGTAAGGGTTAATTGGGTGTTCGGCGCTAAAATTCAGCGCGTCAGACATAAGGACGGTTTGATTAATTTTCATAGACATCTTAGTAATAATAGTCTTTTGTGCGCTGATAGTACAGACGCCTATGGACGCGTTCACCGAGCTTTGTCCAGGCTTTGTGGCGGGTTGGCGAGAGTACGTAGTCGTAGCAGCCGATGAAGTCTGAAACTTCTTTACTAAACGAAAGCTTAAAGAGGCCTACCCCGTGATGTGGGTGCTCTGGGTTACTAATCTCATCGCTTGGTGGTGATCCGCAGAAGTCGTGGACAAGTGCGCCTTCGGATTTGGCCCACTCGATGACATTCCATTGCAGAAGGTGACTGGCACCATAGGCGGTGCGCTGACGAATAGAAGCGCCGTCTTTATAAGTACTTTTTTCACCAAATACCATGGCGTAGGCACCGGCAACCACTTGGCCTTCAAAATACGCAAAGAAAAGCTGACCCAACTTTGCTTCTTCAAACGTCTTCCAGAAGGTTTTGTAGTAATTATAACTACGAATACCGAACTGGCCCTCGGCGGTTTCCGCCAAAA
The DNA here is from genome assembly GCA_001897295.1 of Candidatus Saccharibacteria bacterium 49-20. Lineage (GTDB taxonomy): Bacteria > Patescibacteriota > Saccharimonadia > Saccharimonadales > Saccharimonadaceae > Microsaccharimonas. The sequence continues at coordinate 756,361 of MKSN01000001.1, read as the reverse complement.
GGTTGTACATAAGTTGGGCATTTTCTTCGGTGACGGGCACTTTTTCAACCGTGACGCCGTCGCGACCAGCGCGGCGAATGGCGTGGCGACCCTTTTGAGGTAGTCCGGTCAAAATATTGTCTAGGGACGGCGAGATATCAATCGTGATAGTAGAAGGGTTTGGAATAATTGGCGCGGCTTTCTTCATGCCATGGCGTTCAAGGCTTGGCTGAGATGAGCGATCGAGCTCGGATTCAACGCGAATCGTAAAGACACCCGCTTTCTTGGCGAGCGGTCGTAGCGCTTTAAGAAGGTCGAAGAGCTGTTTGGTAGAGGTGACGCCCGGACCTTTTGGTAGGTACCAGAACTTACCCAGTGGAGGTGTTGTCTTTTCTAACACGGTCACCGCAATTTGACCCACAATCACATAGTGAGGGGTGTAGTGGGTGAGTTTTTTGATTTCCGAGTATTCGAGGCTCGAGAATACATTTCCGCCATCGGGGTTCTTAAGAATCAGTGAATCCCACTTGGCGATCTCGGCGTTGGTGGCGTAACGAGCTGTCATTAGTACCATTGTACCTTACATTAAAACTCATGCGCCTATTACAGCGCATGAGTGAATGATTCGAGACGATACTGCCTAGGCAGCTGGTTGGTCTTTGCGAGAAAGGTAGTCGATTTCCTTGATGATTTCGAGGAGTGCTTCAGCCTTGCGCTTCTCGTCGGCAATGCCTTGTGCGGCGGTGTGAGCCGGTGCGATAAGGGTCTTGTCGTCGGTGCTACGAAGGAGCATGAGGTAGGTGTCGAACTTTTCCTCTGCAGGAAGGTCAACCTTGTCCATAAGAGGGCGAAGTTCTTTGAGCGCTTCGAGCTTTACGCCGTCGAGGTCTGACGAGTCGCTTGCAGCAGGGGTGTCGAGACTTGGCATGGTGAAGCTTGGTACTTCGGCGACGGGCGCAACAGGCGCTGGAGCCGGTGGTACGATTGCAGCAGGCGCTGCAGGGGCTGCAGGGGCGGCGGTTTCTTCAAAGTGAAGTCCAGTTGGTGAATTTGCGTCAGTTGTGCTGTCGTCTTCAGGAAGAACGCCCGCAAGAGCCTTGGCCAGCTCCTGGTCGTCACTAATTGGTTGCGTATTGTCTTGCGGAGTAATATCCATGGCCCACCTCGAGTTAAAACATTTATGCTTACTTGAAAATACTGTATCATATATACAGATTGGTGGGAATACTATGACGGATATTTTAGACAACGTAAACGTAATTGCGCAGCGTGACCCTGAGGGTGCGTTGAAGGTGATTGCGAATCAATACAAACAAGCTAAGTTTGATGCGAAGGTGTGGAACCCAGAGCACGACGATCGTGAGATAACGAGTGTCGTCGTGACTGGCATGGGCGGCTCTGCGCTGGCCGCATTAATGGTGAAGGTACTGCTCAATAAGGAGCTGACAATTCCGTTTGATATTATTCGTGGCTACGACCTACCGAGTTACGTGAATCGCAACACCCTCGTGATTGCCAGTAGCTATTCGGGTAACACTGAAGAGACTTTATCTGCACTCGATCAGGCCGAGGCAAAGGGTGCGCAAATCGCAATCTTGGCATCGGGCGGTAAATTGATTGATATCGCGACTGAATATGACATGGCGCACGTACCACTCCCATCTGGTGCCCAGCCTCGTATGGCAATGATTTCTAACCTTCGCGGCCTTTTTGCATTGCTCGAGTCATTTGATGTTGTGAGTGATAAGTGGCTTAAAGAACTCGAGCACCTTTCGGGTTGGCTCGAGGACGAAACTGCCAAATGGACCCCTGACGTACCGACCGAAAAAAACTACGCTAAGCAGCTTGCACTCGAAGCGATCGGCAAGACCCCAGTATTTTACGGTACGCCACTTACCGCACCACTTGCCTATAAATGGAAGATTAGCTGGAATGAAACTGCAAAGAATGTGGCGTTCTGGAATGAATTCCCTGAGTTTAACCACAATGAGTTTATGGGGTGGGTGTCGCACCCAATCGAAAAACCGTTTGCAGTATTCGATATTCTGAGTCCGCTCGATACGCCGCGCGTGCGGCAGCGCTTCGAACTCAGTGATCGCTTGCTTAGTGGCCTTCGCCCTCACGCATTTACGCTAGAGCTTGAAGGTGACACGTTGCTCGCCCAGCTACTGTGGGGCGCAATCCTCGCAGACTTTTCGAGCACCTATGCGGCCGTGCTGAATCAAGTTGACCCAACGCCAGTGGTATTGATCGAGAAGCTCAAGAAAGAACTGGCCGATAATCCGCGGTAACTATTCGTACTGACGAAGAGCTGAGATAGGGTCGCGACGAGCGGCCCTTATTGCTGGGTATATGCCAAAGAGTGTGCCGATGATGAGCGACACGCCAATCGCAACACCTGCGACTTCCCAGTTAAGGATTGGGTCGAAGGTGAGGAAGGTGCTGATTGCGAATGCAACGGCGTAACCAAGCAGGTAGCCGGCGACACCGCCACCGATACTTAAGACGAGTGATTCAATCAAGAACTGCGCGACAATATCGCGGTTTGAGGCGCCAAGTGCCTTACGGATACCGATTTCACGGGTTCGCTCGGCAACGCTGACAAGCATGATGTTCATAATGCCTACACCACCCACAATAAGTGAGATTGCAGCAATCGCGACCGATACGCCCGCAATTGCGGTGAAGATGCGGCTCGTTGGCTGGGCGACTTGGGTGCCTGAAAGCACCGCAAAGTCTACTTCGTTGAGGTGATTGCGCAGCAATGTCTTATTAATGGTGGTAATGACACTTGTCAGGTGGGTGACTGAATCACTTTGCACGTTAATTTGCTGGAGGTGCGATGAACCCTGATTGAGGGCGCGTCCACTTTCGAGATTAATCAGGACTGCGTTATCAAAGTCGACATTGTTGTAGTTAATCGGGCTGTTAGTACGCTTCATTACACCGATAATCGTGAACGGTTCACCCTTTACACGGATGGTCTGCCCGATGGAATGTTCGGTGCCAAAGAGGTTCACTGAGAGTTGCGGGCCGATTACTGCGGTAGAAGCAATGAGATTTGGATCAAGGAATTGACCGTCGGCGATTTGAATATTGCTGACCGCTTGAAGCTCTGGGGTTGTGGCAACAATTGGGGTATTTGCGGGCGCATCAGAGTTTCCAGACACGGCCCCGCCAATCACCATGAGTGGGGCAACGGCGCTGACATGCTCGATGTCTTTAATTGAGGCGACGTCGATATCGGTGAGCGTACTGGCGGCGAACTGATGGTCGCCCGCGAGCTGTGAGAACGCGTCGTTTGTCGGCGCGCCAGGGCGAACTACGGCAATATTTCCGCCAAGTGCATCAACCTGAGTACTGACAATTTTATTTGCACCGGCACTGAGCGCCATGATTGTTGTGATGCTTGCAACACCGATCGTAATCCCCACCATAGTAAGGAAGCTGCGAAGGCGATTACTCTTAATAGATTGCCGCGCGTTTTGTAAGTGAATAAGGAAGAGGAAGCGCATTATTTCGTATCCTTTTTCTTGCGCGCAAGTTTTTTCTTAGTAGTGTTGCCAAGGGGTTTCTTGGTGGATTCGCGTGCAGGTAGGGGAAGGCGGAAAGTATCGGTATCGACTTTTCCGTCGAGCATCGTGATGACGCGGCTGGCGTACGTAGTGAGGTTCGGGTTGTGCGTCACCATAATAATAGTATTGCCCTTTTGGTGAAGGTCGGAAAGCTCTTCCATAATGATGTGACTGGCATGTGAGTCGAGGTTGCCAGTTGGTTCGTCGGCCAAAATGATAGAAGGTTCGTTCACGAGTGCACGGGCAATCGCGACGCGCTGCATTTGGCCGCCCGAAAGCTGACTTGGCATATAAAACTCGCGCTCTCCAAGGTGAAAGTCGTGCAGAATTTTACTGGCTTTCTTTTCACGCTTTAGTTTTGACATGCCTTTATAGATGAGTGGAAGCGCCACGTTATCGATCACATTAAGGCGCGAGATAAGGTTAAAGCTCTGGAATACAAAGCCAATCTCTTCACTGCGAATTTTCGCCTTGCGGCGCTGTGAGAGCGACGCGATAGGCTTGCCGTTTAATAGATATTCTCCTTCGATAGAGTTGTCGAGAAGCCCGAGGACATTGAGGAGCGTTGTCTTGCCACAGCCACTTGGCCCCATGATTGCGATAAACTCACCCTTTTGAATAGTGAGGTCGATCCCATCGATTGCAAAATGCTCTGCGTCTCCAATGCCAAATCGCTTATGGAGATCTCGAAGTTCAATAACTGGTGGGGGGCTCGCAGATTTCGCCATTATATATAGTATGGTAGGAATTTGACGATTAAGCAACAGATTGCGCGAAGTGGAAATCACAATAGACAGCGGCGGGGTTGGCGTGCTAGGCCATTTTACCTACAATGGATACATCCGGAGGGGTGGCCGAGTGGTTGAAGGCGCACGCTTGGAAAGCGTGTGTATGCAGCAATGTGTACCGTGGGTTCGAATCCCATCTCCTCCGCCAGCATATAGAATGACCTTTATGGTCATTTTTTATTTTTTCGTAGACTCAACTAATTAAAATTAATTACATAACCCGGTGAATTGAATTGAATGTAGGTGCTAATTTGTGCTTTCTTTAAAAATTGCAAAAAATGAACACCTTTGTGGCGCATTTAGGGCTATTTAGCAGCTCAAAATGCTTATGCTATGTATGAATGTACTACATAAAACTTAATGTGGTATAATGAATATAGAAATGGTAAATAGGGGAATAAAAAATGGAATCAGAAAAATCCATCAACATCAAATTAACTGGCAAGATTGCTTTTGAAGAAGACATTACTCTTAATCAGGCAGCTCAGATTATTGGCTTCATTAGTAATACCTCGGGCGAGACGAATCAGATTGTTCCTGCTTCGGCTACTGTACTTTCACCACAAGCCAGTGCTCGCCCTTTGGGTGCGAGCCGAACACCAATTGATGCGCTCGAAGGCACTGGTGCCAAGACAAACGCGCAACGTATTGTTACGTTTGCAGGCTATATTAACGAGACTGGAGAAAACAGCTTCACGCTTGAGGATATCCGACCGCTCTTTCGCCGTGCTAACTTGAAAACGCCGGCAAATTTAAGTCGTGACTTAGAGGGAGCTCTAGGTGAAAATTGGATTACACGAGGAGAGACTAGGGGGGAATACTACTTAACAAGTAAGGGACTTGAGGTCTTGAAGAGCGGCTTTATCAATGAAGACGGGACTAGCAAAAAGACGCCTCGTAAACCACGTCGTGTAACGATTACGATGCCGGAAAGTTTTAAGGATTTCGATGACGTACCCGCTACTATTGATGGAATTGTTGAGTATCGTTATTTACAGGCTGGTACTGACCGACTACTCTGGGCCTTGTATCTGGCGAAGCACGAACTGAATATGGATGGCCTCACAAATCAGGAGATTGTATGGCTAACAGACCACCTCGAATCTGCGATTACTGCCAATAACGTGACGGGGACATTTACGGCGGCGAAAAAGCAGAACCGCGCACGACGATCATTGCAAACGCAAAAAATTCACATTACCGCAGACGGTGAAGACTACGTTCGCGGCATGGCGAAGACTAAGTAATGAAATCTGCAGATTTAGTTTCGCTACTCTCTCAGTCTATTGACGGAAGGTTAGCGCAAAGTCTTGTTGATGAATTTATTGAGCTCGAGGAAGCCTTTACGGCTCGCAAATGGAAGGCCACGGAACTCGATGGGGGAAGGTTTGCGGAGGCGGCATCGCGCATAGTTTATGCGATTGACTCCGGTAACCTTAATCTGACAAAAGGTGTGGATGATTGCTTGCGATACATTGACAGCCAGCAGTTGAGTCATGCATTTCCAGAGCGTCAGACTGCCGTTCATTTAGCGAAAGTTATACGAGTTGTTTATAAATTCAGAAGTCAAAGAGGTGCGGTACACGTTACACCACACTATACGGCGAACGAAATTGACTCTCGGTTGGTTCAGGAGATGGTGCGGTGGATACTTGCCGAACTACTCAGGCTGTTTGTCGTTGGCGATAGGGAGGTGGTCGCTGCGATAATCAGAGATTTAGCGCGCTTCCCTTTCCCTCTTATGCGCATGTTTGGTGACGATGCGTTTCTGCAAGCAACGAGCTTTACTACGGAGGAAGAGATACTTGCCCATCTTCTCTTTAATCGCGGTGGGTTAGCTCAGGCAGATATTGTTCGTGTTGTACCTAAAGATGCTTCTGGCATTAGTCGGGCTATCAAGAAGCTACAGTCCGCGTCCTGTCGGCAGATTAAAAAGATGGGCAATAAATGGGTTCTCACAGACCTTGGTATTAACCGTATCGAGGAGCGATTGGCGAGAGAAACCATTACGAATATTAATTAAGTGTATTGCTATTCAATACACCACATATAGCGTTGTGAAAATAAAACACGACGCTATTTTCGTATTTACAGAGGTGACCACAAGCACGATGCATTCGTGGTCAAAAAAACCCTGCAAAATGCTTGAAAAACCATATGTAGGGGCATATAGTCATCACTAAGCACTACATAGCGTAGTGAGAGAAACACAAACAGTTTGCAAGGAGGAACGCGTATACGCTCCAGTAGCGCCTTTCTTGCACCCTCAAAAACAGAGGGAGATACAACACCTGGGGAGGTGCAAAGAAACTAATCAACATGGAGCAGGGGAAATAGGGGAATGACAAATATTTCAGTGGTCAAGCGCGACGGAACACGCGAACCATTTGACGCAAACAAGATTAACTTGGCACTCGTAAAAGCCAGTGAAGGCCTGAATGACCAAGTTGCAAAGGTGGTAGAAGTTGCTTCACAACTTTCACTTACATTGTTTGATGGCATCACGAGCGAACAACTCGACGAAGCGGTGATTCAAACTGCACTGCAAAATGTAAAAGACGATCCAGACTACGACAAGATTGCTGCGCGTCTCCTTCTTAAGACTTTATATAAGAGTATTCTTGGCGACTACGACACTGAGGCTGAGCTAAAAAAGCTCCACGAAAAGAGCTTCGGTAAATACGTAAAGGACGGCGTCAAAGACGGACTCCTTGATACCCGCCTCAGCGACGGCCGCTTCGACCTTACTAAGCTTGCAAAAGCACTTGACCCAACCAAGGACGACCTTTCAAAGTACCTTGGTGTGATTACTAACAAAAACCGTTACGCACTCCGCAAGGGAAGTGGCGAGCCAATCGAGGTTCCACAATTTACCCACATGCGTATTGCGATGGGGCTTTCAATTAATGCCGAAAACCCAACTGCAAGCGCGCTCGATTTCTACGAACATATGGCGAACCTCGACTACGTTCCTGGCGGTTCGACTCGTGTGAACGCGGGTGGTGCATTCCCACAACTTTCAAACTGTTTCCTTATCAATGTTGATGATGACATGGAGTCAATTGCTAAAAGTGTACGAAACACAATGTGGATCGCGAAGGGGACTGGCGGTATTGGTATCGGATTTACCAAACTGCGTGCAGCGGGGAGTCCTGTAAAGACCACTAACACTGAAAGTACTGGCCCAATTCCGTTCATGAAGATGATCGACACGGCGCTCTTCGCGGTGAGCCGTAAGGGTAAGAAGGCTGGTGCGGCTGCGATGTACATGGAAAACTGGCACCTTAACTTCCCACAATTCCTTGACCTTAAGGCGAACTCTGGTGACCCATATCTTCGTACACGTTTTGCTGACACTGCAACGTTTATTAGCGATGAGTTCATGCGCCGCGTCGAAAAGGACACTGACTGGTACCTCTTTGACCCAGCAGACGTTATGGACCTGACTGAACTCTACGGTGATGAGTTTGCAAAGCGCTACAACGAATACATTAAGATGGCCGAAGCGGGCAAGATTCGTAAGTTCGAAAAGATCTCTGCTCGTGAACAATTCCGCGCAATTCTTATTCAGCTCCAAGCAACCAGCCACCCATGGCTTACTTGGAAGGACACCATTAACGTTCGTGCACTGAACAACAATACTGGTACTATCCACCTTTCAAACCTATGTACTGAAATTACATTGCCACAAGACAACGAAAACATCGCCGTCTGTAACTTGGTAAGTATCAACCTTTCTTCACACCTCAATACCGACGGTACTTGGGACTGGAAGCGCCTCGAAGAAAGCTCACGTAGCGCAATTCGCCAGCTTGACAACCTTGTCGACATCACCGAACTTCCAGTACCTGAAGCAATGAACGCCAACAAGCAAACTCGCGCTCTTGGTCTTGGATTCATGGGATTCACCGACGTCATCGAAAAGCTTGGCTACAGCTACGAGTCTGAAGAAGCTTACGACCTTGTTGACCAAATTGCTGAATACATTAGTTACTACGCAATCGACGAGTCTGCCAACCTTGCCAAGAAGCTCGGTAGCTACCCAGCATTCAAGGGCAGTGGTTGGAGCCAGGGAATTCTTCCTATCGACACCATTGACCAGCTTGCAACCAACCGTAAGGTAAAGGTGAACATTAACCGTACACAGCGTCTCGATTGGGACAAGCTTCGCACTAAGGTGAAGAAGGGTATGCGTAACGCAACACTTATGGCGATTGCCCCAACTGCAAACATCGCCCACATTGCTGGAACAACTCCAGGTCTCGACCCTCAGTTCTCACAGATCTTTAGCCGCTCTACCTTGAACGGTAAGTTCCTTGAAGTGAACACGAACCTTGTAAAGGACTTGAAGGAACTCGGTATTTGGGACGACGTGAAGGATGACCTTCTTATTAACCAAGGTGACATTCAAAACATCGACGCGATTCCACAGCACCTTAAAGACGTGTACAAGACAAGCTTCCAACTTTCTCCATACTCGTTCATCGAAGTTGCCGCTCGTGCACAGAAGTGGGTTGACCAAGCGATTAGCCGTAACATGTACCTCGAAACTCGCGACATCGACGAATACGAGAAAATCTACACCGAAGCGTGGAAGCGTGGCCTCAAGACGACCTACTACCTGCACGTAAAGCCTCGTCACCAAAGTGAGCAGACCACCGTTAAATCTAATAAAGCAGAAAAGATCCAGAAGACCGACGGACGTAAGGTTGGGTTTGGGTTTGCAAAGGCAAAGTAATGAGCGCTGAACTATTTCCAGGCACACCCTATGAATACTTTGAACTTCGCGAACCACCAGTGGTTGAGTTCGCGAAGCCCGTGGAGATTGCGCCGCACCCGCAGCTTGATATGAGCGAATGGCTTGGACCGGTTGCACTGTTCGCTGTGCGCCATGACGGCGAGTTCGATCTCGAACAGAAAGAGGCCGCATGAGCCACGCAACTACCGAAGCAGAAGCGGCAGTAGAAACTCACGAGATGATTGTGCGCCTTTACGACCAATACAAGGGCGACCACATCGCAGCGATTCGCGAAGCCAGCAAGATTCAACGAGATTTAAGCCGCGCCGAGCACGAGGTGACGCGCATCGAACGACACCTGCAGCGCATCGAAGCATTTTGTAAGCAAAACGACATACCATTAGAAGAAGGAAACTAAGGAGGAAATTATGGCAGACCAAGCAAACGACCACCCAACTGGAATCCTCGGGCAAGGACTCCGCGACGGACTACAACTTAAACCAATTCGTTACCAATGGGCGTACGACTTGTACAACCAGGCAGTGGCAAATACCTGGTTCCCGAACGAAGTACAACTTGTTCGCGACCTTGCGGACTTTGAGAAGCTGACCGACGACGAGAAGCACGCGCTCAAGACCGTCATTAGCTACCTCAATCCAAATGAGCTGCTGATCAATAAGTCACTCGCGTTTGGTATTTACCCATACATTAATGCAGCCGAGGCGCACATCTACCTTTCAAAGCAGATGTGGGAAGAAGCCAACCACTTCATGACCTTCGAATACATTATTGAAACTTTCCCATTCGACCGTGAAGAAATTTACGCAGCTGGCTTTGGTAAGCCATCGCTTGCAGCGAAGGCGAACTTCCAAAACAAGCACCTCTACCCAATGCTTGAAGGTAATGTTGATATTACGACAACAGAAGGTAAGAAAGACTTTGTCCGTAGCCTTGTAGCCTACAACATCGTGCTTGAAGGTATCTGGTTCTACAGTGGCTTCATGGTTGGCATGAGCTTCCGTCAGCGCAATCTTCTTCGTAACATTGGCTCGCTGTTGGACTGGATTACTCGCGACGAAAACCTTCACCTTACGTTTGGTATTAACTTGCTTCTTACCATCATGGACGAGAACGAAGACCTTCAAACTGCAGAGTTTGCGGAAGAAATTCGTGGACTCATCCTTGAAGCGGTTGAGCTCGAAAAAGCTTACAACGAAGACATGCTTCCAAAGGGTATCCTTGGCCTTAACGCCGAGTATGTAAACCAATACGTCATGTACATGACCGACCGTCGTCTTGAAGAGCTTGGCTTTGAGCCTGAATATAACGTGTCAAACCCTGCGAAGTGGATGGCTGCAGCCAACGACACGCTCGAACTTGTGAACTTCTTTGAAAGCACCAACACTTCTTACGAAGTGAACGGCGGAAAGTAACACTATGACAGACGAGGCTCGCGCAATTCTTGATGACAACTTGATAGGTTCGATTGCGACTATTAATGAGGACGGCTCGCCTTGGGTTTCGCCGGTGCATATTGTGGCCGACGACGAGGCAGTGTATTGGTTCTCGAAAGAGACGGTGCAGCACTCACAAAACGTTGCGCGCGACCCTCGCGTAAGCCTCACGTTATTCTCGACCGACCTAAGCCGAGGGCCAAAAGGCATCTATGTACAGGGCGAAGTAGAGAAGCTTGATGTTGACGCAACAACAGAAGCGCGTAAGCTCCTAGAGGCAAAAATAGGCTTTTTACCACCAAATTTTCTAGAAGCGACGGGTTATCGTCTGAAAATAGGTGAATTTAACAGGGGTAAATCGACCGGAAACTGTTGGTATTTTTACACCTAAAAATGGGTAGACAGGCGCTATATGTGGCGTATAATAACTAAACATAAGCACTACATAACAATAAAATAGTGCGCGAAAATAATAATAGGGGATCAACAAACATGAGCGTAAACGCAAACACAATCATCAGCGACGAAATGTCTCTCGACGAAAAACTTGCTGCAATTGACGCAATGATGGCATCAGCTGTTGCAAACGCACAACAGACCAGCTCAAACTCAGTGGCCGCACCACTCGACCCAGCCGACCTGACAATGTGCCTCGGTTGCCAATAAATAGCCCCCTATAACTTATTTTGGGAGGCAGTACACCGCCGTAACAGGCGGTGTACTTATGTCCCCGCTTATTCAAAGGAGAATATAACGATGACTTTAGAGCATCTTAATCACCCCCACAGTAAAGAACGCCTCGACGAAACGATTAACGATATCCACGAGGCACTTGGTGCGCCTGATTTCAACGAAGAGGACCGCGAAGCGGTGCGGGAGAGCCTTGCCTATTTCGAAGCGCGACGCGACCGCTTTATGGCCGCAGCAGGCCAAACAATTAAGTCTGCAGAACTTGCGGCATAAGTGCTACACTAAGTATAGTGAAAACATTACTTGTTATCTTCGGAATCACTGGAGACCTCAGTACGAGGAAGCTCCTTCCTGCGCTAAGTCATATTATTCATGCTGACGATGCGCCCGAGCTTGAAATCCTGGGCGTGTCACGCAGGGAAGTGGATCTTCCTGAGTTGATTCTTGGAAGTACGAAAGATGACGCGCTTGTTGAAAAGACCGACATTTTGACGATGGATGTTGCGCAACTGGCTGATTACCAAAAGCTTAAGCAGGCGATTCAAGACCGAAAAGCCGATCAAACGCTGATTTACCTTTCGGTACCCCCTGGGGCTGCAGCGCAGATCGTTGACCTACTTGGTGAGGCTGGGGTAAATACGCCCGACATCCACCTATTGTTTGAAAAGCCGTTTGGGTTCGACCTCGCGTCGGCACAAGACTTTATTGCACGTACCGGACGCTACTTTACCGAAGCGCAAATTTATCGCATCGATCACTACATGGCCAAAGAGGTTTCCGCTGAACTATTACGACTTCGTAGGGGCGCCGAGGCTGCACATCACCATTGGGGTGCCGACTCAATCGAAAGTGTCACGATCATTGCCTCTGAGGCCATTGGTATCGAAGGCCGCGCGCAGTTCTACGAGCAAACAGGGGCACTTCGCGACTTTATTCAGGGCCACCTTCTTCAACTCCTTTCGTTAGTACTCATGACGCGTCCTACGCTTGATGAGCGTGTGCCCGCGCAGCGTCTTAAGGCACTGCAGGCGATTGCACCCGTAAATCCTGCGCACGTCGTCCGCGGCCAGTATGAGGGCTACCAAGAAGAAGTTGAAAACCCTGGCAGTACGGTTGAGACCTTTGTCGGGCTACAGCTTGAAAGTAGTGACGAGAACTGGCAAGGCGTGCCGCTCCGTCTCATTACAGGTAAAGCGCTTGATGAAAAGCGCTCATATGTAGAGATTCGTTACCGTGACGGCCGAACTGATGTGTTCGAAGAGGGTAAGGTAATTCCCGAAAATGGCCGCGTGCTCGATGCCTATGAACGTGTGCTCTTGGAGGCCGTGGCGGGTCGCAATGAGCTCTTTACAAGTGGCGAAGAAGTAATCCGCGCATGGGAGATTTTGGCGCCACTTCAGTATGATTGGGAGATGTCAGATGAAGCACCTTTGGTGTATAAAAAAGGCGTATCGTTAAAACATCTAGGCAGTTAAAGAGCTGGCCCTGTTGATGTTGCACTGTTGGCGGCGCCGTTCCACACCCAATTTGCAGAATCGCCTGAGTACCAGTTGCGGGATGTCGTATAATCACCCGGATATAGGTCAATATCGGCTATTTCAACCGTTGTATTGGCAGATTTATTTGAGATATTCACGTATAGTCGGAGATTTTGACCTGGGTCGGCCGCAGCTGCATCGGCTGTAAAGGTTGCATATACTTTGTAGGTTTGGCCTATATTCATACTGCTTACCGTACCCCCACTCGCATGGAGCGTCATTGTACCACTGCCCGCGATGCTCTTATCAACACTGACGCCCCCTATACCTGCGTTTCCTGATATTCGTTGGATACTTGCGACGATTGTGTACTTTGTGCCCGCATAGGAAAGGTAGGAGCTTCCAATATTGACCGTAAACCCACCATTATTTGATGTGATTGTTGCTGGGAAGACTAAGCGGTTTGCCCGCGTTGACTTAGACCAATTACCTGTTGCGGCAACATTTGTATAAGAAGTGCCTGTATTACCTCCGTCCCAGGATGTGGCACGACTAGTGCTATTTGGTTTTGGGTCAAGGTAGAAGTTTGTGATCGCTGCGACACCGCCAACCCCATGGCCATCGCATCCACCAAGCTGGGGTGAACCCTGGCTGTTCGATACGAAGTAGCTAATAGTATCTTGCGTTGCGGTGACGCAAAAAGTTTTTGGATTCGTTGCGTTATTAACGCTATATTGGTATGACGTACCGCCGCTGTTTTGAATATCTGCGTCCATCAGAGTAGAGGGGTAAGTATCTGCATTTGTGATGGCGTAGGTAGACACCTTCTTGAGTACTTGTTCTGCAGCGCTGCGTACTGCTGCGTCCTTTGCTCGGTTGTTGATGCCGTTATACGCCACGATCGTGATTGCGGCAAGAATAGCAATTACTACCACAACAATGAGGAGTTCAACGATCGTAAAGCCTTTTTGTTTTTGTGCCCACTGCATCATGTCGCTATTTTATCATGTTATGCAACATTGGACGGATATCCTACGCTGGTGGAGGCATGTGGTACGCCGCGCCATATGCAACCAGGCATGTCACCGTCGAGGTAGGGGCCGGTGTAGCTCCCTTCTACTAAAGCCAGGTCATCCCACCATACATCACCATTACCAAATGACGCACCATTGTAAAGACGAACAAAAGCCTCTGTTGCATCTGGCGGGATTGTGAAAGTTAGTCGTATCGTTGTGACGCCTTGACTATTTGGTGCGGATTGTGAAATAACACCCGAATTGTAGTTACCGTCAGCCTTTTTCCAAAAGGCTGTTATTGTTCGGGCCTTTAATTGGAGTGTTCCAGTTTGTGGTGCTGTAACCCTTAAACGCCCAATTGCCGTATAGCTGTGGCCAGGTTGCATGCCGAGCGTAAAACCGTTGTTGGCATCACCACCTAATAATGGATAAGAATCTGACGAACTCGATCTTGGGATGAGGCGTAGACTCCATCGTCCTGACGATGACCAGATACTAGAACATATAGCAAAAGCATTGGCTGCACTAGCATCAACGAAGCTACTTAGAGAGAGCTAATCATATCTTTTTACAGTATAAAACACGAGCAGCATGTCGACAGCGCTTCTCGGATGTCTACTACATCTAGTGTAGTGAAAATACTACAACACCCTACCTATAGCGCATTGTCAAAAAATAATGCTACAATGAAATCCCATGGAGGGGAAAACTGAAATGGGGAAGACACAAAAATATATCTTTGTAACTGGAGGGGTGCTTTCGGGGGTTGGAAAGGGCATTACTGCGGCCAGCATTGGTGCCATTTTGCAGGCCAAGGGGGCTCACGTCTCTATTCAAAAATGTGACCCGTATCTCAATGTAGATGCGGGTCTTTTGAACCCTCGTGAACACGGGGAATGTTTCGTGACGAAAGACGGGGCCGAGACCGATCTCGACCTCGGTCACTACGAGCGCTTTTTAGACATTGAACTGACACAAAAGAACGCCACACTTTCGGGGCGTCTTTTAAGTAACCTGATTGCTGATGAGCGCGCGGGAAAATTTAACGGGCAAACTATTCAGCTTGTCCCACACCTTACGGGTGCGATTAAAGATGCTATTCAAGATGCGGCCAATGGATCTGATATTCATATTGTAGAAGTTGGTGGTACGGTGGGTGACTATGAAGGCCTGAGCTTTGTTGAAGCGATTCGTGATTTTGCCAGTAGGGTAGGGCGCGAGAACTGTTTTTACGTGCACGTCGTCTATGTGCCATTTATTCAGACGAGTAAAGAATTTAAATCAAAGCCTGCGCAAAATGCGTTGAACGACCTTCGTGGATTTGGTATCGTGCCAGACTGCGTGGTGGTGCGCACAGAAGACCCTGCGCCTGGCGATATTGCGGCCAAAATCGCGCGCTTTAGTGGTGTGGCTGAGGATGCGGTGATTCTGCTTGCGAACGCACACACTGTGTATGAGGTGCCATTAACGGTCTACGCGAGTGGTATTGGGCCTGTGCTCGAACGTTTTACGGGCAATACTAAAAAACCCGATCTTACAAAATGGCGCGACCTTGCGGAGGCCCAAGAAACCCGTTTCCCACAAACCGTAAAGGTGGGTATGGTTGCTAAATATCTTGATAACGAGGATACGTACATCTCTGTCCTTGAGGCCTTGAAGGCGGCTGCGTGGCAAGAAAAGGTAAACCTTGACCTGCGTTGGATTGACGCCGAAGATGTAGTAAATGATGATTTAAGTTCGGTTGACGCAGTGTTGGTGCCAGGCGGCTTTGGCAAGCGTGGAATTGAAGGAAAAATTCAAGCTGCGACCTATGCGCTTGAACACAAAAAACCGTATCTTGGCCTTTGTCTGGGACTTCAAGTTGCGGTCATCGCCTCGGCTCGTCGTTCTGGTTTGAGTGACGCGAATAGCACCGAGTTTGAACCCGACGCCAAGCACAACGTGGTCTATATTATGGAAGGTCAGCAGGGCAAGGAGTCGACGGGTGGCACGCTTCGACTGGGCGATTACAACGCCGTACTTACAAAGGGTTCGAAAGTTGCCGAAGCGTATGGTGCAACGAAAACCGTTGAACGCCATCGCCATCGCTATGAGGTGAATCAAAAGTTTACGAAAGCAATTGAAGCGGGCGGCCTCACTATTTCAGGAACTTCGCCCGATGGGAAGCTCGTTGAATACGTTGAAGGCGCACATCACCCATATTTCGTGGCAACACAGGCACACCCAGAGTTTAAGAGTCGTCCTAGTAGGCCGCACCCACTGTTTGTAGGGCTTATTCGCGCCGCGAAGCAGGGTGTGTAGCGGATTTTCTCAGGGGTAGTGGTATAATAACCCCTAATGGAACAACAACTTACTCAAATTATTCACGAACTTTATTCACTTGACGTTACGCCGCAGATTTCTCGACCTGCCGCAGAGTTTGGTGACTACGCCACGAACGTCGCGCTGCAACTTGCAAAGCAGGTAGGTAAAAACCCTCGTGAAGTAGCCGAAGAAATCGCGGCGAAGCTTCGCGAAACTGGCGCATTCTCTGAAGTGACTATTGCGGGCCCTGGTTTTATTAACGTGCGCGTATCGGGCGCATCGATTGCAAAGCAGCTTGAAAGTGAATGGTCAGACACCTACGGTGAGAATAATGATGGTGAAGGTAAGACGGTTGTTGTTGAATATCCAAGTCCGAACATGGCCAAGCCATACAGTGTCGGGCACCTTCGCCCTGGTAACCAGGGCTGGGCCGCGCGTCAGCTCATGGAGGCAACGGGCTGGAAAGTTATTACCGATAACCACCTTGGCGACTATGGTGCACCGCTTGGTATTTGGATTGCTGGCTTTTTGACACTCAGTAGCGAAGAGGCACTCGAAAAAGACGGTGTCTATGAACTCGGTCGTGTGTACATTGCAATGAAGAAGTTGCTTAAAGAAGAGGCCGAGCGCGGCGACACAACCCTTGCCGACCAAGTGCAAGATTGGCTTTTGAAGTTTGAGGCAGGTGACGCAGAGGCGGTTGCCTACAGCCAGCGCTTTAATACGATCTCCCTCGACCACATCCATAACGTCATGGGTCGTCTCAAAATTTCAACCGATTATGAGTTGGGTGAGGCTTTCTTTGCACCCAAGGGCAAGGCGGCGGTGCAGAAGCTTCTTGAAAGTGGTGTAGCGACACAAAACGAGGACGGTTCGATTATCGTGCCGCTTGACGAGTATGGATTTGATGTGCCGCTGCTCGTACAAAAGAGTAACGGTGCGGCGCTTTATGCAACTACGGATCTTGCGACAATTTTGTATCGTGAGGAAACGATTCACCCCGACAAGGTTATCTATGCAGTGGGCTCTGAGCAACAGTTTTACTTCTCGCAGCTCTTTGCGATGGCGAAAAAACTCGGCATTAGTACCGATCTTTACCACCTGTGGTTTGGCTTTATTGATCAGCTGAACGAGGACGGTACTCGTGAAAAAATGAGTAGTCGTAAGGGCGTGGTATTAATGGAAGAACTTCTCAACGACGCCGAAGAGAAAGCTCGAGCCGTTGTTGAAGGACGCGATGTATCTGATGAAGATGTGAAGAAGATTGCGCTCGGTGCGATTAAGTTTAGTGACTTTATTTCAGACCGACGCACTAATATTTTGTTCGATTGGAACACCATCTTCGCACTCACTGGCGTGAGCGGGCCGTATGTCCAATATGCTGCGGTGCGTGTAAATAAGATTCTTCGCGAGAATGGTCATGGTAATTCATTCGATGAGACCTACGACTACACGGCCGAAAAGGACGTCATCGCAAAAATCCTTGGATACCCAGAAGTGGTACACCGTGCGGCGGCTGAAATCGAACCACATAAAGTTGCAAACTATCTTTACGAACTTGCCCGCGAACTTAACCGGTACTACGAGGCTACTCCAGTTGCGACAGGTGACGTAACACCAGAAGTCCGAGACGCCCGCCTTGGAGTGCTTGCAAAGGCTTCGCACATTTTTGCGCACGGACTTAACCTGCTTGGCATTGAAGTTCCAAGCCAGATGTAATTTAAGGGTTGCGACTATTCGCACCACGGGTGTATACTAGCCCCATTATGACAGTGATGACACATCAGCAATGTATGCTTCTCGGCCTCATGCTCGATACGTCCTCGACGTCGTAAGTTTTATTTGAAGAAACAATAAACGCGTCGAGGGAAACCTGGACGCGTTTTAGGTCTACAAATATGTAGTCCTGTGCCTATCCATCCCGGTGGGTACAAATCCATAGAGCCCTAGGCAAGGGCTCGCACATCGAAAATCAGGAGAAGAACATGACAACTGTCGTGGAAGGTATGCAGATCGACGCAACCGAGGAGCTCGGCGAAGACGGGCTTACACACCTGCAGCGCCGGGTGCTCTTCCGGCTCGTCTGCCGAGGTGAGATCAGGATCTCGACCGGCGACAACCAGGAGTATGAGATCGCGATCGAGCTGGGCCTCCAGCCCGGCATCGGTGGCGAGATCAGAACGGCGCTTGAGCAGCTGGTGGCGATGGGGCGCGTGAAGCGTCACATCGGCACCAAGAGCGAAGGCAGCTACGGTGGTCGAAGCGAAGTTCGGGTGGCGGGTGTCTACGTCTACCTTCCGATCAACGCGATCGGCCTCTGCAACGAGGTGCTGGCGTGGGTGGCGCTGTACGGTCCGCTGGGCTACGAGGAGTTCTCGTCGCCCGACGGCACCACCGAGTACGGCACCGAGATCGCGCGGGCGATGGGTGAGCCCCGTACCCGCGAGGACGAGCTGATCGAGTTCATGGGTACTGCGGTCTCGCGCGGCCTGCTGCAGGTGACTTCGGTCGCCGAACCCGACGTCAAGTCGGGCAGCTACGGCAAGTCGTACCCGGTTACGAAGACCACCGTCACGCTCGCACTCGTGCAGTGATGGTGCGCATGGGACGGGACTCGGCCACAAGCCTCGAGTCCCGTCCCATGCACCTTCAGGTTCTTCTCCTGATTCTTTAACCCTAGAAATGATATACTGATACAAAAGTGGTGGTAAGAGGAGGAGACACTCGTGGCTGAAAGCAAAACGAAAACTCAATCATCAAATGCTAAGGCGAAGGCAGCTGAAAAGCGAAAGAAAGCAACTGCTGCGGCCAGGAACGTAGCCGGTGCGGGCGCTGAGCACGTGAAGGGACACGTCGACGGATTCTTTGACTTTATTCGTGCGCAGGGCGTGATTGGCCTTGCAGTCGGTCTTGCGATTGGTGCTGCGGCAGGAGACACGGTCAAGAAGCTTGTGGAAGGGTTTATCAACCCAATCGTACAATTTATTACCGGCACTGGTTCGACGCTGGCGTCATCAACCTGGACTTTTGAAGCCTTTGGACGCTCGGCAACGTTTGCGTGGGGTGCGGCGTTGTCTTCACTCATTACACTGATCGCAACTGCACTTGTGATCTATTGGATTGTCTACATTTTTAAGCTTGATAAGCTCGACAAGAAGAAATAATAGTGGATAAAAAAACGCGCAACGCCAAGCAAAAACACGTCCTTTGGATTGACCTTGAGATGACCGGACTTGACCCAGTTGAGGATCGCATCCTTGAGGTCGGGGCGATTATTACCGATTGGGATTTTAAAGAAGTTGCGACGTATGAAGCGGCTATTCAAGTCGGGCCACGCCTCGTCGAGCGTCGAATGTTTAAGGGGCCGGCAAAAGATTTTTGGAATTCTGTTCCTGAAACTCGCGATGCACTCATTAAGCAAAATAACGAAACCGCTCGATCGGGTCGCACGATTGAAAATGAACTCCTCGCACTAGTTGAAGAGTATTTTGAAGAGGGAATTCCGCTGATACTAGCGGGTAACTCAATCCACATGGATCGACGCTTCATCGAAAGCGAATGGCCTCGCTTGAACGCGCGCCTCCATTACCGCATGCTCGATGTTTCAGCCTGGAAGGTTGTCTTTGAAAACAAGTACGGCAAAAAGTTCGCCAAGCGTGAGGCACACCGAGCACTCGATGATATTCGTGGCAGCATTGAAGAGCTTCGCTACTACCAGACGAAATTCAAAAAGATTTAATTTCAGAATGCTACAATGAGGGAATGAAGCTAAGGGGGCGGAGTAAGCGACTTTGGTGGAGGATTGGGCTTTCAATCCTTGTTATCGTGTTGGTTGCGGGTGCTGTGGTGGCATTTCTCTCGAACCAATCAACCAAGTCTCCTTCTGCTAACTCTGAGCAGCCGGCGGAAAGTGCGCCTGCGAAGCCGATTTCGGTTAAAGCTAATACGTTATTTATGGGCGATGTTTTTTGGGGTCGCTACATTAATGACTGGTCGATGGCCAGTTCACTTAAGACAAATTATCCTTTCTCGCGCCTGAACGAATTCAACAAGGACTCGTATAATGCCTGGATCGCAAACCTAGAATGCCCAACGGTGGCGGGCTTCACGCAGACTTCTATTCAAGAAGACACGACTCTTTCGTTTAACTGCTCTCCAGATTATCTCCCCGAGGCAGCAAAGTGGTTCAATATTGTGTCACTTGCTAACAACCATACGGACAATAGGGGAGCGGCCGGTTTTACCGAAACAAAGCAGCAACTTGATAAAAACGGTATTCAATATTTCGGACACTACGATCCTGTAGTCACCGAAGATTCTTGCGAAGTTGTTGCACTGCCGGTCACGGTTTCGTACGACGACAAGACAACAAAAGACCAGAAGCTACCAATCGCACTATGTGGCTATAACGGGGTCTTTAAGATTCCACCCGCGGCATCAATTGATGAAATTAAAAAGTACTCAGAACTTATGCCCGTCATCGTGATGCCACACATGGGCGCCGAATACAAAGCCGGCCCAGATAGTATCCGTACCACCACCTACCGCGCGATGATTGATGCGGGGGCGGATATGGTTATTGGTAACCACCCCCACTGGGTGCAATCAACCGAGACCTACAAGGGTAAGCTCATTGTGTACTCGATGGGGAACTTCATCTTTGACCAGCAAGCGAACAAAGAGGTAACTCGCTCGGCGATAATAAATGTTGTCATGAACACAACCAATGCCAAGAGCGACCAGCTGGCCTCATGGCTCGAATTGGGTAATACCTGTGGGGCCTTTAAGGATGATTGTCTAGCGAAGGCGACAACAGGAAACTTGGCGAAACTTCCAATGGAAATTAAGTACGGGGTAGTGGGGTCAAGCAGTGCGAATAAACAAACGAAGCCTGCGACAGAGGCTGAAACTGCCGAGATTTTGACGCGCCTTAACTGGACCCAAACAATGAGCCAGTTGCAGTCACCTCAGGGTAGCCTGTAGAATAGGGCTATGAACCACAAAGAACTTGAAGAATATTTACTGACTTTTCCAAACACTTGGCTTGATTTTCCATTCGGTGAAGGCACGAGCGTCTATAAAGTGGGACACAAAGAAACTGGTGAAGGAAAGTTGTTCGCGATTATAGCCGATGGTAGTAATCCGCTCCGCGTCAGCCTAAAGTGTGACCCGCAGCTTGCCAAGAATCTTCGTGAGAAGTACGAGAGCGTGCTTCCTGGCTACCACCTAAATAAGAACCACTGGAACACTATCATTTGCACCGGACAGCTCAATGACGACGAGATTAAAGACCTCGCGCGCCTTAGCTACCGTCTTGTTACCGAATAATTATTCGTTTGATGCGCTAAATTCAGAGATCGCCTTATAGGTAGGGGCGAGATTCTTGTAAGAGTCTTCAAGAAAGGCTTTTGTTTTTGGTGTCACGTTTGATTTATAGAGCTGTTGAAGGAGCGCTAGGGTTGTTGCGAGTTGGTAGCTCATCTCGCGGGCGTAGGTACTGTCGTACTTGGCGTTGAGTCGTCCATCTTCAAGGCGTTCGAGCGCTTTTGCACTACTTTCTTTTGCAGTAACCGACTTTGGAAGCTTCGCAGTGTTAATACTCAGGCCTTTGAGGGGTTCGGCAAGGTCACGCTGGGTATTGGTGATGTAGAGCTTCAGGTCACTGTTGAGTGAACGGAGCTGTGAGTTCTTAATTTTGCCACTTGAGCTATCGACGATTTCACTGGTTGCCGCGAGGCGGGCGGCGTAGGTTTCCCATGGCTCTTTGCGCGCTGCAGCAAGGCCGTTACCGATGTTTACTAAGATGATAATGAGTACGAGTACGACAAGTGCGCCGAGGATGATAGTTTTAAGATTCAACGCGAAGAGAGGCTTCTTTTGAGTGGCTGGCGATATCTGGTTGAGATAGTCGAGTGGAGTCTGTCCATTTTGGGGATTCATGACCCCATTTAAGCATAATCAATAACAGAGGTAAAGAGTGGTATACTATAGCTATGCAGGATGCCAAGGAAGAAATACGAGCCCGCCTCAATATCGAAGACGTGGTGAGTGAATACGTGCAGCTTAAACGTGCTGGGCGCAACTTCAAGGGCTTAAGTCCTTTCTCGGGCGAGAAAACGCCAAGCTTCATCGTGAGCCCAGAAAAAAACATTTGGCATGACTTTTCATCAAATAAGGGCGGTGACGTATTTAGCTTCGTGATGGAAGTTGAAGGAATTGATTTTCGCGGAGCGCTTGAACTACTTGCGCAACGTGCCGGCGTGGACTTGTCGGCGTACGACTCGAAGGGTGGGCAAGAACTTGCACGGCAAAAGCGTCGCTTGCTCGAAGCGCATCAACTCGCAGCAAAGTATTATCAGCAGAGTTTGCTTCAAAACACTCCTGCGCTTGAGTATGTATTTAAAAAGCGCGGTTTGAGCAAAGAAATTGTCCAAACCTTTCAGATTGGGTACGCACCCGATGCGGGGGATGCGCTCGTACAATTCTTAACCAAGAAGGGCTTTTCTAAGCAAGAGCTTGCACTAGGCGGGCTAACAAATCGCTTTGGCGGTGACCTTTTTAGGGGGCGTATGATGGTGCCGCTGATGGATGCATCAGGGCAGGTGATTGGCTTTACGGGTCGTATCTTGGCCGATGAGCCGAATGCGCCTAAATATCTGAACACCCCAGAGACTCCGCTGTACAACAAGAGCCGCCACGTCTTTGGGTTGAGCCAAGCAAAAGATGCAATTCGTAAAAGTGACTATGCGGTGATCGTTGAGGGCAACCTCGACGTCGTCAGTAGCCATCAGGCGGGTGTAACTCAGGTGGTGGCGACGGCGGGTACTGCTATGACCGAATCACACCTTAAGGCATTGGTTCGCCTTAGCCCGAATGTAAGGTTGGCGTTTGACGGTGACGCGGCAGGACTAGCTGCGACTGAACGGGCGATTCCGATTGCACAGGCAGTGGGTGTAGACCTTACAATTATTAGCCTTCCCGAAGGTGTGAAAGACCCGGATGAACTCATTCAGAAGGACCTTGCACTTTGGCAAAAGGCAATCGATACCTCGGAGAATGTCGTCGACTGGCTCCTTACGCAGTATACGAAGCGTGAAGATATGACGGCGCCAATAGGCAAGCGACGGTTCACAACTGCGGCACTTGCGGTTGTGCGCGCCCTTCAAGACCCTGTTGAGCAGGAACACTTTATGCAAAAGATTGCTGCCTATACCTCAACCTCGCTTGGGACGGTGAAGGAGAAGCTCGATACCACGACCGAAGTTGAGAGACCCCGTGACCTGAAGCCAGTGCACCTTGCGGAGGAAGTAAAGCAAGACCCGGCGGCACACCAGGATAGTATGCTTGCGCTCGCCTTGATTGACCCTGCTGTGCGCGAACTCTTAGCGGAAGTGACGGAAGATATGCTCGCAACCGACGAGCGTAAAGAGGTGCTTCGCTACACACGACGCAGCATCGAGGCGGTTCAGGCCATCCCTAAAGAGTTGCAAGATTACGACACCTATGTCAAAATATTACTATTAAAGGCCGATACACGATACGGGGAGTGGGACGACAAAGATCGTTACCACGAAGCAGCCCGCTTGGTCCGCCTCACAATAACTGAACACAAGCAAAAACAGAAAGACGCACTGATGAATGCACTCCGCGAAGCCGAAGATATTGGCAATGAAGCGGAGGCTCTCCGGTTGCGCCAAGCTCTTAACGAATTAATCAAGGAGATGCCTCGTGCCAAAAGGTAAGAAAAAAGAAGAACCAATTATTGAAGATGACGCGCTTGTTGAAGAAGGTGCCACTGAAGGTGTAGTAGCTGATGAAATTACGCTTCCTGCAGACTTCGACGGCCCAGCGCTCGAAGACCTCGAAGAAGAGGAAATGGACACTGATGAAGACGTACTAAGCCAAGAGCAGTACTTCGACGATGCAAGTGACGACAGTGTGCGCTTGTACCTACGTGAAATCGGTAAGATCCCACTTCTTAGCGCCGAAGAAGAACTCGCGCTTGCAAAGCGTGTCGTTGACGGTGACAAGAAGGCGAAAGACAAGATGGCTGAAGCCAACATGCGTCTCGTGGTTTCAATCGCGAAGCGTTATAGTGGCCGCGGCCTCGACTTCCTTGACCTTATTCAGGAAGGTAACACGGGGCTTCTTCGCGCAGTTGAAAAGTTCGACCCGGACAAGGGATTCAAGTTCTCAACCTACGCAACCTGGTGGATTCGCCAAGCGATTACCCGTGCCATTGCCGACCAAGCGCGTACGATCCGTATTCCAGTACACATGGTGGAAACTATTAATAAGCTTCTCCGCACGCAACGTCGTATGACTCAAGAACTTAACCGCGAACCAACCATTGAAGAACTTGCAAAAGAGCTTGAAATGGAACCAGAAAAGGTTGAGTATGTCATGAAGATTAAGCAGGACATTACTTCACTCGATGCTGGTGTGGGCCGTGATGGTGACGAAGAAGATTCAGTGCTTCGTGACTTCATTGAGGATGAAGATAGCGCGACTCCAGAAGAGTCTGCGGCGTCACAACTCCTTAAGGAGCAAGTACAGGAAATTCTTTCGACACTTTCAGACCGTGAACAGAAAATTATCAAGATGCGTTTTGGTCTTGAAAACGGCAAGAGTCATACCCTCGAAGAAGTAGGTCAAGAGTTTGCTGTGACTCGTGAGCGTATCCGTCAAATCGAAGCCAAGGCGCTTGCCAAGCTTCGTAAACACAAAGACTCAAAGAAGCTTCACGATTACTTGAGCTAAGATGCACTAGTGCAAGATAGAACCCAGCCGTGTGCTGGGTTTTTCTTATGCTTGCATAATGGGCCAGATGGTGGCTAAATAAGGGCATTGTGAGTATTGCTGAGATTGAAGGCGCTTTTGTCGTTGAGCGTGGTGCGCAAAATTCTATGGACGTGTTTCATCCGGACTACTGGATGACGATTGGAAAGGCTGCCGAGTATTTGGGTAAGACCCATGACTGGACAAAGCCTCGCCTTGAAAAATACAAAGAGATTTCCCGCCAATGGCCCGATAGTCAGGGGAGGTTACGAACCTACTACCCGATAGAAGCTATTGATGTGCTTGCAGCCGAACTTCGTGCACTGATGGATTACCCGGTTGTGGATGAATCTGATATTTCAATCAATGGCCTGTCACTCGCCTTGGATCGTGATGAAAAATGGGTGGCGGCGAGATTGCCCTACTTTGATATCGAGAGCACGACGAAGCGTAACCCAGTCAATAACCGATTATTTGAGTATTACAGTCGCGAGGATGATTTGCCGTTACTAGAAGCCGAAGATGCACGCATGCGTGCGTATCCGGTGGCGGGTGATGATGAGAGTACGGTCGAAGGGCTTGCAACGGTGCTTGGCGTGGGGGTAAAGTGGGTGAGGCGGCGATTACGCTACATCGTACTCACGCCAGTCGTGAAGCTTAATCCGTACAATAACCAGCTTTATTCGTATTATCCAACCGAACAGACGATTGCACAGATGAATGAGCTTGGCGATCATTTTAAGAAGTTAAAGCCACGTCACCCAAGTGAACGGGTAGACGAAATTGAAGAACAGCCGCAAAGGATTTCCCGTGACGACCTCACCCCGAACGCGTTAAACTGGGGCGAATTTGCAAATTGCACCGAGACGGATCCAGAACTATTTAATAACCCAAATCGCGCAACTGTGCGTATGGCAAAGCAGGTCTGTGAGCAATGTGTTGCTCGGCTCTACTGCCTCGATTATGCAATCGCGACCGACCAACCTGATGGGGTATGGGGTGGTAAGACTGCGGCCGAGCGTAAGCGTCTTAAGCTCCTTGCTTAACTAAAGTGTACTTCTTCAGCGAGTGCGTCGAGTTTCTTGTCGAACGCCTCAACCGACCCATCGTTTACGAGGTAGTGATCGGCAATTGCAATCGGACCACCTTTTTCAAGGTTTTCGATTTCGTGCATGTCACGGTCGTATGATTCGCTTGCGGTGAATGGGCGAACTGGACGATTTTCGAGGCGGTGATAGCGAAGGTGGCGCGGTGCAACGACTGCCGCAAGAATAAGCTCACCCGGAAAGGCCTTCTTGAGGACCTTATACTCAGTCCAGGTGTAGAGGCCGTCGGCGATGACGCGATGCTGGCCTGCGTCTGCAAGATGTTTGATTTGATCCACGATGCGGTTTACTACCACATCTTTACCGTGCTCTTCGCGGAAGCGTGTGCGGAAAGCTTTTTCACTTTCAGGAGTGATCTCGATACCCTCTTCTTTCATTGCTTCAAAGACGATGCCACCAAAGTAGACTTTAGGGTAGCCTTTTTCGGTAAAGTAGTCGACGGCGGTAGATTTTCCCGCGCCAGGAAGCCCAACAAAGGCAAGAATTTTGAGGTTGTCGTGTGGATGTGTCATAGGGTCATTGTAACAGATTGATACTCCTTACGCTTGTCGGCCTCGCTTGACCAGCGTATTATGATGAAAACAACGAGAGGCGAAGGGGATTTGATGGGGTTATTGACCGAAACCGAGCAGCGGACTATTGAGCAATTTAATGAGACAAAACGCACAGTTGCGGTAGGTCATCTTGCTGAACTTGCGACACTTCTTGCGAGCGCGGAAGCGGCACTTGATAAGCTTCGCGAAACCGATCCACGACTCGCGAGTAAGATTGGTAAAAAGGCCAGCCAAGTGACGCGATTGCTCCAGGGGATTGGTGTGGGCGACGACGACGCCGTAGCGGCTCCTGCTGATGCGGTGGTAGCCGAACCGACACTTCATGCGGTTGAGGCGGACGAGGTTGCACCTGAAGCTGAGCTGGCGGTGGTCGAGTCTGAGCCTGTTGTGAGCGTTGAGCTTGCTCCGGTGGTAACACTCAGTCCATTCGCTGAGTCATGGCTTGCGAACAAGCTTGGTGAGAACTGGCGTGAGGATATTTCAGCCAACGAGACTGATGATGAAGCGGCGATTGCGGCGAAAATTATTGCCGCGAACCCACCACGCTCAGCCAAGAATACCGACCGATTTATCGAGCAAATCACACTCCGCCTTCGGGGTGTTGCAACTAAAGAAATTGCCGCACACTTTGGCGTGACTGGTGGTGCAATCTCTATGTTCGAATCAAATCTTAAGAAGAGGGTGAATGGTTCTGATGCCGCGCCTACAGAAGAAAGTCACGCGGTTGCAGTGCATACCGAAGCTCCGGTTGCCGCACCAACACCAATTGAGCGTGCGCGCCCGGTGGCGCCAAAGCCAACTCCAATTCCATCTCGTAGCAAGGAAGTAGTCTCCGATCTTCCCCCGCACACCCATCTTGCGCAGCTTCTTCAAGACCGTATTGGCCTCGATGGCACCGCACGCGTTGGCCTCGCAAGTTTCCTCGACCCAAAATCGACCGGTGACATGACGGCCGCAAAGCAGGCTGCGGTAGAAGCGACAGCAAACTACCTTCGCCCGTACCTGGACGACCCTACCTACAAGCTTGACCCAGAAGAACTTCGTTGGGTGCGTCATTCATTTGGCGTGTTTATCGAAAACGGGACGCCTAAAAATCGTGAACCAATCCCACTCAAAGACCTTCGTAAAACCGTGCGAACTCCCGATCAGGCGCTTCGCGTGGATGCGGCGGTATTTAGCGGTCTGAGCAAGCTCCTTACAAAGGGTCCAAACGCCGAATTAGCGCGTCTTCGTAAATCTGACGCGGTGAGCGCTGCTCTTGAGCCCCAAGCGTACGACAACGAGTCGTTTGAAGCTATTCGCACTGAGGTGCAGGGGCTTCTTGCGGAGCGTTTTGACGAAGCAACTGCGGCGGTCATTATTGAAAGCGTCATTTCAGGAAAAACACCAGGCCAGGGTATGGATGTGCCAAAAGAATCTCGCGCAGCCTTTAGTAAGGTGCGCCAAATGGTGATGGAGCGGGGCAAGCCAACCGGTTGGGTTGAGATTGATAAGTCGATGCAGCGCTTCCTCGCAACCGGTCACGCGGGTGTTGCGCGAGTTACCGCTGCGCTGACGGCAGAAGAGATGGCGCTGCATGAACGCCGCGTTGTGGCGGGTCTTTACGTACACCTTGAACGCGAAGATAAAGAGCGAGTGGCATAAACTCGAGCTACCTCAAGAAAACTGCTATACTTAAGCTATGAAGAAACTGGCGGTCATCGACGGAAAATCAGTATTTTATCGCGGGTATTACGCAATGCCAGGACTCTCTTTGCCAGACGGCACCCCAACGGGCGGTGTCTTTGGCTTTGCATCGATTGCGATCGAGCTCATAAAGAAGCTTGAACCAGATTACGTGGCAGTTGCATGGGATAAACCGAAAACGAATATTCGCAAACGCCGTGAAATCTACCCAGAGTACAAAGCGGGGCGCAAACCTGCTCCGGCTGACTTTTACGCACAGGTACCAATTTTGCACGAGCTCCTCGATGCATTTGGTTGGCCATTTTATGAACTCGACGACTATGAAGCCGACGACATTCTTGGCGCGTTTGCCGAACAGGCAACTGAAAAGGGAATTGAGACGTACCTTTTAACCAGCGACCTCGATGCACTGCAACTTATCAGCCCCACCACCAAGGTGATTGCGATTAAAAACGGGCTTTCAAATCTTGAAGAGTTTGACGTGTCTGCGTTTGAAGCAAAGTATGGAATCGACGTAGAGCAGTTCCTCGACCTCAAGTCACTGAAGGGCGACTCGTCGGATAATTTACCTGGCGTGCCGGGAATTGGCGAGAAGACCGCCATCCAGCTACTCCAAGATTTCCAGACGCTCGATGGCGTGTATGAACATCTTGCCGACATTAAGCCTTCTACCGCTAAGAAGCTTGAAGCCGGTAAGGACCTTGCGTATATGACGAAAGAAGTCGGTAAGATTTGGTGTGATGCGCCGGTGAAGCTCGACTGGGACGTCGCTGATGTGAACGATACCGACCTCAACAAGGTTGCGGCAATATTGAAGCGTCTTCAGTTTACCTCACTTGAAAAGCGCCTTCCAAAGCACATGATGGCCGGCGGGGGAGTGGTTGAAGAGGTGAAGCCTGAAGTCGCCGCGCTTACTGAGATCGAGTGGCCAAGCCCACTTCTTATCGACGGCCCTATCTCGATTGAACTGATTGACGATACAATTTGGGTTTCTACGGACGGAAAAACCGCACACCAAAAACCGGTTGCGGATATTGATAGCTCACTGTGGCGTGTGCTTGAAATGGGCACCGTAGTGAGTTACGACGTCAAGGCGCTGTACCACGCACTCGACGCACGAGATATCTCGGTGCACTTCCCGGAAGTTCATGATTTACGCCAAGGCGCGTTTCTTATTGACCCGCTTGCACGTGACCGCTCGGTCGCGGCTTTAGTGGGGAGTGACACGACAAATCCTCTGGAAATACTTTCGGGTCTTCGTGCGGAA
This sequence comes from Candidatus Saccharibacteria bacterium 49-20, assembly GCA_001897295.1. Lineage (GTDB taxonomy): Bacteria > Patescibacteriota > Saccharimonadia > Saccharimonadales > Saccharimonadaceae > Microsaccharimonas. The sequence continues at coordinate 726,948 of MKSN01000001.1, read as the reverse complement.
TATGCCCGTCAAAAACGTGTATTTGAAGACGAGCCAAAGGTAGCGGACATCGCGTATCACTACGACTTTCCGCTCACATACACGCTATTTCTTATCGAGCGTCGTGGCGTCAAGATCGATCCTGCCCAGTTTGAAAAACTCAGTAAAGAACTCGGTGACGAGCATGCAAAGCTTGAACAAGAAATGTATACAATGGCAGGCTACGAGTTTAACATTGGGAGTCCTGCGCAGCTTTCAGAGGTGTTATTTACCAAGTTGCAACTTCCAACCACGGGTATTAAAAAAGGCAAAACGGGCTACAGTACTGGCCAGGCTGAGCTTGATAAGCTACGCGGTCAACACCCAATTATTGAACTCATCGAAAAGACGCGTGAGCTCGCGAAGCTCAAAAACACGTATGTCGACTCACTGCCAAAGCTTGCTGATTCGTGGGATCGTATTCACACGACTTTTAACCAAGATGTCGCCGCAACAGGCCGTTTAAGCAGCACCAACCCTAACCTGCAAAATATTCCAATTCGCACCGAGCAGGGAAGGCGCATTCGCGAAGCCTTTATTACCGACGGCGACAAGGTGCTTGTAAGCGCGGACTATTCACAGTTCGAGTTGCGCCTCGCTGCCATTTTAGCTGGTGACGATAAACTCATTAACGACTTTAACGGTAACGTCGACATTCACACTAAAACTGCCAGTGAAGTCTACGGCATTCCGATGGATGACGTGACGAAGAGCCAGCGGCGCGATGCAAAGGTGATTAACTTCGGCGTCTTGTACGGCATGAGTCCGCACGGTCTGGCGGCGAACACGGGTATGTCATTTACACAGGCAAAAGACTTTATCGACCAGTATTTCGAACTTCGCGCACCGATTCGAAAGTTTATTGATAGCACCCTCGAGAAGGCGCGCGTGGAAGGTTACGTTGAAACGTATTATGGCCGCCGCCGTCCAACACCAGACGTGAAGAGTTCAAACTTCATGGTGCGCATGGGTGCCGAGCGCGCTGCGGCTAATATGCCAATTCAGGGTACGGAAGCCGATCTTATGAAGCGTGCCATGCTGAAGGTTGACGAAGAGCTCGGTGACCTAGGCGAGCAAATCCTGCAAATTCATGACTCAATCTTGGTGGAGTGTCCAAAAGAGAACGGCGAAAAGGTCGCAGAAATTCTTCAAAATGTCATGGAGAATATCGCACCTGAACTCGATATTGCTTTGAAAGTCGACGTGCATATCGGCGATACCTGGGGTGAATTATAAATGGAGAAACCAATGATTAAAGCGGTAATTTTTGATTGCTTTGGAGTATTACTTGGAAACGCGTACAAGACGCATTTGATGGAAGTTGAGCGCGAAGACCCGGAGCGGGCGAAAGAGATTCGTGCGATTAACCATGCATCCGATATGGGAATCTTGAGCCGCGAAGAAACAGCCGAGCACATTAGTGCACTCTTTGGTATGGATACCGATGAGTTTTTGGCGGAACAAAACCAGGTAGAGGTGCCGAATCGCCAGCTTCTTGAATACATCGCTGAACTCAAAAAAGACTACAAAGTTGCGTTGCTCAGTAATATTAGCAGCCGCGAACGGCTCAGTATTCGTTTTGTGAACGGCGAGCTTGAAAGCCATTTTGATACGGTTGTCGCCTCGGGTGACGAGGGGTATGTAAAGCCCCAGCCAGAGATTTATGAAATTGCCGCCACACGCCTTGGTGTAAGTCCTACGGAGTGCGTCATGATTGACGATATTATCGAGTTTTGTGAAGGCGCAAAGGCAACGGGTATGCAGGCGATTCAGTTCCAAACTAACCAGCAAGCAACCGCCGAGCTCGACGCACTTCTTAACAGAGGTTGACAGGGGTAGAAAAAGGGACTAAGGTAGGGGCATGGCTAATTATCGAACATCACGCATTCTTCCAACTGTTTTGACCATTATTGTGATCGTTATTGCGATTGCCGGGCTCGTTGCTTTGGCGCGCCTTCTTTTCACGGGATCTTCTTCAACTGCGGTTACGGAGTTTCAGGCTCAACAGCAGGGGCTTCTCAACACCGATGACGGCCGTGCAGTCAGTATGACGGTGCGTGGTCCCATTGTGGCCGATGAAGACTTCCGTTCTTACCAAGTAATCATCTCTCCAACCGAGCGTAAATTTACCGCCTACACCGGCTACCTTGATGTGATTACTGACCAACAAGTACTCTCGAACAATACCGCCGCATACGACCAATTCGTCCACGCCCTTAATAAGGCAAACATGGTTGCGGGCACACCGTTCACCGGTGACAAGAATAACGTCCTTGGCGTTTGTGCGACGGGTAAGGTATACGAATACCGCACTATGAGCGGCGGCGAAGACCAGACGATGCTTTGGACTTCAACCTGTAGTGGTTCTCCTGGGTCACTCAAAGCTAGCTCAACACAGCTTTCTCGACTTTTCCTTAGCCAGATTCCTGACGGCTCAAATATTGAAGCAAACCTAAAGATTTAATCCTATGCCAGAACTACCCGAAGTCGAGACAGTACGTCGGGGGCTTTCGGAGCTCATTATCGGCAAGGTGGTGAAGGCCGAAGCACACGATACTGCAAAGGGATTTCCAAATACCCTCGATGACGTGAGTCGCTTTTTGTTGGGCGCAACTATTACGGATGTTCGTCGCCGCGCAAAGGTACTAATGATTGATCTATCGACTGAGTACTCATTAATTATTCACCTGAAAATGACAGGGCAGCTTGTGTTTGTGGGTGAGACGCGTTTTGGGGCGGGGCATCCGAATGATAGCTTGGTGAATGACCTTCCCGACAAATCAACGCGCGTGACACTCACATTTACAGATGGCGCGAAGCTTTTCTTTAACGACCAGCGCAAGTTTGGCTGGATGCGATTAATGCCCACTATTGAAATTCCGAACATTGATTTTATGCAGAAGGTGGGCCCTGAGCCACTGAGTGAAAATTTTACAGCCAAAGAATTTATGCAACGATTTGCGCGCCGCGGCCGTACTAACATTAAAGCCGCACTTCTCGATCAGTCGGTGGTAGCGGGCATCGGTAATATCTATGCGGACGAATCGCTTTGGGGTGCAAAAATCCACCCAAAGCGTTTGGTAAATACGATTACTGAACAAGAATTTGAATTACTGTTTCATGAAATGCGCGCGGTCATGAACCTGGCCGTAGAAAAGGGTGGCTCATCGAACCATACCTACGTGAACGCGGAAGGCAAGAAGGGAAGTTACATGGATTTCGCCCGCGTGTTTAGGCGTGAAGGCTTAGTGTGTCCACGGTGTGGAACGACAATCGAAAAGCTGCGCGTCGCGGGGCGAGGGACGCATATTTGCCCATTCTGCCAGCAGGTGTAACACTGGTATACTGAAGATATGATTACCTGGCTTGTTGGAGAAAACAGCTTCGAGATTCGCGAAGCAGTGAAGTCGCTCGAGGCGTCTTTTTCGGGCACACCAGAGCGCTTTGACGGGGCCGACCTCAGTCTTTCTCAATTGCCGGATGTCCTGATGGGTGTGAGCCTTTTTGCTACCGAGCGCTTGGTTATTATTCAAGACATTTCAACGAATAGTACCTTGTGGGAGAAACTCCCCGAATGGCTTCCGCGCGTGAATGACGATATCCACGTCGCCTTCATTGATACGAAGCCCGATAAGCGCACCACAAGCTATAAAGCACTGAAAGCCGCTGCGGATCTGCAAGAGTTCCCCGTGTGGGGCGAGCGCGACTACGCGAAAGCAGAGCAGTGGGTGAGCGCTCGTGCGCAAGCTGAAGGGCTGAAGCTCGACAAAAGGCTCGCAGCACATCTTGTGCAGCGCGTAGGGCTCGACCAATGGCAGTTGGCGCACGCTGTTACAACGCTGGGGCTACTCGATACCGTAGATGAGCAGGCGATTAACGACATCGTACCACCAAACCCAACTGAAAACATTTTTCAATTGTTTGAAACGGCACTTGAGGGCAGGACTCAGCAGGTTGCGAAGATGCTCGACACACTTTCACTCCAAGAGGATCCGTATGCCTTGTTTGCACTTTTAACCTCACAAGCCCTTACGCTTGCGGCGGTTACTTTTGGCGATGACACCGCCAACCCAGCCAAAGACTTCGGCGTACACCCGTTCGTTGCTTCAAAACTTACTCGTCACGGCAAACGGCTAGGTAAGGCGAAGGTTGGGTATATTGTAGAGCTGTTTGCGAAGACTGACGCTGATATGAAGCGCTCAAAAGCCGAGCCGTGGCTTCTTATCGAACGAACCTTACTGGAAACTGCACAATAAAAAATACCTCCGAGATGGAGGTATTTTTGTAAGAGAGCGGTAAACTTACTTCTTTGCAGCTGGCTTCTTCGCAGGAGCCTTCTTTGCAGCAGGTTTTGCAGCAGCAGTCTTAGTTGCTGGCTTTGCAGTGGCCTTAGGAGCAGCCTTCTTGGTAGCGGCTGGCTTTACGCCTGCAGCTTTTGCGTTCTTTGCAAGAAGTGCCTTGCGACGTGAAGCAGTGTTCTTGTTAAGTACGTTCTTCTTTACTGCAGTGTCGATTGCGCTTTGTGCAGCAGAAAGGGTAGCAGCAGAAGGTGCTGCGTTGAAAGCCTTTACGGCGTCCTTGAGGGCACGCTTAGTTGCCACGTTGCGTTCGCGACGTACGACAGTTTGTTTTGCTCGCTTGATAGCGGATTTGATAATTGGCATGAAGTTCCTTTACCTTAGATTTGTTATGTCAATCAAGGGGTGATTATAGAGGAAAATGCACGAAAAGTAAAGAGTGGGGGTATATTTGTTGACGCTTTAAAAACCCTTATGCTATAGTGAGGCAAACGCGTCTATCTAAAACAAATGGACCGAAGGCAAAAAGAAACACACCATGGATGAAATCAAAGCCAAACAACAGGTAGTCGAGAAGATTAAAGAATCTTCAAAAATTCTTGTGACTGTATCTGACAGTCCTTCTGTTGATGCCCTTTCGGCAGCCCTTGCGCTGACGATGATTCTTGATAAGCACGAAAAGTACGCCACCTCTATTTTTAGTGGTGAAACGCCTCCTGCGATTGCTTTCCTTGAGCCAGAGAAAACCTTCGATGACACAACTGACAGCCTTCGCGATTTCATCATCGCCCTTAATAAAGAAAAGGCCGATCACCTTCGCTACAAAGTAGAGGGCGACTCAGTAAAGATCTTCATTACGCCGTACAAAACCACCATCGACCAAAGTGACCTTGAATTCAGTCAGGGTGACTACAACGTCGAACTTGTGATTGCACTTGGCGTGGATGACCAAAAACACCTCGATAAAGCCCTCGAAGACCACGGGCAGATTCTGCATGACGCAGCAATTATTACCTTGAGTGCTGGCGAGCAGGTGAGTGACCTTGGTGGCATTGATTGGCGCGACGCAAACGCGAGTAGTCTGAGTGAAATGGTTGCAGGCCTTGCGGAAGCCTTGAAAGACGACAAGAAAAAATCACTCCTTGATGAGCAGATTGCAACCGCGCTCCTTACGGGTATCGTGGCCGAAACCGACCGCTTTAGTAACGAGCACACCACTTCTAAGGTGATGACCGTTGCCGCGACGCTTATGTCTGCGGGTGCTGATCAGCAGTTAATTGCAACTGAACTTCAGGCTTCGCACGAAATTAAAGGTGGTCCTACTGAAGAGCCCGAAGAGACGCCGAGCGAAGACGTCGAAGTCGACAAGGAATCTGGCGACGGTTCGTTGACTATTAAAAAGCACGATAACGGGTCGTCATTGAATATCGCACACGAGGGTGAAACCCTCGCCGAACTTGATCGCCGCATCCTTGGCGATGAAGAAGCGCGCGAAAAAGTAATCGAAGAAGTATCCGTTGCACAGGAAAAGGCCGCTCAAGAAGAAGCGCGCGAAGAAGCTGAGGAAGAGATTCGTCATGAAGAGGCGCAAATTCACTCGAACTACGCTGCCGATGAAGAACCAGTACCGCAACTGCCTGCGATTGAGCCTGCAGTAGCGGAAAAGCCCACAGTAAATTACGAAGAAGTTGCACCGTCAACACCGGCGGCCGGTTCAGCCTATGCTGCCGATGACGACGGAGTAGAGCCAATTCTTGGCGGTACGCTCAATGCAACCGCAGAGCAAGCTGCTGAAGATGCGCGTCGTGAAGCGGAAAACGACCAAAACCGAACAATCTTATCACACTCATACCTTGGAAGTGCCGAGGCAGCTCCTGCGGGTAACACCGACGCTGGATTCCCGGGCACGCCTTCTGCAGCACCTGGATCAGTCGGGGTGAACGACTTTGGCGCCGCTGCATCACTAAGCGAAGGTGTACACTCTGCGTACGCTCCAGAAGAATCTGACTACGGACAAGCGCCTGGTTCACCGGCGATTGCGGTTGGCTCTGAGCGCGTGATTCAGCCACTTTCATCGCAAATTATGCCAGAGCCTGTCACCACACCAGCACCGGCGCCTGCGCCAACGTCTGCGTATACTGAAGCGCCTCAGCCACCAGCGAACGCATCTCCGGCAGATCTTGGTCTTCCTTTGCCGCCACCAATCCCTGACTTTTCTCAGGTAGGTGCACCGGCCCCTGGTATTCCACTGCCACCAACCCCACAGTCGGGTATTTTGGGTGACATCTTAGCCCCAGAGCCAGCTCCTGCACCTGACTACACAAACAATGCGGTTCCTGCGGAAAATAGTGCCTATGCACCAGAGCCTGCGCTGCCTCCTGTGCAAGCCGCACCTACGCAGCCGCAACAAGGCCCTGCAGACCCTGGACAGTTCCAGATTCCACCCCAGCAATAGCACTCGGGTATAATAGCCTTAATGAACCCAGATTTTATTGTTCCTGAAGACGGTATGATTCTTATCGACAAGCCAGCTGGCATCACCAGTTTTGGTGTGGTTGCGCGTGTCCGTCGACGCCTTTCAGAGCAACTAGGGAAGAAAGCCAAGGTTGGCCACACGGGTACGCTCGATCCATTTGCGACCGGGCTTATGTTGATTGTGACAGGCAAAGAATGTCGCAACGCGATGAACTACTCAAAACTCGATAAAGAATACGAAGCAGTGATTCGCCTTGGTCTTACGAGCTCGACGGGAGACCCCGAGGGCGAGCTGACTGAGGTTTCTACTCATATTCCAACCAAAGAGGCCGTAGAGGCCGCGCTAGAGCCGTTTCGTGGTGAAATTACGCAACGTCCGCCTATGTTTAGTGCCATTAAGATTAATGGCCGCCGTGCGTACGACTTAGCGCGTAAGGGCGAGGTCGTTGAAATCCCCGAGCGCCAGGTCACGGTATATAACCTTGAACTTATCGATTATACGTATCCTGATGTTCGCATTCGCGCACATGTCAGTAGTGGTACATACATTCGTAGCCTCGCCGAAGATATCGGGAAGGTGCTCGAAACCGGTGCGTATTGCGCCGAGCTTCGCCGCACGAAAGTAGCGGACTGGCGTGTCGACGACGCGACACCTATTACTACTGCTTAGGAGTACCGTCTGGGTTGAGCTTCACTGAACCGTCAGGCATGAGCTCTCCGCCAAGGTTGTCCACCATACTTTGGAGGAATGGAAGACTGTCGGCGAGACCTTCTGAGGCTTCGCGCCTTGGGTCCAATGTCTTGGCGAGTTCGGCGAGGAGCTTGGTCTTCGCGGTCGCGTTAATGTCGCCAGGAAGTGAGTCCATAGCTTCGAAGACTGCCTTTGCGTAGTCCTTGCCTGCGCCCTGGAGCTTCTTAGAGTCGATCTTACCGTTATTAATTGCAGTGATGATCATACGGTTGAATGGAGTGTTGCCTGGGTTAGGGTCGCCAGTGGCTGCGCTATTAAGCTTACCGTCTGGGTTCGCAGGGTCAGCGGCAGCATCGGTGAAGAGTGTGCCATCGAAGCGCTTACCAGACTTCAACATCTTGGTGAATCCAACGGTCATGAATGGCGGGCGAGCGCTGTTGCCCATGAGGGCGTCAGAGGCGATAATTTGAAGTTCTTCGCGCTCCTCATCGCTCATACCAGGGAATGAGAAGTCGGTCTTTTGCATCACGTTGACGATTTCTTCGGCGTTACCACCACTAAGGATAGCTTCGAGGGCCGCAGCGATAGTATCTTGGGTTTTCTCGATGCCAGGAATGTCCTCGCCTTGTGCGAGCCTACTTACGTCAGCATCGGTAATGTTACGGAAGCTAAAGATCGACTTAATGTTGTTAAGCACTTCAGTACGGCTACGTGAACGTTGCGCAAGTGCGTTTGCAAGTGCACGCTGCTGACCGTTATTGTCGATGCTACCGGCAACATTAAGGAGTTCCTGCGCACGCGCCCAGTCGGCGCTGCCTTCTTCAGCTGCAAGGAGACGCGAAACGTGTTGACGTTGTTCGTACTGTGCAGATTCCACACCCTGCTTTTCAGCAGAAAGCTGCTCGGTGTTATAGACCATTTGCTCGGTCAGGCTAAGGATGCTTTGGTCGGTAACTTGTTGGCCATCGATAAAGATGTTGCCGTTTTCGTCACGCTTACCGCCGCCCTTGTATTCTTCAACAATACGAGTGAGCTTGGTCTCGGCGACTTGTGCACTTTGCTTAGCCTTTTCAGCATCCACCACTTGACGGTGAAGGGTAGTGCCTTGGGTAGACTTAAGGGTACTGATGTATTCGGTAAATTCAGCTTGGCCACGCTCAGCAATGACCTTACTGCTGACAAGGTCGCGCGCTGCAACGTTGAGAACGTTAGGCGTAGGGTCGCCAGGAGCGCGCTCGGTCTTGCGAAGGTCATCGAACATAGCCTGGACACGGTTTTGTGCCGCCTCAGCGTGGTCCTTGCCTGCCTGTGCAACTTGTGACGCAAGGTAGAGGGCGTTGCTTGGGTCGGTCTTCATAGTATCAACACGCGCAGTGTAGCGTTGTTGGCTGCCTTCAAGGTGAAGCTTCGAAGATTCAAAGGTATCGACGAGTGCATTAAGCTGCGTACCGGTACGCATACGCTCTTCAGTGAAGTAGATTTGCTTGTCGTTATCTGAGATGTCGAGGCGCATCTTACTGAGCTCGATCTGTCGTGAGCTTCGGTTAAGTGCGGTGCCACCAATGATACGTTCACGGTTGAAGTGTGCCGCGGTGTCGTTTTGGGCAGCAGTAAAGAGTTCTTTAGTAGACTCCTCGGTAATTGCGCGGTCGTACATCATAGAGCCACGGTGCGTCTTGGCGTGCTCAACGTGAGCGCCATGTCGGTTGTGGGTGGCCTCTTGGTCGGACTTAATGGCAGCCTTTTGAAGCGCCATGTCGTAGCGGACATTGCCCTTGCGGTCAGTCTTGGCGTAGAGCTTGCCGTTTTCGTAGGCATTTGCTGTTGCGGTCTCGGCGTTTGCGGTGCGATCAGCAAGACGGCGAGTACGTCCGTCGAGGTAGCGCGCAGAGCGGCGTGCGAAGTTCCTGCGACCAAGGCCGCCCACAATTGGGTTGCCGTTCTTGTCGACTGCGTTAATAGGATTACCTTTGCGGTCGAGCCCACCAGTACCGCGCTTCTTGTGCCAGTCGGCGCGCGCGTTTGACCAGTTGCGGGTACGGTCGATAAGCCCCTTGTTTGGGTTGTTAACAATGCGTGCAATGTTGCCAAGGAGTGACCCACTGAACTTCAACAGGATTGGGGTAATGACAAGTGGAGCAATCTGTACGGTCATACCAAGTAGCTGCATCGTGACTGAGTCGGCGTTCTTAATAATGATTGAACCTGCGAGCTGCGCGCCACCAAATACAACTGCGAAAGCTGGGAAGAAAATCAGCATGGTCATAAAGAGGCCGCGCCATTTGTCGAACCACTTTTCGGTGTTTGGCAGTAGGTAGGCAACGATAGCAAGCGGCGCGATAATCACCAAGATAATGATGATTGCCTGGCGCGCTGCGAGGATAAGGAATACCACGAGGAGTGCAAGGATGAGCCCGAGGAGAGTTGGGAGGAGGAGGAAAGCAATCGCGGTAATCGTACCACCAGAGGCAATAAGGAGTCCTGCGGTTCCTGCAACGACGGCAGTACCACCTGAAATAATGAAGGCAGTAAAGGCACCCCAACTGAGGCCGCTATTAATATCGGCTTGGGCGTTTGGATCAACAACACCATTGGCGACCACTTCGCGCTGCATACCCATAAGAAGGTCCTGGAGCGAGTAGCCGAGGATGTTCGAGATGTCGACCGCAATCGCCGCGATGTAGTACGAGATGTTGACGGCCACGGCTGCGATGATGAGGCGAGGAATAAGCTTCTTGAGTCCATAGCTCGTCACACCAATATTGGTGAGCTGTGAGTAGATAATAATAATGAATACGATGATGAAGGCGATATTCGCAATACTTCGCACCATGTTCCATGACTGGTAGAGGCTTCCCTGGGTGTTACCAGTTTGAAGCGGTTGCACTTCCATAAAGTCGGCAATCAGGTCGAAGACGCTGTCCATACCGTTTGCAAGCCAAGTCATCGCAGGACAAGCAATCCAACCGATGCCTTCAATCGCACAGGCGGTACCTGTTGAGGCGGCAGAGTTGGTGTCAACGGTGATGGCGGTTGAGTTGGTTGGGTTAGAGAAAGTCTTCGTGCTTGGGTCGTAAGTGTACTCAACGTAGGTTGCGTTGGCTTCGCTTGGAGGCGATGCGCCTGGTGCAAAGTAAATGACGTACGCCTTTTGCGTTGCTGGGCCGGTTGCGGGTGTCGAAGGTGCAGCTGGGATATAGGCGTAGAAGTCGGTTCCGGCTGGAAGCCCGATGCTATCGCCAGTTTGAGCGGTGCCATATGAAAGGTATTGGTTGCCGTTGTATTGAAGAGATGCACCATTCCACTGGGCGTCAGCCGCGTGAGTAGGGGTGCTTGCGAAGGTTGCCCATAATAGGGCCGTGATAATAACGGTTAGGGCAAAAATAAAAACACTTCGTACGGAGAACCCTCCGCGCGAAGGAAACCTCAGCAGTTCCATAACGGTTGAATTATACCACTTAACAGATAAAAAGTCAATGCTTAAGCAGGATGATATTCCGGTGTGGTTTCGACAGCAAGTTCGCGTGCGGTTTCGGTAAGGGCTTGGATGTCCTGGTCATCGGTTGAGAAACGCTCTACCCATACATTTACCGTCTGAAGATGGCCGTGATTTTTCAGGTTCTCTACATGTGCGGTTAAGCGCGGCTCCCACGGCAGGTGACCGTCAAAACCTTCGGATGCGTCCGCTAGAATGACCACATCTTGGTTTCGGCGTCCAATAATAGATGCAGTCACAAAACTAATAAGTGCATCGTCGAATCGTACACCAACTTGTTGCATGATTCGTTCGTGATCTTCGGGCTTATGGTGAGCCAGTACTTCCGCAAATGTGTCGGAATCGAGGGACTTGTCGATATCGAGCAGGCGCGCGGCGCTCAGCTGGGCAGTATCTACCAAGTGGGGGTAGTCGATAATATGACGCTGGGGTTCGTGTGTGTATATTTCTGACATTGATTTGCCCTGATCAATCTTCTTGAGCATTAGTATACGCCGCTTTTTTGCAAAGCAAGAGCATTTTGGAATTCCTTTGCGTAGTACCTCTTGAAACCTGTGGAAATTTCTGCTATAGTACACACCTGATGATTACTGCAGAGAACAAAGCACAGGCATTCGCCCTGACGCAAACGCACAAAACTGACGTTGGAAGCCCACAAGCTCAAGTGTCAGTACTTACTGTGCGTATTAAAGAGGTAACCGAGCACCTTAAGCTCAACAAGCACGACCACATGGCTCGTCGCGGCCTCGTGCAGATGGTTGGACGCCGCAAGCGCCTTCTAAAGTACTTAGAGGCAAAAGACTTCGAAGCTTACAAAGCTGTCGTTGCAAAACTAGGACTTCGCAAATAAGCGAAGTTCTTTTTTTATTTGGCGGCGCTATACTAGAAGCATGACCGCTATTATTGCAACAAAGAATCTTTCTAAACGATACGGCAACTATGCCGCAGTCGACGATGTGTCATTCTCTGTACATAAGGGAGAAGTGATCGGGTTTGTTGGCCTGAACGGCGCAGGGAAATCCACTACTATTAATATGCTACTTGGCTTTCAGCACCCATCGGGTGGTGAGGTAGAGCTTTTTGGTGAACGGGTGACGCTGCCGAATGCGCACCATAGCCATCGTCGCATTGGTTTTGCGACGGGTGATATGAGCTTGTTTGACGGTATGACCGGCGCGCAGTATCTACGGTTTGTGGCTCGCTCGTATGGGGTATCAACTAATACTGAACTATTTAAAAGTTTGGTGACTCGCTTTGATCCGCAGCTCGATAAAAAACTGAACACACTTTCAAGGGGTAATAAGCAAAAAATTGCCCTCATTTCTGCCTTTATGACCGAGCCTGAACTCATTATTCTTGACGAGCCGAGTAGCGGACTCGACCCACTGATGCAGCAGCACTTCATTGAGTTGGTGCGGGAGGCCTCTGAAAACGGCGCAACTATCTTTATGTCGTCGCACTACCTAAACGAAGTGACGGATGTGTGTACGCGCATCTTGCTCATTAAAAACGGCAAGCTCGTCAAAGATATCCCGACTTCAGATCTCGAGACCCAAGCGGGTAAGTTGGTGCGCGTGATGACAAAAGAGAGGGTGACCGCACCGAGAGCCGCCGAGATGGTCGAGGCGCACAAGCAGACCGAAGGCTATGTTCTTGAGTTTATCTATAAGGAGAAGGCAATCCGTCTGCAAGAATGGCTCGGCACGCTGCCGCACCTATTGGACGTGACAATTACCGATCATAGTGCTGAAGCGGCTTTTGAAGATTTGTACCAAGAAGAGGAGTCTGAAAATGTTTAATCTATTTTTTAAGACCCTGCGCGATAAGCGGTATTTCATTCTTGGGTGGGCGATTGGTATTGGATTCCTTGGTTTTGTGATGACCTCGTTCTTTCCATCTTTTAGCGGTGGGCAAATTGACGGACTCCTTGATAGCCTACCTCCTGCGCTACAAGGCTTAGTGGGCGATTTGCAAGATTGGAAAGAACTTCCGGGCTACATTGGCAGCCAGGTCTTTGATATTCGCTTGCCGATCTTTATCAGTATCCTTTCTATCTTGCTTGCGATTGGCCTGACGGTCGGAGAGGAGGATAAGGGGCAATTGCGCACATTGATTGCATTACCTGTGAGTCGTCGAAAGATTATTCTTGCGAAGTGGTTTTCAATCGTTATCATCTGTTTCGTAGCTTCACTCGCACCAATAATTGGTGTAGAAGTTGGGCTTCTGACGATTGGTGAGTCGGTTGATCAGATGGTCCTCGTACGACTCGGCCTATTTACATGGCTACTTGTGACGGCGCTGGCGAGCCTTATTTTCGCAATCGGGCTTTCGACGGGTAAGCGTGCAATTACTACCGGTGTGGCGATTATCTTGGCTATTGGCAGCTTCTTACTCAGTACCTTCGCGCAGGCTGTAGATTGGCTTGAGCCATACGAAAAACTTTCGTTTTTCCACTATTTCCCAGCGGTAGAAATCGCCCACGGCACGGTGGAATGGGGGAACGCGGTATTTTACGGGGTCGTGATTCTTGTGTCGCTTTTCATTGCGCTATTATTCTTCCCGCGCCGCGATGTGAAGTCTGTCTAAAGTTCGCTATAGATGTGCACTGGAAGCGTGCCATTGATGTATGATTCGATATCAATGTTGCTTAAAAATGCCGGCAAAACGAAACTCTTCTTTGGGTCTACGAATTCACTGCGCGTGAGTTCGAGAAGTCCGTGCGAAGTACTCTCAAGGCTAATCGCTTCGTAGTCCTCTGGGTTTTCGATGTGAAAGAAAAGCTCGAACTGTTCTTTCTCGCCATCATAAAACTGCTGAATAAAGAGTAGGCGACCAATCTTCGGTGCAATGCCTGTCTCTTCAATCATCTCGCGGTGAAGTCCTTCGAGAATCGACTCGCCAATATCAAGCCCGCCCCCGAAAGTACCCCAGTGTTCACTCTCCGAATTGTCCTCCTGGCGAAACTTTGTGACGAGGAGTTGTCCGTCACGATAAATAATACCCCTCACGTTTGTACGACGTGTGCTCATGTTGTTGCTCTCCTTGTAATTGTTATGTAGGTGAGCGTTAGTGGTTCGGCTCGTCCGAACGTCGACGCGTAGAGGACCCGCAGGTCATAGTAGGGAAAGTATAGCAGGGGAGGGTGCCCTAGGGAATACTTTGGTAAAATAGAATAAAGAACCAAGGAGAAACTATGGCCTACGAAGGTACAAAACTGCACGGCTTTGACCCGCGCGACGAAGTAAAAGAACTTGAAATTATCGATGTAGAAGTAGGAGCTGGCGAAGAAGTGAAGCCGGGTGCAACTATTACTGCACACTACACCGGCGCACTAGTGAAGAACGGTATTATTTTCCAAAGTAGTCACGACTTTGGTGACGCGATCACCTTTGGTCTCGACCAGGTTATTAAGGGCTGGACGCACGGTGTTCCTGGTATGAAAATTGGTGGTACTCGTCGTCTGATTATCCCTGCAGAGATGGCATACGGCGCCTCAAGCCCTTCAAGGAACATCCCTGCAAATAGCGACCTCGTGTTTGATATCGATCTTGTGGCGATTCCGCGAAACGGTTAAGGACTACTGAACCCTGTCGACAAGGTGACTCGTTGCTGTGGCGGCGAGTCTTTGTCTTCGGGCATTGTACATCTGAATGTCGTGCTCTAGGCGCAACCTACTGTAAAGGTCCTCTGCCATGTCATGAATACCCGCTTCAAGGTTTGCTGCGCGCTCTTCGGGCGTGGCGCTTCTGATGCGGTCTACAACTTGCTTTGCGTGCGCTGCTCTTGCTTCGAAAGGATCTTGTTCGCCCATAGTGTAAGGTGCCTCGTGTTTGTTTTTGAATTGTATAAAATCAAATTACCATAAACAGTATAAAAAGTCAAGTCTACTACTGTTGTGACTATGCTATAATAGGTATATCCCACATGCGAATAAGTGCAGGATAGAGCGCTTCGATTCTATCGAAACACTGTACCCGTTACTTACTCGCTTTAAAGAAAGAAGTGGGACTAAAAATAAGGAGGTTCAATGCCAACAATCAATCCGTATGGCAAGGACATTATTAGCGTGACGACCGAGTTCGAAGGTCGTCCATTAACATTGGAAGTAAACCGCGTAGGCTTTCGCACCACTGGTTCTGTACTCGTAAAGTACGGCGACACCGTTGTGCTTGGTTCAGCAACCGTTGGGACGCGCCCAGTAGTACTCGATTACTTCCCGCTCAGTATCGACTATGAAGAAAAATTTTATGCAGCTGGCAAAATTAGCGGCAGCCGCTTCATTAAGCGTGAAGGCCGTCCATCTGACGAGGCGATTCTTATCGGTCGTTTGATTGACCGCCCAATCCGTCCGTTGTTCCCTAAGGGGTACCGCCAAGAAGTGCAGGTTGTCGCAAGTGTGCTCAGCCTCGACCCATCATTCCGCCCAGACATGCCGGCAATGATTGCAGCCTCTGCGGCTCTTATGCTTACCGGTACACCATTCGATGGTCCGGTTGCGGGTCTTCGCGTGGGTCGCGTGAACGGCGAATTCAAAGCATTCCTCTCACCTGAAGAGCGTGAAGCCTCAGATCTCGACCTTGTAGTCGCAGGTATTGAAAGTGGTATTACCATGGTGGAAGCTGGTGCCGACCAAGTGCCAGAAGAAGTGGTTGCCGATGCACTCGCATGGGCCTACGAACACTACCAACCAGCAATCGCGCTTCAAAAAGAGCTTGCTGAAAAGATCGCACCAGTTGCACAAGAATACAGATTGGTACTCCCAGACCCAGCGCTTCAAGAAGCAGCTGACGCATGGGTAGATGGCAAGCTTGGTGAAGCAATTCGCAAGCCATACCCAGAACGCAATGAGCTTATCAACCAGCTTCGCTGGGCTTTCCACGAAGAAACCGCCGCTAAGTACGAAGCGGAGAACGAAGGCGCTACCTATCCACGCGATAAGTACGACGAGGCCTTTACGGCTGCAGTTCATAAAGATGTCCGCAAGGGTATTGTTGAGCACAAGGTTCGCCCAGACGGTCGCGCATTCGATGAGATTCGTCCACTTTCAAGCGAAGTAGGCGTCCTCCCACGCGTACACGGCTCAGCACTCTTTACTCGTGGTATGACCCAGGGCCTTAATGTCGTAACCCTCGCGCCACTTAGCTACGCACAACTCGTTGACACAATGGAAATCAACGATGGCGAGCGTCGCTACATGCACCACTACAACGCACCAGGCTACACAGTAGGTGAAGTACAGCGCCTCGGTGGTCCAGGTCGCCGCGAAATTGGTCACGGCTATCTTGCAGAGCGTGCGCTTCTTCCAGTGCTTCCTGATGTTGAAGACTTCCCATACGCCATTCGTAGCGTGACGGAAATCATGAGTCAAAACGGTTCAACTTCAATGGCCGCAACGTGTTCTAGCTGTCTTGCGCTTATGGACGCGGGTGTGCCAATTAAGGCGCCTGTATCTGGTATCGCAATGGGGCTTATTATGGACGGCGACACGCCAAACATTCTGAGCGACATCGCTGACGCTGAAGACTTCGCCGGTGACATGGACTTCAAGTCTGCCGGTACCGCTGCAGGTATTACTGCACTCCAAATGGACATGAAGGTCCACGGACTCCCAGTTGAAATTCTTAAAGAAGCAATCATGACTGCAAAGAAGGGCCGTGCGCACATTCTTGAAAGTATGCTCGCGACACTCGCTGAACCACGCAAGGAGCTCAGCCCATACGCGCCACGTATCGAGAAGATTAAGATCAACCCAGAAAAGATTGGTGCAGTCATTGGTAAGGGTGGAGAAGTGATTAACAAGATTACTTCGGAAACCGGTGCTGAAATCGACATCAAGGAAGACGGTCTCATTACTGTGGCTGGCTCAGATGCAGAGGGCATTGCACGCGCAATCGAATGGATTAAGGGTCTTACGACTGAACCTGAAGTAGGTACTATCTACGAAGGTAAGGTTGTGACTATTAAAGACTTCGGTGCATTTGTGAATATCCTTCCTGGAACCGACGGTATGGTTCACATCTCACAACTTTCTGACGAACGCGTCGAAAAGGTTGAAGATGTGCTTACTGAAGGCCAAATCGTGAAGGTGAAGCTTGTGGCGATTGATGAAAAGGGTCGTTTGAGTCTTTCTATTAAAGAAGCAAACCGTGAATAGTTAGTCGTATAAAAAGGAGGAAGGCCCGCGAGACGAATCTCGCGGGCCTTACCTTTCCCGATGAGTGTGGATCAGAGCACGCGCCACCACTCCCAGCTCGGCAGAATGCCAGAGCCAGGAGCGACGAACTCGACGTCCTCATCGACGATGTCGTGACGCTCGCGGGAGAGGACGACCTTGTAGGGCCGCTGATCCCAGAGTGCGGACTGGATGTCCTGGAACATCGTTTCCGAGACGCCGAGATGCAGCATGATCTGCTTGCTGAACATCGGTCCGGAGCCGCCGTAGCCCAGTAGGGCGTGCAGGACGTGGACGATGAGGTGACCCTTGTCGTCGAAGAACGTCACACCCCGACTGTCGTAGCTGGGGTCCCAGAAGAATTCCATACGAGCAGGTATTCCGAAGGGATGCCCTGTCTCCACGGTGTTGGCGTCGGGGAATAGCAACTCCAGGCGCCGCCATGCAGAGTACGTGTCGGCGTCGATGACGGGCAGCGACCCCTCTTCTTCGAAGTAGGGGAAGTTGCCGACGTTTTCGTGCATCTGGCGAACGTGAAGGTGAGTGCTTCTGGCGTCGCGGTACGGGAAAGGTGCGGGTGAGGTGGAGGCCATGGCCTTCCTTTCTCTCGGACTTCGCTCACTGCGGATGCAGGAACATAAGCTTATGTATATTATAACATAAGTTATATAATATATCAATATTCCACCTCTGTTATTATCTAAGATAACAGGGTATAATAGGACACTGTATGATTATCACTGCGACCATCAGCGAAAAATCCTTTGGCGACAAAAGCCTTTTTAACGGCACCTCGTTTTTTGTTGAGGACGGTGAAAAGGTGGGGCTGATTGGCCGTAATGGTGAGGGTAAGACAACTCTTTTCCGTATTCTCGCGGGTGAAGATAACGACTTCCAGGGTGAATTGCAGCTTAGTAAGGGGGTGCACATGGTGGCAACCCGCCAAGAGCATCACGGCTTCGAGGATATGCCGGTGCTCGAGTATATTCTTCAAGACCTTCCGAAGTATGCCAAGCTAAAGCATATCCTTGAAAACCATCCGTTGATCATGGGCGACAAGATGCACCTCATTAACGAGTATTCCGAAGCGCTCGAACAGTTTGACGCGCTTGGCTACTACACGATTGAGAATGAAGTGGAGAAGGTGCTCGACTCATTCCAACTGGGCGACCGTATCAACTCGACACTCGGCGAACTGTCAGGTGGTCAAAAGCGCCTGATTGAAGTTGCAAAGGTAATGCTTTCGAAGGCGCAACTCGCGCTTGTCGACGAGCCAACCAACCACATGGACTACGTCGCGAAAGACAAGTTTCTTCAATGGATGTCGTCTGCAAACGATGCGATGATTGTGATTTCGCACGACCGTGATGTACTCGAAAAAGTTGATCGTATTCTTGAGGTAAAAGACCAGAAAATCCTTAGCTACAAGGGTAATTATACTGATTACTTGCGCCAAAACTCATCAAGCACTGGTTCGATGATGAACGAGTATGAACTGACGCAGCGCCGGATCGTGAACCTAAAAGCTAAGGTACTTGAGTACCAACGCTATAAGGAAAAATCTCGTTCACCGAGTACAATTCAGCGCTTTAAGCGCCTCGAAGAGCAGTCGCGCGCCGAGCTTGCGAAGCTTGAAAAGACCGAGAAGCCGACATTCTGGGTAGACCGCGAATCGGTCCAAGATATGGGCCTCAAAACGGGTGAGCAATATCAGAAGTATAAGGCAAAGAACATTAAGCTTCACGGCGTGAATGGGGAAGAAGGCTATAGTCGTCTTCTTGTGAATATCACTGGGCTTTCGCTTGGCTATGACACGCCACTCTTTAAAGATATTTCCTTCCAAATTCGTGAAGGCGAGGTTGTCGAACTGCGTGGCCGTAACGGGGCGGGTAAGTCGACGCTCGTAAAAACACTTCTTGCGACCGCGCAAGGAAAGTCGTTCAGTGCTAAAAGCTTTGATGGTGTGATCGATGTTGATAAGAAGATTCGCGTCGGTGTGTACGAACAAGAGACGCCAACGGAGATTCTTGATAAGACGCTTGCCGAGGCGATTGAACATATTTTCCTCTCGCGTGGCCTTAAAGTAGGTGACACAAAGGTGCGCCAGCTTATGGCTGACTACCTGTTTAGCCAGGGTGACGCGAGTATTCCGGTGAAGCAGCTTAGCGGTGGCCAAAAGGCCCGCCTGCAGCTTATTGATATGCTGGCCGATAGCCCGTCGCTGCTCGTACTCGACGAGCCGACGAACCACCTTGATCTTCCAAGTATCGAGGAGCTCGAAAACGCCCTGCAGAGTTATGCGGGTGCTATTTTGTACATCTCTCACGATACGCATTTCCGAAAACAGCTTAGCGGCGAAGTGGTGCAACTTTAAGGCGGCATCCTGTACACTAGGTAAAGTATGTCTGGAGTCTTATCTTCAAAGAAAACCTTGATTGGTAGTATTGCTGCTGCCTTGGCGATTATTTGTGGGCTGCTTGTGTATGGTATTCTTGTGACGCCAGCTCGCCAACCATACCGCGACGCACAGGCACAGTTCCAAAATGTTGATAACGCGCTTGGTCGCACAAATATTTCCCTCAACGCCAGTGAGGCGACCGATGAAGAGTTTGCACAGGGCATTACTGCGGTACGGGCTGCCTTTGTGTCACTCGAAAAAGAGAATGAGGCACTTGGTGATGAGTCGGTTCTGAAAGAAGGCGAGGGGAAGGCCCTTTATGACGCCTACAACGAAGACCTGAAGCGCTTTATTGCGTACAATACGAATGTCATTGATTCGATGGAGAAGCTCCAGCCCGTGCTTCGCAAGTGTTCAACCGAGATGCAAACTGTAAAGGCGAATGCCGAAGGTGCGGCGGTTGTCCGTGCTTGTGCGGTTGAGATGCAGGCGGTGAGCGACGCCCCCGACGAAGACTACGCGCAGCTAGCAACAGCATTCGCAGCAAAGTACGACGAACTCGCGACCATCCTAGACCAAATGGCGGTAATTGCTGACACGAATAGCGCCGAATACGCCGCGTTAAGCACCCAACGAGAAGCTGTCCTTGAAGACTTCTCGACCGCGAGCTCGACCTTTACGAAGAATGTTCAGCAGCGTCGAACTGCAGTCCTTGCTACTGATAGCGCAAAGGCGCTGCACGACTATCTTGAGGCAAAATCTCGGGTCTTTTAGCCACTTTTGGCAACCCGCTTATACTCCTGTATACTAAAAAACAGCTTAAGTTTATTTTTAGGAGTATATAGATGGATCCAAATGCGACCAATCCAAACAATGTGCCACCTGTAGGTGATACACCACCAGCACCACAGCCACTTGACACAACCCCTGCGCCAGCACCGGCTGCACCTGCCGCGCCAGAAGCGCCGGTTGCCCCAGAGGCTCCAGCGCCGGTTGAACCAGCTGCACCAACTACACCGGTTGCTCCGGAAGCCCCAGTTGCCCCAGTCACACCACCTGCGCCAGCTGCGCCAAACCTTTTTGCAGCCGCAGGAACTCCAGAAGCTCCAGCCGCCCCACAGGCACCTGGGTTCGCACCAACTCCAGCTCCACAGGCTCCAGGCTCTAAGAACAAGATCGTTCTTATCGCTGCGATCGTGGGTGGTGCAGTACTTCTTGCCATTATTGGTGTGGTTGCGTACTTCATGCTTACTTCTGTATCGAAGCAAGACTACCAAGAAGCAACCCGTCAGTACAATAAAGTAAGCGTTGCTTCTGCAGGGCTTACCGGCGACGTCTCGTCCGTCAGTTACTCAATTAGTGGCGATGACGATGCAGAATTCAACGAAGCAGTGAAAGAAGCCGAAGATTCAATCGCGGAAATCAAGACCGAAAACGAAGCGCTTTCAAAGATGAAGGCCGTTCGTGTAGGTGAGGGCGCAAAGCTCTATGGTCCATTTAATGACAAGGTAAAAGCATACCTCGTATATGCAACAGAGCTTATTAACTCTGTGAAGAACCTTCGCCCAGCGATGGCAACTTGCGGTAAGATTAGCGACGCTACTGACACTGCAGGCCGCGTCGCAGCCCTTAAGGCTTGTTCAAGTGAGCTCCAGGGTGTAACGGACATTCCAAATGCAGAAATGAAGACTTTCATTAGCACAATCGGAACTTCATACGGCGAATACGCAACTATTTACGAAAAGAGTGCTGCACTTACGAATCCTTTCGGTAGTCAGTACGAACAGTACAAGGCCCTTCGTGACCAAATGAGCGCGGTACAAAAGAAGATTAGCGAAGCATCAAGCACCCTCAGCGACTCACTTGAGAAGCGTGACGACGAAATGAGCGTCAAGGATAGCGCGAAGGCTCTCGGCGACTTCCTTACCGAAAAGCAAAAATCATAGTATAGTCGGGGTATGAACCCCACCACTAAGGACCAACTTAACACCCTCGCTCAACATATGCTGGACGGGGGTGTTGGTCTTGCGCTCAAAAATGAGTCGAACGCTACGCACCTTGTGATGGGTACGGGCAACTACGATGCAGATGTCGTGTTTATTGGCGAGGCCCCCGGGGAAGAAGAGGACTTACAGGGAAAGCCGTTTGTGGGCGCGGCCGGTAAGTTTGTAAACACGGTATTTGGCGAACTCGGTATGAATCGTGATGATTTCTATATTACAAACATCGTAAAGTATCGACCACCAGAGAACCGTGACCCATCACCCGAGGAAATTGCGGAGTTTGCGCCACATCTCGAGAGCGAGCTTCAGATTGTGAAGCCTCGACTGCTCGTGACATTTGGACGCATCAGCCTGGGCCACTTCGTGCCAGAGGGGAAAATTAAAACGATCCACGGTCAGCTTCAACGGGTGCAGCTAGGACAGCAGGCGTTGCCTTTGATGCCGCTTTTGCACCCATCGGCGCTAAGGTTTATCAAGAATGGTCGCCAGGTATTTAGAGATGATTTCAAGCTTCTGAAAGAGGAGATCGATAGGCTTACCTAAGGTGAGTGATTGACTTTTAGGGGTCAGTTTGCTATAATAAGACTACTTTCAAAGGGGAATTCTGTCACGTAGTTAAGGCTACAGCCCGTAAAACCCCACCCTTATATCAGAAATCATTAATTGTTAACCAAAAGAAAGCTCACCAGTCGGATTAAAAGAAAGTCGCCTGGGAGAACTCTTTGAACAAAAAGGAGAAACAACAACATTATGGGAGGACGAAGACTCGCAACCCCACAAGCTGACGACGCGGCAAAACAGCCGCGCGGTAACAATCAGCGACCTAAACAAAATAACACCGTGCTCGCAAACACTCAGACCCGTAGGGGAGAAGTGTTTCGCGCACAACGTCGCACCAGCGACGACGTCAATGCGCGTGCCTCACAGCACCTCATTAACGTACCTGTAAACAAGTCGATGTTTAACGGCTACAACGGACGTCAATTTAGCATTGCCGACCAAAAGAAGCAGCCACGTACCCCTGGTCCACGCCTTCGCGTGATTCCAATCGGTGGTCTTGGTGAAATGGGTATTGGTAAGAACATGATGGCGATCGAATACGATAACGACATCATTGTGATCGACATGGGATTTCTTTTCCCAGGCTCAGACTACCCGGGTATTAACTACATCGTGCCGGACATCAGCTACTTGCTTGAAAACAAGCACAAGATCCGCGGTATCGTGTTTACGCACGGACACCTTGACCACATCGGTGCGGTTCGTCACTTGCTTCACCAACTTCCTGCACCGGTCTACGGTTCGAAGTTTACCCTCGCCATGGTTCAAAAGAACATGGAAGAGGCGACCACTGAGTACGCACCTGACTACCATGTCATGGACCCAGAAGCGCACGAACAAGTATTCCTTGGTGATAACTTCAGCATCGAACTCGTACGCGTGAACCACTCAATTCCAGACGCAACGGCAGTCGTTGTGCGCACACCAGAAGGTGTCTTGGTTGACACTGGTGACTGGCGCTTCGAAGAAAACCCAGTTGACGGTGTAAAGTTCGACCTTGAACGCCTGACTGAAATCGCAACCAAAGAGGGTATTACCCTTCTTATGAACGAATCTACCAACTGTGAATCAGATGGTACCCACACCCACGGTGAGTTTGAAATTCAAGCCAGTATGGGTCAGGTAATGGAGAAGTATCCTAATAGTCGTCTGATTATTAGTGCCTTCAGTAGCCAGATTCACCGTATGCAAATCATTCTGAACGAAGCGAAGGCGCACGGCCGTAAGGTTGCCTTTGCGGGGTACAGTATGATCCAAAACGTTGAAGTTGCCCTTCGCACTGGTACAATTACCGTTCCTAAGGACGTGATCGTGAAGATGGAAGATATCGTAAAGCTTCCAGACAGTAAGGTGACCATCATTTGTACTGGTTCACAGGGTGAATTTAGCGCCGTGCTTAACCGTATGGCGAATGGTTCACACAAGTTCATTAAGATTAAGAACTCAGACCAAATCGTCTTTAGCTCAAACCCAATTCCTGGTAATGAAAAGTACGTGACTCGTACTGTTGATGGCCTCATGCGCGAAGGCAGTGGTGTGATTCAAAACGGTAAGACACACCTTACCGGTATTGGTCCACTTCACCTTTCAGGTCACGGCTACTACGACGACCACGTGAAGCTTATTAACGCACTGAACCCTAAGTTCTACATGCCAATCCACGGTGAATTCCACATGCTTGTCCACAATGCTGAACTTGCACAGAAAGAAGCCGCGATTCCACGCGAAAACATTTTCGTATGTGACTCTGGTGACGTAATCGAAATTAGCCAAGGTCTCGCCAAGAAAGCCGGTCGCGTACCAGTGGGCGGTATCATGTACGACGACTCTGGTGAGATCGTTTCAGAAGTGGTCCTTAAAGACCGTATTCACATGAGCAACGAAGGCATCTTCGTGGTTGTACTTACCGTACAAAAGGGAAGTGGTCGCCTTATGACCAGCCCTGATATCATTAGTCGCGGATTTATTTACCTGCGCGACAGTGAAGAGCTCATGGGTATCATTCGCCAGTACTTGAAGCAAAAAGTTGCCCGCACCTTTAATGGTCGCAAGGTTGATCTGGACGTTGTGAAGAAGGAAATTAAGGACGAACTGACGCACGTGCTCTACGACCAAACGCGCCGCACCCCAATCGTGATCCCTGTGATCAACGAAATTGGTGGTGGTGGAAAGCCACAAAATAGTGACCAAAACCGTGAAGGTCGTGGCGATAACCGTGGTCAAAACGGCGAAGGCCAGCCGAAAGGCCAGAACCGTGGCCAAGGTGGAAACCGCCAATTCAAGCGCCCGGCGCCCAAGAATTTCCCGGCGCCAGTTGTCCCAGACAGCGAAGCAACCGAGCCAAAGCAGCGCACCGACGCACGCGGCTACTAGTTTTTAATACACGAATATGCACCAGGTTGGAAAAGACCTGGTGTTTTCGTATACTAGGGGTATATGAAGAGGGTAGGGAGTTCACGAAAAGGGTTTACGGTCGTTGAGCTCATCATCGTTGTGGTGGTGATTGCGATTTTGGCCGCAGTAGTATTAGTGGCCTATGGGCTTGTCACGAAGAATGCGCATGACACATCAGTGAAAAGTGACGGAAGCGCGATTCGCGACGCACTGGGGTTGTACGGCACAAAGCACGGCTCAACGTACACCGCATGGTCTTCGAGCAATCCAGCTCCAGACGGACTCGATATTAAAGTAAGTGAAGGCAATCAGGCCGATGTGTCTGTGTCGGACGACGGTAAGGATTGGTGTGTCCGCGTCTTCAATACGCAAGGCAACCTTAATAACGCCGACAGCGCCTATACGGTCGAGTCGAAGGCAGGCGTGTGTACAAACACCGTGCCATCAGATGATGCCTATGCGGCTGCTATTACAAGTGGCTGGAAGCGCGTCGTGGCTGGTTCATACCACACCTGTGGTGTCTCGTACGACAACAAGGCGTACTGTTGGGGTGCACGCGACAACTCGCAGGGTGGTAATGGGAGCGCAACAAATAGTGGTACGCCACTGCCAATTACTGCGAATGGTGCGATCGGCAACCGTCCGATTTATCGCCTTTCGGGAGCAGGATATGGGTCGTGTGCGACTGATACGAGCTATCAGGTGTATTGTTGGGGCCAAGACACCTATGGGCAACTAGGTAATGACGCAACACTCGCTGATTCGAATGTACCAGTGCGCGTGAATGACGCGGGTGTACTACTGAACAAAAAGAATATTATTGTTTCATCGGGAACCTGGCATAGCTGTACGGTTACCTTAGACTACTCGGCGTCCTGCTGGGGTATTAACTCAAGTGGCAATATTGGTGACGGCACTACTGCAAACCGCTCAACACCCGTTGCGGTTAATGCCGGCTCACTTTCTGGCTTGAGTCTTCGTGATATTGTAGGTGGGCCTTATAACGGCTGTGCTATCGATACGAGTAACCAACTGTATTGTTGGGGAAACAATGCGTATGGTCAGCTTGGAAATGGCTCGACCACTTCAACTAATTCTGCAACACCAGTTTCAACAAGTGGCGCGCTTTCAGGTAAGACGATTCGCAAGGTCTCGCTTTACGACCAAACGTGTGCGATTGCCTCTGATGCGAAAGCCTACTGTTGGGGTCGCAATCCTTATGGTGCGGTAGGGAACGGCACCACTACCAACGCGCTGAGTCCAGTTGCAGTCAGTACGACAGGTGTGCTGGGCGGCAAGAAGATGACTTCAATCGCAGCTGGTCTTTACTCAACCTGTGCACTATCTGATGAAGGTAAGGCTTACTGTTGGGGGTATAACTCAAATGGACAGCTTGGTAATAACTCAACAACTAACTCAAGCTCGCCAGTAGCGGTTGTTGATACGGGTGTACTTGCAGGTAAGTACCTTTGGAGCATTACCGCCGGTGCGGACTTCTACTGTGCGCAGGCGACTGACGGTAACGCCTACTGTTGGGGCCGCAATGTCTACGGACAACTTGGTAACGGTGCGATGACAAACTCGCTCGTACCTGTAAAAGTACTCAATCCATAAATTACTTTGGCTTAAAACGAATAGGGGCCCCGCGACATGCGGAGTCCCTATTCGTTTGGGGGGGGCTGCGACGCATGTACAGGCGGGGCTCAGGCGGCAATCGGGTCGATTCGACCGATGGACGCGTTGTAGATGGAGATAGGTCCAGTCGCAGCCGGCTGCTCGAAGCGGAGGCGACGAGTAGTGGGCTGGACGAGCGTGAGCTTGATGCGTGACCAGAGGGGCGGGCGCTTGAACAGATTTCTCCGATCGAAGTTGACCCGCGTCAGTGTGACGCGCGCATGTGAATCCAGCAGGGCATTGTACGATGCCTGCAGTTCGTCGCTCAGGCGAATGGGAATTCCTTCGATACCTTCGAAGATCTTGCTCCATAGCCCGATACCTCTTGCGTCGAAGATCTCACGCTTGAACGCCAGTCGGACCAGTCGGGGAGACCAGCCCTCGTACTCGCCGTCACAGACGGTGCGAAGCACGTTGTTGTTCATACGTAGGATATTGACACGAGGCCCTATCACGAACTGAACGTCACAGTCCGGGATCGTATGCGGGGTAGTGCGCATGGCACTTCCTTTCTTTCGTTTCCGGACGGATTGTCCTTTTCCAGTAAACCATTTCTCGTGGGCAAAGCCAACCCTTCATGCCAAACCATAAGCCTCTTGCAAAATGTGGTAAATTTTGCTATAATATATCTATTACCAAAAGCGGTTCACCCCGTATAATATAAAAAGATTATGGCAAAGAAGAAGCGAAAGAGCGCAAGTCGCAAAAAAGCACCGGTAAGCAGCGCACCGCAACATGTGTTGCCGGATGGGTTCTGGGCTCAGGTAGGGGCTGTCCTTCTTGTTGTCTTCTCGCTGCTTATTATTTTGGGTTGGTTTGGCCTCGGTGGGGATGTCCTTGATTGGCTCAATATGGCTACTATGGCGACAATTGGGTACGGCGTGTACGTCGTGCCTGTGGTGTTCATTTACGTTGCTGTAGAAATCTTCCGCGCCGAAGACAACCGCATTCCGTTCATTATGAAATTCGCAACCGCTATCGAACTTGTATGGGTGGCGGGTCTGTTCGGCCTTTTGAAAGCTGAAGGCAAAACCACCGGCGGCTTCATTGGTGACACCGTAAACAGCGGTATGCTCCAACTTGTTGACGCGGGTGTGGCAGTATTTATTTATATCGTACTGATTCTTTTGACCGCACTCTTTATTACGCGCACCTCACCAATTACGGTCATTAAGAAGCTCTGGGGTCTTTCGCGCCGCGACAATAGCGAGCAAGAAGAGAACGTGAGGGTGATGCGTAATGCTGCAGCGCTTGATGCGCCTGCAAAGAAGGGTGCAATGGCTGACTTTACAGTGAACGCGGGTGTCTCAACCCTCGACCCAGCGGAAGATAAGAAAAAGAGCCCACACCTCGGCTCACTGAAGAATAGTGTTCAAAAAGATAAGGCCGCCGAAGACCAAGCTGCACTTGTTGCCGTCAGCGACCCTAACTGGAAAGCGCCAGGCCTCGATTTGCTTGAAAAGAAGCAGTCTCCAGCTGACGCCGGTGACGTACAGGCAAATGCACAAACGATTAAGGATACTTTGGCTGAATTTAATATTTCGGTTGAAATGGAAGGCGCCAACATTGGCCCTAAGGTGACTCAGTACACCCTTCGTCCACCAAGCGGCGTAAAGCTGACTAAAATTACCGCGCTTGAAACCAACATCGCCCTTAACCTCGCGGCGCAAAGCCTTCGCATGGAAGCGCCAATTCCTGGCCAAAAGGCGGTTGGTATTGAAGTGCCGAACCGTAAAGCTGCCGATGTACGTATTCACTCGATTCTTACGAGCAAGCAGTGGAATGGTAGTGGTGAGCCACTTGGCTTTGCGATTGGTAAAGACATTGCTGGTGACGCCGTAGTGGGTGAACTCAACAAGATGCCACACCTTCTTATCGCCGGTCAGACTGGCTCTGGTAAGTCGGTCATGATTAACACGCTGCTCTCAAGCCTTCTATACCGCAACAGCCCTTCAGAAATGAAACTGATTCTGGTTGACCCTAAGCAGGTGGAAATGGCGCCTTACGAGGATATTCCGCACCTTATTACGCCTGTAATTAACGAACCTGAAAAGACGATTAGCGCGCTGAAGTGGGCGGTAAACGAGATGGAGCGCCGTTACAAGCTTTTGGCTGAACACAAGGTGCGCGACATTAAAACGTATAACGGTATGGTCCAAAGCGGAAAGACCAAAATTGTTGTTCAAGATGAAGAGGGCCACGAGCAACAGCATGAAGACGGTTCGATGCCGTACATTGTGATTGTGATCGACGAGCTCGCCGACCTGATGATGGTTGCAGCCCGCGACGTAGAAGCGCTGATTGTGCGCCTTGCGCAGAAGGCTCGTGCTGTCGGTATTCACTTGGTACTTGCGACCCAACGCCCATCTGTCGACGTTATTACTGGTCTTATTAAGGCCAACGTCCCAGCCCGTATTGCCTTTACTGTGGCTTCGCAGGTTGACTCACGAACTATTCTTGACCAAATTGGTGCCGAGAAGCTCCTTGGCCAGGGTGACATGCTGATGCTTACGGCTGCAATGCCAAAGCCGAAGCGTATTCAGGGTGCCTGGGTAACCGACGAAGAAGTTATGAAGATTACCGACCACCTTCGCTTGCAATCACCTCCACAGTACAACGACGAAGTTGTCAGCCAGCCAGTCCAGCTTAATGGCAAGGGTGGTGTAGTGATGGACTTTGATTCTAACAGTGATGGCCACGACGATATGTTTATGGACGCGGTTCGCGTAGTAGTTGATAGCGGCAAGGCATCTGCAAGCCTGCTGCAGCGTCGCCTCCGTGTTGGCTACGCCCGCGCAGCGCGCCTTATTGAAGAGATGGAAGAGCAGGGGATTATCGGCCCTGCGGATGGCGCACGGCCTCGTGACGTGCTTGTATCGAGCCTTGATGAGGTGTTTGGTACGGGTGGCGGAAACGCTGATGACGAAGAGCTGGGGTAAGCATTCCTAGTTGACGCTTAGACTAAATTCTTTTATACTATAAATACGATGATATTTATCAACAACACACTACATCACGTTTGTGCATCACATGTGAGGCCTGTGTAGCTATTGTGCATAAATATATTACTTTATATCGGCCTCGAAAGAGGTCGTTTTTTTTGGAGAAAAGAAATGAACGAAAAAGAAAATAACCAAGAACAGTTTCCTGAGCTCGACGTGCAGATGTACCTATTTATGCAAGAAGTCGACAAGCTTTTGCTCAGCGGAGTGCGAAGGACGTATCGCGAAAATAATGTAAACGACGAGTATTGTGGGCTGGGTGTTACTTTTGATGTAGCACCTGATGACCCCATTGTTAACGAATATATTGCACGTGCACTCGATCCGCCAGAGAGCGTTACTATTAGCGCCTGGGGCCCATATTCTCTTGATGGAAATGACCAGAGTAGCCCAAACCAAAATTTGACGACCGCATTATATATGAAGTCTGGTGAACTCGAGCGGGAATACCTTTTCCAGTTTAGGACTGATGAGCAGCGGGGTATTCTGGTGCAGAAGGATGTACGAAGGGTATATGGGGTGCGAGAGTACGACAGTATCGGCGAGAATATCATTGACGGCTCCGCATTGATTGAGGAATTGGCGAGCGAATCGAAGATTACAAAAGAAGAACTGGAGTTGCTTTACAAAACTGTCGTAGGGATTTTAAAACAATCTCAGGATCGTCTGCCATACTAAAGGGGTCATCACTTGCAAACAGGGGTGAGTTGGGGTATAATAACACCGTTAATAACTCAAGCTTACCGTCATTTCTCATATGCGAGATGACAAATGGAAAAAGGGTAAGCATCTGCTACTAGCCCCACTAGGGTTATAAAGCAGGATTCCAAAAGGAGACACTAGTGAAGGAATACGAACTTACCGTTCTTATCCACCCAGATCTCGAAGCAGATTTGGAAACTCCACTTGCGAAGGTACGCGACATCGTAACCTCAGCAGGCGGAAAAATTGTCCGCGAGGACAACTGGGGTAAAAAGAAGCTCCAGTACGCAATTAAGCGTGAAGAATTTGCAGTGTATGTGTACATCGATGTTGAACTTCCAGCAGACGCACCACTCAAGATTAGCAACACGTTTAATATCACCGACGAAGTCCTCCGTTACCTCTTGGTAAAGGTAGACCCTAAGGGACGCGCTGCACTTGCAGAGCAAGCAAAGAAGGCGGCTGAAAAGTCTTCAGACGACACTAAAGAAGAAGCCTAAGGCTTTAAACGAGAGTAGAGGGGAGTATACAACATGGCACGAAGCATTAACCAGGTAATCCTTATGGGACGCCTTACACGCGACCCAGAACAGCGTACAACAACCACCGGTAAGACCATTGCTAGCTTTAGCATTGCCGTCGACCGCGCTGGCCAAGACGACCAAGCAGACTTTTTCGACGTAACCGCGTGGGAAAAGACTGGTGAGCTCGTGATGCAGTACCTTGCAAAGGGACGCCGCGTACTCGTACAAGGCCGCCTTCGCCAGGATAGCTGGGATGACAAAGAAACTGGTAAGAAGCGCAGCCGCGTTGAAGTGGTAGCGAACGACGTAACCTTCCTTGACGGCCCTAACGGCAGCGATGGTGGAAACGCGGCCGCACCAAGCTCAAGCACTCAATCTCGTAACAACTCGAAAGATGTCGTGATTGAAGACATCGACGACAAACCAATTGATTTAAGTGAAATTCCTTTCTAGACCCTAGAAAGACAGGAGAATAACAATGGCAAAACGTATGAAGAAAGACACACCTGCATACTTTGACTACAAAGACGTCAAGACTCTGCAGCGTTACGTAAACATCTACGGTCAAATCGAACCAATCGGTAAGACTGGCCTTAGCGCGAAGCAACAACGCCAACTCGCAGTAGCGATTAAGCGTGCTCGTCACCTTGCACTACTACCATTCGTAGCACAAGGGTAATCGACCATGGCGCAGTTGCAACCAACTGACCTAAAGAAAGGCGTTGTCGTTCAAGTGGACGGCAAGCCTTTTAAGGTTATCGACTACAACCAAAAGGTGATGGGCCGCGGCGGAAGCATCGTGAACATCCGCCTAAAGAACCTGATTGATGGTTCTGTGATCCCAAAGACCTACAAGGGTCAAGACAAGATCGATTCAGCAGAAGTAACGTACCAAACGGTCCAGTATCTCTACAAAGACACTGACAACTTTTACTTTATGGATCCAGAGAGCTTCGAGCAGTTCCAGCTTCCTGCTGATGTCTGTGCCGATGCAGCTCCATACCTTAAAGAAGGTGACAGCCTTTCACTTCAATTCTTCGAGGGTACTGTTATCAACGTAGAGCTTCCAAAGAACCTTTACCTTGAAGTAACCTACACCGAAGACGTCGTAAAGGGCGATACTACAAGTAGTGTCCTTAAGGACGCCACACTTGAAACAGGCCTTGTCATCAAGGTTCCTGCGTTCATTAAGGTAGGCGACATTCTTTCCGTCGACACCGAAAACGGTTCATACCGAGAACGAAAGAAGTAACCAGCATGTCTGAACAGGAAGCGCGGGGTGGAAAAATCCTCCCGGCGTTTTTTGTTGAGCCGGTGCAGCTGGGCGAAGAGTTCCCAAGTGGGGAGTGGCCGCTCCACATGACGTATTTTCCGCCAGTCGAGACAACCCTGAGGCCTGCGCACGCCGAGCAGCTTCGCCGTTATATCAACCCAATGGAGCCGTTTATGGCCACTATTGGAGAGGATGACAAATTTGGTCCCAAGCGCGACGTACCCGTACGCCATCTTGAGCACACACCTCAACTTATGGCGGTGCACCGAAAGATTCTGGCGGTATTTCAGTACTTACCCCATAATGCCCAGTACCGCATGCCGTACAATCCTCACATCTCAATCGACAAGGATGATCCTCGTGCCCAGAAGGGTGATACCATTGAGATAGGTGGCTTTTCAATCGCCGAGAAGCGAGAGGGTCGTGCAACCTGGCAAATTGTTGCCAAGATTGGGCTTAAGGGGGCTGCAATGGCCACCGACGCGCGCATTATTAAACACTCCGAAAGGAATCAATAGAATTTATGACTAAAAACCGTTTAGACGCCGAGCTGACCGCTCGTGGACTTGCCCCAACACGCTCTCAGGCGGAGAGCTGGATTAAGCTTGGGAAAGTAACGGTTGATGGCAAAGTGGTGACGAAATCGGGTCACTTTGTGCGCGAAGATTCCGAGCTTAAGTTACTTGCCGATGAGCAGTATGTCAGTAGGGCGGGGTTGAAGCTTGCGAGTGTTGCGAAGCTTCTCAACCTTAATTTTAAAGATAAGGTGGTGCTTGATGTCGGAAGTAGCACGGGTGGATTTACTGATTACTCGTTGCAACACGGCGCGAAAAAGGTATACGCGGTTGATGTGGGAACCGACCAACTCCACCCAAGTCTTCAGGATGATCCCCGGATTGAACTCCATGAAAAGACCGATATTCGCGACTTTACGTTAGCTGCGGCGGATCGTCCAAATATTGTCGTGATCGACGTGTCATTTATTAGCCTTCGCGATATCTTGCCTCATTTGGCAGTCGCGCTTGTGACGAAAGATACGCAAATCGTTGCGATGGTAAAGCCGCAGTTTGAAGCGGGCAAGCACCAGACAAATAAAGGAATTATTAAAAATGATGGTGTGCGCCGTCAGATTTTGAAGGATTTTGAGTTTTGGGCGAAAGACTTATTTATTATTCAGGACAAGCGCGATAGTGAAGTGGCCGGCTCGAAGGGTAATCGCGAGCGCTTCTACCTGTTGAAATCGCTCTAAGCGAAGCGGTATGAAAAGCCGAGAGTATTTACTTTTTTAGCTTTTTATGGTATAATCCCCACTAGTGTCATGGAAACACACCACCCCTTACAGAATAGGGAGGGTGCCATCACATAGCCCACCGGATACTCCGGTGTGCCACATCACCATTTGGAGACAACATGCGCAAGCGCAACCGCCTCATGGCGGCCCTGGCGGCTGCTGCCGCCGTGTCCCTGTCCGTCATCGTGCCCGCTACCGCGGCCAGTGCCGCGCCGCCCGATTCCTGGGCGGCCATCGGCCAGGTCAGCAACTCGGGCACCTGTGCCGACAACGTCGCCACCTTCACCGTTTCGGTCCCCACCGTGGGCATCGACGCGGAGATGCAGGGCGGCTTCAGCGTCAACGGTGCCAGCCTGAACGTCGAGAACTACGCCGTCGGCGTCATCTCGCCGTTCACGCGCTCGGTCACCGTTCCCGTCGACACGTTCCCGTCGACGTTCACCGTCTCGTACTGGCTCAACACCACGGCCGAGACCCTGTTCGTCAACGAGTTCACCTTCGACGGGACCTGCGACGCGACCCCGCCGGTCGTCAGCCCGACGGTCAGCGCCACGCTCACGCCGTCTGCGGACGGTTCGGGTGTCGACTACGTCGTCAACCTGGGCCCGGAGAACGTCCCGCTCCCGCAGACCGTGATCATCGGCTACGGGGCGCAGGACGTCGCGAAGGAGCTCACGTTCACCGAGGGTGGCTCGCTGACTCAGTCGGGTTCGTTCCCGTGGTCGCCGTGCGGTACCTACGTGTTCGGGGTGTTCATCCCGGACAGCCCGGTCGGCAACTCCTACGACGTCACCATCCCGTGCCCCAACCCGGGTGACGGTGGTGGCGACGGTGGAACCACGCCGCCGTCCGGCGAGACGCCCACGACCCCCGAGGTCCAGGCGCCCGTCGTTCAGCAGCCGGTCGTGCAGACGCCCGTCAAGCCGGCCCCGCCGGCCGCCCACACGGGTGACGTCGTCGAGGGCCCCTCGGTCCTCGGCTACAGCCTGATGGGTGTCGGCGTGCTGTTCATCACGATCGTCGTCATGGCGTTCGTGCGTCGGTCCAAGCTCTCGGCGATCCGTCGCTGATGGCTCGCAAGACGCGTCGTCGTGTGCGTCGCGTCTTGGCGGTCCTCGTAGTTGCTCTGGGGGTCGTGTCGCTTGCGGCAGGTGCATACCTGACGTTCGGCACGCCCCCCACGAGCGCTGCGGATCCTTCGCCAAGTCCGACGGTGACGCGTGAGCCCACTCCGTCGGCAACCCCGACGGAAGCACCCACGCCGACCCCAACGCCCACACCCAGGCCGGCCGCATGCACTGCGGCTCACATTTCCGCCCCGTCCATTGGACTGGAGGCGGAGGTGGGGGAGTACACATACGAGCAGGCGCAGGCTGAAGGTGGAGTCAATCCGCCCGAAGTCTCGCAGGCCGTCTGGTACTCTGGCTACTACCGTCACGACAACATCTACAGCGTCATGTCGACGCAGGCTGAAGATGCGGTGTATGTGTACGGCCACGCCTACCTCGATCTCGGGGTTGGCGCGGTGTTCGATCACATCACCGACTTTAAGCCGGGTGACGTTGTGACGGTGACTGCCTGTGGCGAAACGGTGACGCTCGTCGTCCAAGAGGTGTTCGACATCAGTAAGTCGGACTTCTCGCAGGACGGACGGGTGTTCAGCCCCGAGCCACAGCCTGGCAAGTGGGTCTTCGTGACCTGCAACCGGGACGGCCCGCGCCAAGATGGTCACACCACGCAGAATACTGCCGTCGTGCTTCAGGTCCAGTACCCGGAGCCGCTGGTGGAAGAGTCTGCCTCCAATGAACACCTCGAGTCCCGTCTCGCGGACCGCCTCAATTAGCCCTTCGGGGTGAGGCGGTCCGCGGGTGCGGTCGAAACGAGTGGTGAAGTGGCAAAAAGCCCCGGTTAATCCGGGGCTTGCTTCTTTTTTAGGGAGAAATTATTTACTGACGTTGAAGCGGAATTCAACAATATCGCCTGGGCGCATGATATAGTCGCGCCCTTCGGTGCGAAGCTTACCGGCAGCCTTTGCGGCTTGTTCAGAACCTGCGGTCACGAAGTCATCATAATCAACAATTGCTGCGGCGATGAAGCCCTTTTCGAAGTCGGTGTGAATGACACCAGCGGCCTGTGGGGCGGTCGAGCCCTGTTTAATTGTCCAGGCGCGCACCTCTTTTGGTCCGGCGGTCAGGTAGCTTTGAAGCCCAAGGGTGTGGTACGCGACGCGCGCAAGTTGCGAAAGGCCAGATTCGGTCACGTCGTAAGAGGCGAGAAGTTCAGCGGCATCATCTTTAGCGAGTCCTCGAAGTTCCTCTTCAAGTTTTGCACAAATAAATACACTATCAGAAGGTGCAACGAGCTCGGCAAGTTCGGCCTTACGGGCATCGTTACCAAGGGTGAACTCGTCGACGTTAAAGACATAAATAACTGGCTTTGCGCTTAGTAGCTGCAGGCTTTGGATAACTTCTTTGCTCAACCCTTCAACCGAAGAGGCAAGCTTGCCGGCTTCAAGCTCTGCTTGGAGCTTTTTTAATTCTTCAATTTGCCCACGAGCAGAGGGGTTGGCCTTCGCCTCGCGCTCGAGCTTTGGAATGTGGCGCTCAATCGATTGAAGGTCAGCCAAGATAAGCTCGGTGTTGATGATTTCAATGTCGGCGATAGGGTCAACGCGGTCGTTGACGTGGGTGACATCTGAATCTTCAAACGCACGGACTACGTGGGCAATCGCGTCACACTCACGAATATTTGCGAGGAACTTGTTGCCAAGACCTTCGCCCTTACTTGCACCCGCAACAAGGCCGGCGATATCAACAAAAGTAACCGTCGCCGGAATAAGCTTTTCTGCTGAATACATTTTTTGTAGTACCTCAAGACGATCATCAGGTACTGCGATAATACCTGTGTTTGGCTCAATCGTTGCGAAAGGGTAGTTGGCTGCCAAAATATTATTGTCAGTCAGGGCGTTAAAGAGTGTAGACTTGCCGACATTCGGGAGTCCCACGATTCCAATAGATAAACTCATAGTGAATAGTATACCACGACAGGGGTGAGTGACGGTACTTAACCTATTGGAAGTTTGCCCAGTTTAGCATATGCTTAATGCATATGAAGATGCCATTTCATCGTGGGCAGTGGAGGCAGCCGACCGTACTTATTGGGGGTGCGGTTATTGCGGTGACCGTCGTAGCTATCGCCACCTTGCTTTCAACCTCTTCAACGCACGCTGAATTTGTATCGGGAAATCCGGGAACTTCGAGCGGCGCAAGCGGAGACTACTGGACAAGCAAGGGGCATGGTTGGAAGCTCTATGATGTGTCTGATACCACTGGGCCTTCGGGCGGTTTTTACTCGGGCTACTGGGGAAACGTGAACGATAAGAATAGCGTTGCGGGGAAGTGTAGTGCGGCGGGCTCGAACAAGGTATGGGTGTATGTGGTGCGCAACTCAACGGGTAAGGAGAAGAGCTTTACGTTCCAAAACACCTACGAGTATTACAGGGATAACTTCAACCCCGACAACAACAATGGTGGTGCTGCGAAGTATCCGTCAAAAGACTGGTGGATAGATCGACCAGGCGCGGGTGGTGACCCATATGAATACAATGCGGATGGTGTGCATGACGGCTCGGCACGGTACGGCGGAGCTAGTGGCTATGGCACGGCTGACGAGGTGGTGCGTTCGGTTCGCGCTAAGTATGAAGGCGCGGGCGGCGATCGAGCCTCTTGGGGCTGGAGTGTGGGGTGGTTTTGTTGGAGTGATAATCCACCATGGAGTGTCACGGTGACTACGGCGCGTGACCGCGAGTATGCCGAGCCGGGCGAAACAATTACCTGGGCGCACACCATAAAAAATAATGGTGCAAATCAGACGAACGTCGACATTACCTGGCGAGCCGATAACGAGCAGGGTCTTGGCACGGGCACCGCAGAGAGCTGGAAGTTTACCGCTCGCAAAGCGAAGGACGCGAAGGACTCCAAGACGTCAACGTATCTTGTAAAACCATCCGATTACGGCAAGAATCTGTGCCGCTACACCTACGCCGAACCTGCGAAAAATACTGGTGGTTCGACCAAATCGGACGAGCAGTGTGTGCTGATTATTAAGCGACCAAAGGTACATGTGTTGGGTGGCGAGGTGCGCGCGAATTCAGTTGATACGGCTGTAAGCTACCGCGACGGCAAGTACTACGGATCGTGGGTTGAGTATGGCATCGCAAGTAAGGGGCTGGTGACGGGTATGGCGTCTGGCTCTGGATTTGCTGGTGGTCGTACGACTGGCGATTTATGTGCGGTCAGTTATCTTACGTTTGGAAATAACCGTACTGACGATTCATCGAAATGCGATAGTAAGCAAATAGGCAAGTACAGTACCTCATCGTCGCAGGCGAGTGCGCTTGCCGCTAGGTTCTCGGCTGACCGCGCGACCGACTTAAAGACTCCTACTTCAACAGATATCAAGACGCTCGACAGCACGAAAGTATATACAAGCAAAGACGCAGTCCACCTTACATCGTCGGAGAAGATCCCGAAGGGCAAATGGGTGGTGATCCACGTGCCCGACAATACGGTGTATATTGATCAAAATATCGAGTATGCAACTGGTGCGCTGAAGACGATTCGCGACATTCCGCAGGTGATTATTATTGCGAAAAATATCATTATTAAAGATAGTGTGACAAGCGTTGACGCCTGGCTGGTGGGGCGTGGTACGGGCAACGATGGCATGTTGGTGACCTGTGGCGCAGTGAGTAAAATGGCTGATCTGCGAGGTGCGAATTGTAACAAGAACCTGACCATAAACGGCCCCGTGATGGTGAACCGACTGCTTTTGTATCGTACGTTTGGCGCAGAAAGTGGCGCAACAATCGCACAATCTGCAGAATCCTTTAATCTTCGTGCCGATGCCTATCTTTGGGCAAAATCACTCGATGTAAACAATCGCGCTGAGACAACTTCGATTATTGAAGTGCCCCCTAGGTTCTAGTTTATAGGGGTGTAAACTCGCCTCGAGACCTTGCGGCGAAGCCCTAAAAGGCTTATGATTAACCTAATATGAAATCGCTGATACTGCGTAGTCAATGGGCTCGATACGCTGCACTGGTAGGTGGGCTCGTTGTGCTTGCGAGCGGTTTTCTCTTTGTGGCGAATGTCCACGGTCAGGGCGCCGGTGGTGGTGGGTCTGGCGCGTGTACAAACTACTGTACAGACAACGGCTTTGCATGGAAGAAATATGATGTCACAGGCAGCGGGCCTAGTGGCGGATTTACGACGCTTGGCCGCCGATGGAGTTGGGGCGAGGTGCAAAATATCTGTCGCGATGTGCAGTCGGTGTGGATTTATGTGGTGCGTAACGGTGCCGGCCTTGAGCGTGCCTTTGCCTTTGATGCAAATAACGGTATTAGTTCCGAAGGGCCACCGTACTCAGGCTATACAAATGCGCACTACTACGGTGCGGAGGGCATTAGCCAGGTGCACAACTACTATAACGAAGCGCTTGCGCAGGGGATTAGTGGTACGTCAGGTCTTACTTGGGGTTCAAACCTTGAGTGGTTCTGTTACGGGCAAACCCCGTGGACTATCTCGGTATCTTCAAGTGCCAATATGAGCGTGGCTGAGGTAGGCGACACTATTACCTGGACTCACTATGTGAGTAATAACGGCCCGGGACGCACAACGCGTCACGTGACGTGGCACTATCAAAACAGGGGAGACTGGACGAATAGCGCTGGTCCAGACTGGGGCTTTGGGTCTGGTACGGATCCAGGCGGAAGTGCAGGGGCAAACTCAAGCTATACCGTACAGCCATCTGACTTCGGAAGACGGCTCTGTAGAGCCACGAGTGCCTCTCCAGCAGGGCGTGATAACGCGGGTTGGACGGAATCCTCGGCCGCCTGTGTGATTGTCGCCAAAAAGCCAAAGGTTCAGGTGATTGGCGGTGACCTAATTGTGGGTCGCGGCACCGCAACGAATGCATCGCGTACCTCAAACATTGTTACTTCGGTGTCACGTGCCGATACGGGACGTTACTATGGCTCATGGGGTGAATACGCACTCATTCCAACTGGTACGGTGACAGGTATGTCATCAGGCTCTGGATTCGTAGGGGGTGTCGGGTCGGTGAATACCTGTGCACTTAATTACCTCACGTTCTCGAATGCAGGCACGAGCGCCTGTGGCTCGGGTGTCACGCAGGGGCGCTACGCAACCAGTACAATTGCACCAAATATCGCTTCACGCTTCCCAGTTGTGACGTCTGGTTCGACGGCAACGCCTAACTTACCGGCGAGTACTGCGGCGAGCCCGGTGAGCCTTAGCTCGCTTATCTCATCGCCATCGGCGCCACGCCTTTACACCTCGAACGCGACCAATGCATATGTGACGGGTGGAAGTGCAATTGGATCGGGGAAGTGGGTGGTGATTAATGCGCCAAATACAACGGTGACAATTACGAACAACATTAACTACACGACAACTCCACTGACAAGTGTCGAAGACATTCCGCAGGCCGTGATTATTGCGAAGAATATCATTATTTCGAGTGCGGTCACTAACATTGATGCGTGGCTCATCGCGGTGGGTAGTGACACGACGTCACCGGCTGCACAAAACGGCATCATTAATACGTGTGGAGCGGGCGCGGTTTCGCAAACAACCACGGTGAACGCGACTATTTGTAACACCAAGCTGACGATTAACGGCCCAATTTCTGCCAACCACTTACTGCTTCGCCGTACGGCAGGGGCGGGGTCTGGCGCGGCCGCAGATGACCCAGCCGAGGTATTTAACCTTCGCGCCGATGCCTACATTTGGGCAACAAGCTATAGCCCGGGAACCGGCCGTTTGCCGACCGTCACGACAAAAGAACTTCCGCCGCGCTTCTAGATAAAAACAAGGGAAAAATGTATTGCTATTCCGCTAACGCTTTCCTATAATGAGGGACAATATGGCAGTACATGGCGTGGGCGACTTTTTTGCACTAGACATAGGAACGAACGCTGTTCGTGTTGTTCAGCTAGCTCCTGCGGGGTCTGACGGATGGAACCTCGTTCACTTTGGGTACGCGCCTCTCGATGAAAAAATTGCCGCCGCATCTTCACCTGAAGCGATGCGTAAACTCGGCGAAGTGATTATGACCGCGGTAGGGCAGAGCGGTATTAAGACGAAGAACGTGGTGATCGGCCTCCCTTCAAGCAAGACCTTCACTACTGTGATTGAAGTTCCTGTCATGCCCGAAAACGAACTTCGAAACACCATCAAATACCAAGTTGATCAGTACATTCCTATGGCGGTTAACGAGGCGAAGGTAGACTGGGCGCTGCTCGGTACGTCACTGCACGACCCTAAGATGCAAGAAGTCCTTATTGCAAGTACTTCAAACACCTACGCTGAAGAGCGCCTCGAATTTGTCGAGAGCCTCGGCCTTAACGTGATTGCTGCTGAACCAGATCCACTCGCGATGATCCGCTCACTGTTGCCTTCTGGTGTTGCGGATGCTCGTCTTATTATCGATGTGGGCGAGCAGTCAACCGACCTTGCGATTACCTTTGGTGATGCACCGCGACTCGTCCGTACGATTCCTACGGGACTTAAGTCGCTTATTAAGGCTGCGGTCCAAAACCTTAACGTTCAAGAAGACCAAGCGCGCCAGTTCATTTTGAAGTTTGGTCTTGCGCCAGACCGCCTTGAAGGTCAGGTCTACCGCGCGATTGAAGGTACACTCGACAACTTCGCAGTCGAACTTATCAAGTCAATCAAGTTCTTCCAAACTCGCTACCCTAACACTCCAGTAGGCGGCATTATGCTTTCCGGCTTCGGTTCAGTGGTGCCTGGTTTTGGTGAATATGTCAGCGGTAAGACTGGGATTCAGTCGAGCCTTGCAAACCCATGGCAGCGCGTCCGCGTGTCACAGGGTGACCAGCAGCAGCTTATGACCGTTGCGACAGAATATGCTGCGGCAATTGGCCTCGCGCAAAGGAAGACGCGTATATGATTGAAATTAACCTCATCCCCGATGTAAAGCAGGAGCTTCTCCGTGCGCAGCGTATGCGCGCGACCGTTATTTCAAGCTCAATCCTTGTGAGTATTATCGCGGCGGGTCTTGTGGTCGCATTGGTGGCCTATGTCTTTGGTGCCCAAAACGTACGCAGCGCAATTTTGGACGGCCAAATCAAAGAAGGTTCTGAAAAGCTTGCAAAGGTAGAGGACCTTTCGAAGATTTTGACCATTCAGAACCAACTCAACAAGGTAAGTGAGCTCAATAGCGCAAAGAACGTTGATTCACGCGTATTCGATATCCTTTCGGCAGTTGTGCCACCGGCACCAAACGATGCACGCATGTCACAAATCACTATCGACGCAGAAGAGAAAACCGTTCGCCTTGAAGGCCAGACTCGCGGCTACGACAGCATGGAGCTCTTTAAGAAGACCCTTGATAGCGCAACACTGACCTACACCGAACCTGAAACAGAAGAGCAAACCACCGTCGACCTCGCGAGCGACATTAGTGTGACCGACACGAGCTACGGAAGGGACGCCGACAACAACTTGGTCCTGCGTTTTGTGCTGACATTTACCTATGCAGAGAAAGCCTTCTCGCCAAATATTAGCGGTATCGCAATTAAGCTCAGTGTTGACGGTAACGTCACCGACTCTTACCTAGGTATTCCAAGGAAGATCTTTGAGGAAAGGGCGACGGATTTGTAGTATGAAACAAGGTAATGATGTAGCAATTCGTAAGCGAACCCAAATCGCCAACGCCAACAAGACGATGTTCATTTGGATCGCGATTGCGTCTGCGCTGGTTGGTTCAGCACTGGTGGTAAGTATCTTCATGGCACAGAAGCTTATCTACAACGAGAAAGTCCTCGCAGAAAAGCAAAACACTGTCTCGACGCTCGAACACAATAACTCTGTTGTGAAAGAACTTGAAGATCAAGTCCGTGTACTCGATACGAATGTGGCACTCTCAAGCGTAAAAGCAAACGAGCAAGACCAAGCGCTCCAGGTAATTCTTGACGCACTCCCATCTGAGCCAAACTCATTCGCATTTGGTTCGTCACTGCAAAACAAGCTGCTTGTAGGTATTGATGGGCTTTCGATTGAATCACTACAGGTTGACCCAATTGTGGGTGTTGAAACACTGGCATCTGACGACGCAGCGGCGCCAGCAGAAGGCGACGCAGCCGG
Organism: Candidatus Saccharibacteria bacterium 49-20; assembly: GCA_001897295.1. Classification (GTDB taxonomy): domain Bacteria; phylum Patescibacteriota; class Saccharimonadia; order Saccharimonadales; family Saccharimonadaceae; genus Microsaccharimonas. The sequence goes on along the minus strand of MKSN01000001.1, from coordinate 684,788 downwards.
TAACGAGATTACATTCCAGTTCCAAGTAAAGGGTTCACTCGATGCCTTTAAGCAAGTACTCGTGAACCTCGAACGTTCAATCCGTACCGTGCAGGTAACTTCAGTTCGTATTGAAATTCAGGGAACGCCACAAATGACAGTGCGCGGAAAAGTATTCTACGAACCAGCAAAGACAATTGAACTCCAAGATAAGAAGGTGCCTCGATGAAAAAAACCGATATAGCAATGATTATCCTTATTGCCGTCGTGAGTGTGATGGTCGCGTTCTTTGTAACGCGCGGAATCTTCAATGGCTCTGAGAGCGAAGAGGTGACTGTGAAGTCAATTGAGCGCATCGAGAGTGAGGTAACCCCTCCAGATCAAAACATCTTCAACCAAAATGCAATTAACCCTGCCATAGAGGTGCAGATTACACCCACGAACGAGTAGGGAGGACACTTAGCTTATATGGCACTCCTCACTGACGACATCCAAGAAAAGCTCATAGCCCTGCTGATTGATGAAGGGCTTGTTGCTGCTGACGTGATTACCGCGACAAAAGAGCAGGCTGCAAAAGAGAGTAAGCCGCTCTTTAGCTTACTTACCGATCAGGACATTATTGATGATGAGCTTTTGACGCACGCCATTGCGCAGGTTTCAGGTGTGCCGTATGTAAACCTCGCGAGCACACTCATTGACCAGAATATCCTTGCGCTGCTTCCAGAGGACATCGCGGAGCGCTTTATGGCCGTGCCCTTGGCTGAAGTGCAAAACCGTCTTGCGGTTGCCATGCTTGACGGAAACAACGTCCAGGCGGTTGACTACCTCGCAAACCGTATTCAGCGTCCACTGAAGGTCTTCATGGCCTCGGAAGCAGGCGTGCGTCACGTACTCGACCAGTACAAAACCGACCTTTCGAGCGTCGACCAAGCCGCCAAGGCGTCTCAGGATGAACTGAAGGCGGAAGAGGCGAGTGATGTAAAGACGATTGTCCAAGACTCACCAATTAGCCAAGCCCTTAGTAAGATTCTCGAGTACGCGGTGAAGTCTCGTGCCAGTGACATCCACGTCGAACCTCTTGAGACGGCGCTCAAGATTCGCTGTCGTGTCGACGGCGTGCTTCGTGAAGTGATGCAGCTGCCAAAAAGTATTGAGCCAGCGCTGGTGAGTCGTGTGAAGATTCTTTCAAACCTCAAAATTGACGAACACCGTATCCCGCAGGACGGTCAGTTCGCCGTCAAGGTCGCGAACAAAGAGGTCGACCTTCGTATCGCCATTAGCCCAGTGGTATGGGGCGAGCAAATTGTGATCCGTCTTCTTGATAAGTCAGGCAATAGCTTTGACCTCGAGGAAATGGGATATGCGGGCCGTGCACTGCGCGTGATTCGTCGCGGCGTCAAGCGTCCAAACGGCATGGTGCTGACCTCTGGGCCTACCGGTTCAGGTAAGTCGACCAGTCTGTATGCACTCATTAAAGAAATTAAAGACGATACGGTGAATATCGTGACCCTCGAAGACCCGGTTGAGTATAAGATGGCAGGGGTAAACCAGATTCAGGTAAATGCCGAAGTGGGACTTACGTTTGCCAATGGCCTTCGTTCAATTCTGCGTCAGGACCCGGACGTCGTGATGGTAGGTGAGATCCGTGACGCCGAAACCGCGGGACTCGCTGTCCAGGCGGCGCTTACGGGACACCTTGTGTTTAGTACGCTGCACACCAACTCGGCTGCAGGTGTGCTTCCGCGTCTTCTTGATATGAATATCGAGCCGTTCCTTATTGCCAGTACGGTGAATACTATTATTGGTCAGCGCCTTGTGCGTCGCGTGGCGAATAAGCGCGAAACGTACCAATCGTCACCAATCGAGACGCAAAACATTCTTGCCACAGTTGGGCACCTTCTGCCAAAGACAAAAGAAGAGGTTGCAAAGGTTTCTGCCGATTTGGGATATAAAGACCTACCATTAGCAGGCCAAAGCGCTTATACTTTAGTCAGAGGAATTGATACCCCTCAAACGCCACACGGCTACACTGGTCGTGCAGGTCTTTACGAAGTGATGGATGTGAACACGGACATCCAAAAGCTTATCGTCGAACGGGCAACGAGTGCTGAAATTCAGCGACTTGCCGTATCGCAGGGGATGATTACCATGCGACAGGACGGATACCTAAAGGCGTTAACGGGTCTCACTACAATAGAAGAGGTTAACCGCGTTACATCAGATACAGCATAGGAGTGGGCACAATATGAATCAAAACTTACGAATCGAAGTATTGCTAGAAGAAGTGGTGAAGCGGCGCGCGTCCGACCTTCACCTTCAGGTGGGCTTGCCACCAATGCTCCGTATTGACGGACAGCTTGTACCAGTTGCGGGCTTTAACCCTTTGGATGAAGCGGGTGTTGAAACACTCGTGTTCGCTATTCTCGACCAAGACCAGCGTCAGATCCTTCTAAAGGACAAAGAATTCGACTTTTCATTCGCCTTTGGTACACTCGGACGCTTCCGTGTAAACGCCTTCCACGAACGCGGTAATCTTGCGGCTGCGCTTCGTCTCATTCCTAACGAAATTAAGTCGGTGACCGAGCTCGGTATGCCATCTGTAGTAATGGGATTTGCTGAATATCCACGCGGTCTCGTGCTTGTGACTGGTCCAACCGGTTCAGGTAAGTCGACCACACTTGCGGCACTTGTCGACAAGATCAACACTGAAAAGTCGGCCCACATTATTACCATCGAAGACCCAATTGAGTTTACCCACAAGTCAAAGAAGTCGGTCATTGTGCAGCGCGAAGTGCACTACGACACCTACTCATTTAGCGCGGCGCTTCGTTCGAGCCTTCGCCAAGACCCAGACGTCGTGTTGATTGGTGAGATGCGTGACCTCGAAACTATCTCTGCGGCGATTACGATTGCAGAAACCGGACACCTTGTGTTCGCAACACTGCACACTAACTCTGCGGCGCAGTCGATTGACCGTATGATTGACGTGTTCCCTCCTCACCAGCAGCCACAGATTCGTGCGCAGCTTTCAAACATCTTGATGGCGATTTGTTCGCAGCGTCTCGTCCCTGCAATTGGCGGCGGTCGCGTGGTAGCGGCGGAAATTCTTATCGCCAACCCAGCAGTCCGCAATATTATTCGTGAGGGTAAGAGCCACCAGCTCGACGCGATTATTCAAACCGGGGCAGAGCAGGGGATGCAGACCATGGACCGTACACTCGCAAGCCTCGTGCAGGCTGGTACGGTAACCTACGACAATGCGCGTGAGTTTGCCGTTGACCTTGTTGAATTCGAAAGGCTTATGAGGGGATAACAGGTGAAAAAATTTACCTATGAAGCAAGGGATCAGGCGACCAATAAGGTTGTAAAGTCGACTATTCAGGCCGACTCTGAAACCGCTGCTGCACGCCTGCTGATTAAGCAGGGCTTCGTGCCACTGAACGTCAAAGAGCAAATTGGTGACGGAAGCTTCATGAGCCGCATCAATGGCCGTATTGGTACGAAAGATAAGGTTGTCTTTACGCGTCAGCTTGCAACCTTGATTGGCGCAGGGTTGCCGCTTAGCCAGAGCCTTCATACCGTGAAGGATCAAACGCAAAACAAGCAGCTTCAGGCGGTTGTCGAAGATATCTCTGTCTCGGTTGAGGGTGGTCGCTCGCTTTCTGACTCATTCGCAAAGCACCCAAAGGTGTTTAACGAAGTCTTCCTTTCGCTTATTGCAGCAGGTGAGTTGTCGGGTACGCTCGATGAATCGCTCCAGCGCATTGCAAACCAGCAAGAAAAAGACGCTGCCGTTGCGGGCCGTATTCGTGGTGCCATGATGTACCCAATGATTGTCCTCTTTGTGATTGGTGGTGTGATGGCCTTCATGTTGTTCACGGTTGTTCCACAGGTGGAAAAGCTGTATGACGACCTTGGAAAGCCACTTCCAGTCCTGACTGACATCATGGTGAAGATGGCGAACTTCTTGGCAGGCTTCTGGTGGCTCGTGGCAATCGTCCTCGGTATTGGTATTTTCTTCCTCGTGCAGTTCATGAAGACCGAGAATGGTATTAAGTTTAAGGACACCTTTAAGCTTAAAGTGCCGTTATTCGGTAAGATGTTCTCGAAGCTCTACATGGCGCGCTTTGCGCGTACTGCACAGACCCTTCTTAGTACGGGTGTGAGCATGCTCGACACCCTCAAGGTCACGAGCCACGCTATTAACAACACCTTGCTTGAAGCGGCGATTGTACGCGCTGCAGATAAGGTGCAGGGCGGTAAGGCGCTTTCGACTGCACTTGAACCAGAAGAGCTTATTGAACCACTTGTATCGCAGATGATTCGTATTGGTGAACAGTCGGGTAAGATCGACGAAATGATGGGTAAGGTTGCCCAAGTATACGAAGACGAGCTCGACGAACAAATTCGCACCATTTCAACGGCTATTGAGCCAATTCTCATGGTTGTCCTCGCGGTTGTCGCGGGAGGAATGGTGGGCGCAATTCTATTCCCAATCTATAGCTTGGTGAACGGTATTAGCGTCTAAAAAGAGCTAGACAACGTAAAAAAAGTGGTTTAGTATAAGCTTAACCGAATTAATGTTCATATGAAAGGTGGGCTAACCCAAATGAACTTCGTAAAACAAAATAAAGGATTCACAATCATCGAGGTTGTCTTGGTGCTTGCTATCGCGGGTCTAATCTTCTTGATGGTCTTCGTGGCACTCCCAGCGCTTCAGAGTGGCCAACGCGACACGGCTCGTAAGAGTGACGTAGGTTCTGTGGCTTCAGCAGTAACAACATACGCCAATAACAACCGTGGTACGTTCCCAACTACCGCGAACATGGACAACCAACTCGAAGCAACTGGTACTGGTACCAATAAGACCTTCGCTAAGCTGTCAAACAACATCAACACTGTGACCGTGGTAAACCCGGCAACTGCAGGTACTTACACGATTCCTGACGGCACCATCCGTGTCTACAAGGGTATGAAGTGTGGCTCTAATGGAGTGAACGGTTCTGTAACAATTACTGCGGGTACATCTCGTCAATTCGCAACCGTGACACAACTTGAAGGTGGTAACAAGTCTGGTTACTGTCTCGACACCTAGGAACTAAGTTTCCTTATGAAGAAAGAGCTCCAACGGGGCTCTTTCTTTTAGTAGGGGGCGCGGCCGTGCTATGATGGTGCTTATGAATGAATTTGTTGTGTACTTGGCGCTGGTGCTCGTTGGCGCATGTTTCGGTAGTTTTGCGGGTGCAACGGTATGGCGGCTTCGAGCAAGGCAGCTGCAGGCCGATAAGGCGGCGAAAGAGCCGTATGATCACAAGGAATACTCGCGCCTGAAAAAGCTACTTGGAAAAAAGACTATGCAGGATCGCTCGCGTTGCTTGGAGTGTGGTTACGAGCTCAAGTGGTATGATCTGATCCCAGTCATCAGCTGGCTATCGCTTAGGGGCCGTTGCCGTAAGTGTAAACACCCAATCGGTAAGTTTGAATTACTTATGGAGCTCGGAACGATTGCGTTTTTCGTGCTGTCGTACGCGTTCTGGCCAGGTGGGGTCACCACTGGCCTCGAGATTGCGCATTTCGTATTGTGGCTCGCCGCAGGCGTCATTATGGCGGTATTGTTTGCCTATGACCTGAAGTGGTTCTTGCTCCCTGACAGCTTTGTGATTGCGCTCGCCGTAGTAGGGCTTGGTATTGTGGGTGTTTCGGCGGCTGAGACGCAGGATATTGGTGGTACAATCCTGACTGCAATTGGCGCAGTAGGGCTTCTCTCGGGGCTCTATGCAGTGCTCTATGCGATTTCTCAGGGCCGCTGGGTTGGGTTTGGTGATGTAAAGCTTGGCGTGGGCCTGGGGCTGATCTTGGTTGACTGGCAGCTCGCGGGCGTGGCGCTGTTCCTTGCGAACTTCATCGGCTGCCTTATTGTGATTCCGCTGCTTGCGATGAAGAAGGTGGAGCGTACTTCGCATATCCCGTTCGGACCGATGTTAATTTCGGGTACGATTTTGGCATGGTTTATCGGGTGGCACATTCTTGATTGGTATCTTGCAACACTAGGTATTTAATAGAACTGCTTATGCTATAATTAGCCCAGATATGGGCATCCGGGCATCTAAAGGGTTTACGATTATCGAGACAATGCTCTTCCTCGCGGTAACGGGCTTCTTGATTATTGGCATGATTGCGGGCGCAGGGGCCTCACTTAACGTGCAGCGGTATCGTGATTCGACCGAGAGCTTCAAGTCACTCCTTCAGGCACAGTACTCAGAGCTCTCGAACGTCCAGAATGGACGCGACAATTCTTGGTCGTGTGACAATAACGCGAATTCTGTTTCTGGCGGCAACGAGTTTAGGGGACAGAGCGACTGTTTCCTCGTAGGTAAGTACATGCGCATCGAAGGCCAGGACATTTCAATCTATAGCGTACTTGCAGTAGACCGAGGGACGGGCTCAACGGGAAGTGATGTCAATAAACTTCGCAGCAACTACGCACTGAGCGCTTCAAACACGCAAGTTGACGAGCGTCAGCTCGAGTGGGGTACGTCTATCGCGTGGGCGAAGGCCAACTCCGACCCAACCAAGCAGCAAGATGTCGCTGTCACCGGCGCATCATCACCACGTAGGATTGGCATTTTGTTTATTCGCTCACCAGATTCAGGCATGATGTATACCTTTACAAGCGACTCTGTACCGGCGAAGAACGCAATTAATCAGTCTACCTTCACGAACCTGCTTGTTGCGGGAAACACTAAGCCGGGACAGGCTGCTCGAACGCTCTGCGTGTCTTCTGGTGGCCTTACGGTAGGTGGGGATAGTGGTATTTATATTTCATCGTTTGCAACTTCAGCCAGCGCGATCGAGGTGCGTACGAATGACCTTGCGGGGACACCGTCACAATGTTAGGGATTCGTAGGCGCCAAAGGGGCGATACTATCATCGAGGTGCTCTTTGCAGTAACCGTCTTTAGCCTGATTGTCGTGTCGGCCATTTCACTTATGAATCAAGGTACGGCGGCATCGCAGCGCTCACTTGAGCTCACCCAGGTACGCCAAGAGATCGACAGCCAGGCCGAAGCGCTTCGCTTTATGCACGACTCGTATGTTCAAGCCTACTATGCGGGCATTAACCTTGCTTCAGCAACTGGTCCTGCGGCCGAGTACGCTAAAGTAGTGGCGCAGGCACAAGACAACTACGACAATGGCATTCGTGCGGCGACTAAGTTTGGTACGCAACCTTGTGGTACTCGACCGACAGGAAGTATTATCGTCAACCCAAAGACTGCAACACTCAGTACGACAGCGACGTACAAATACCCAGATGTCTACGCGAAGCTCGTCTATACTGGATCAAACCTTACGCAGAGTCAGGGTATTTGGGTAGAGCCAATTCGCTCGGGTTCAAGCGCTGATGTGAACCAGCAGAATACGGGCTACACCGATTTCCATATTCGCGCCTGCTGGGACGGTCCGGGGTTGAAGACACCAATGAATATAGGAACAATTGTGAGGCTTTATGAACCACGCGGCTAAAAAGGGATTTACCATTATTGAACTCATGCTCGCGATGAGCTTTATCGCGGTGCTGCTGCTTGGGATCGCGATGACGGTGATTCAAATCGGTACGATTTATCGCAAGGGCCTCTCGCTCAAAGAGGTGAATCAAGTATCGCGTGATATCTCGGCTGATTTCCGTAAGTCACTTTCTTCAGTAGAGGCGATTACGCTGGCGACTGATTACCGCACCACGAGCGCGGGTGGGCGCATCTGCCTTGGCAACTACACCTATATCTGGAATAACGGCAAAGCACTCCAAACACCTGCAACCGGCAACCCGACAGACTCAAACCTTGTCTGGTACGGCACGGAAACAAATACCTCTCACACTCGAGAAGTGCACCTGGTGAAGGTGCCTGACGCGGCAAAATTATATTGTTCAGTAAATGCTCTCGGGGCTCTGACCTACAAGAACGTGCGCTCGGCGGACGTGGCGCAGACGCAGGAACTCGTTTCGGCGGGTGATTACAAAATGAATATCAATAAGATTACTTTAAGTACGACGAGTTCTGCCTATGACAGCACGACGAACGAGCGACTCTATACCTTTGAGTACGTGCTTGGGTCTGGGGAGAACGCGACAATGGCAACCGACCAACTTTCGTGTTTGAACGCAGGGCAGGCTGGTGCCGATACTGGATACTGTAATGTAAAACAATTTAGCCTTGTCATTAGGGCGGGGAATAGGGTTTAATGAAAACCATGAGCAGGAACAAACAAGCAGGTGCAGTTTCACTATTTGTCGTTATTTTCGCGATGCTTATTATCACGGTGATTACCGTGAGCTTCCTGCGCCTCATGATGTCTGACCAACAGCAATCAAGTGACAATGACTTGTCGCAAAGCGCCTATGACTCAGCGATGGCAGGTGTTGAAGACGCTAAGCGCGCCTTGCTTCGTTACCAGCAAGTGTGTTCAAATTCACCAACCGACTGTGCGGCGCTTAGCAGCCAACTTTCAACCGACGTCTGTAACGCCGGCGTGCTGGTTGGTGGGGTAGTGCCTAATTCAGCCGTGACGGGCGGCTCACCATCGACACCGGGTGAAATTAAGGTGCAGCAATCATCAAGTTCGAACGATGTCGACCTCAACCAGGCCTATACCTGTTTGACGATGAAGCTTGAAACGGAACGCTATGTAGGAAATGCTTCGCCAAACCAGGGTCAGATGATCCCACTTGTAGGCGTATCTGGCTACGACACGGTGACGGTATATTGGTACGACCGCGATGACGTGAGTAACGTCACGGGTGCGGTGAGCCTTAACCCGCTTTCTTCACCACGACCACTCTTGCAGCAGAGTTCATGGCCTGCGGGGCGCCCTTCGGTGATGCGCGCGCAGCTCATTCAGTTTGGTACAAACTTCACACTAGGCGACTTTGATATCGTCAATGGAAGCAGCCAAAGTAACTCGAATACACTGTTCTTATACCCATACTCGGGCACTTCAAGTGGTAACGCTGCAATCGGCTATATTCCAAATACGACTCCATTTGTAGGCCAGGATATTCGTAAAAATAATGCAGCCGACGATCCAGATCCAGACTCACCAAACTCATCACCGGTTGGCGTGCAGTGCCGCGCGAACGTGAGTAGCGGTGGCTATGCCTGTGCGATGTCACTTCGTTTGCCAACACCTATTGGTGGGGGAGATCGCACCGCATTCCTACGCCTGACGCCGTTCTATAACGCCACGCACTACGAGATTGCACTGAGCACCGGCGGCGCCCCAGACGCCTCTGGCTCAAATGTCATTCGTTTCAAGGACGTGCAGCCAGAAATCGACTCAACAGGACGCGCAAACGATGTGTTCAGGCGCATCTTAAGCCGCGTTGACCTTTACGACACCAGCTTCCCGTATCCAGATGCAAGTATCGATGTCACTGGCAACTTCTGTAAAGACTTTGGCGTGACGAATGATGCGTATATTGCTGGTTCTTGCACACCGTAACTGTAACCCAAAACACTTCTAGAGTTTCTTCGGACGGCTTCACGCCACGTTTTGCCGGGGCCTCTGCGCCCGGCTCAACTTGGGTTGCAGATGTCGCTCAGAAACACTAGAAGTATTTTGGGCTAGCGAGATTCGCTGTGGAACTTCTCATACACATCTTTCAGATGCGCATCGGTGACGTGGGTGTAGATTTGGGTGGTTGCGATGTTGCTATGGCCAAGCATGCTTTGGACGCTGCGTAGATCAGCGCCATTCATCAGAAGGTCTGTTGCGAAGCTGTGACGCATAGTGTGCGGGCTGACGTGCTTTGTGATGCCTGCGAGGCGGGCATACTTACTGACCATGCGCTGAATACTGCGGGCGGTGAGGCGGCGGTAATCTCCGCTGGTGTTGGCTTCGACGTTTTTACTGTAACTAATGAAGAGGGGGGCGAGGGTATCTTGGCGGATGGCCAAATACTGTTCAACCCAATCGGCGGCAGATTCGCTAATGTAGACTGGGCGGTCTTTTTGACCCTTACCGCGTACCATAAATTCTCGACGCTTGGTGTTAATGTGGTCGCGGTTTAAATTCACAAGTTCAGAGACACGCAGACCGCTTGAGAAGAGGAGTTCGAGGATGGCGCGGTCGCGCAGGCCGCTTTCTTCGTTGGTATCGACTTGTTCAAGGAGGCGTACGACTTCGTCGTAGTGAAGGAAGGTGACCTGTTTGCGGTGCGTTTTAGGAAGTTCGATTTTATCGGGTGCCATCGAGGGGATATCGCGTCGTGAGAAGTACTTCAGAAAGCCCCTAAGGGCGATTAGGTGGTAGGACTGCGTAATCATGGCAAGTTCGTTGCCGTCGAGGCTCTTGTAGCGGTTGAGCCATAGGCGGTACTTACGAAGAAGTTCGGCGGTAATTTGGTCGGGTGTGATGTCACCTGCAAACTCGACAAAGCGATTTAGATAAAATTCATAGTTTTCAGCAGTGCGCGGCATGCGTCCACCCTCAACCTCAAGGTGTTCGATAAAGTCGAGAATGTAGTCGGAGACATACTTTTGTTCGTAACTGCTCATGCTATTAGCATAGCCTAAAACCGTCAAACAGGGTAGAATGGGTACAATGCCAGCGTGGTTAGAAGCAATTATCCTAGGCCTCATTCAGGGACTTACCGAGTTCATTCCGATTAGTAGTTCGGGACACCTTGTGATTGCGCAGTATCTTTTTGGCGGTGGCGGTGACCACTTATTCCTCGAGTTTATTAACATTGGTACGATGCTCGCGCTGCTCGTATTCTTCCGTAAGAAAATCTGGAAGATTCTGGTTGATATTACCAAGAACCGTAATTATCGTTTGGCGCGCAACATCCTTATTACTGCACTTCCTGCAGGTGTCGCTGGGTTCCTTTTGGCTGGTTTTATCGAAGAAACCCCGTTCTTTACCAGTGCGGTGGTAGTGGTGTTTACGCTGGCGATTGTCGGTGTGGTAATGGTGGTACTTGAGAAGCTTCCAAAGCTCTCACCAATGAAAGACGGCGAAAAGCTTCCATGGTGGCGCGCGCTTATTATTGGTGGCGCGCAGGTACTCGCGCTGATTCCAGGTACCTCACGATCCGGCTCGACTATTATTGCCGGTCGCTTTATGGGGCTTAGTGCCGCTGAAGCTGCCGAGTATAGTTTCCTCGCGTCGCTTCCGATTATGGCCGGCGTGACACTTAAGGTGCTTTTGACCGACAGCGACTACCTTATGTCACACTTCGGTACGCTCGCATTGGCAAACTTCTTTGCCTTCGCTAGTGGCTTGCTTGCGGTGGGCTTCTTGATGAAGTTCCTCTCGAAGCACTCATTGGCAGTGTTTGGATGGTACCGCATTGGCTTAGCACTCGTGCTCGCGACCATTCTTTTGGTACAATAAAAGTAATACAGTTAATTCCGAAGGGAAGAATTCATGGCAGATGTTGAAAAGACATTGGTACTATTTAAGCCGGACGCAGTGCAGCGCGGCGTTGTAGGGGAAATCCTTACTCGTTTCGAGCGTGTAGGCCTTAAGATTGTCGCTACAAAGATGATCGCACCAGACCGCGATCACTACTACAAGCACTACGAAGATATTGGTAAGATGGTGACTCGTCGTGGCGAAGAAACCTTTAATATTACTCTCGACCTTATGCTCCAAGGCCCAGTGATTGCCATGGTGTTTGAAGGTGTCGAGGCGGTTGCACTCGTGCGCAAGCTTGTCGGTACAACCGAGCCGAAGTCTGCACTTCCTGGAACTATCCGCGGTGACTTCTCTCACATGAGCTTTGGCTTTGCAGACGGCGCCAAGAAGGGTATTCCAAACCTTATTCACGCTTCTGGTGACCCAGAAGAAGCTGAGCAAGAAATCGGCCACTGGTTCTCGGATGATGAACTTTACGACTACCAGGCTTTGAACGAGAAGTTTACTCGCTAATACGCCACGATAGTATGAAAAGAGGTCGCAAACTTGCGGCCTCTTTTTACTTTGGTATATTGGATGCATGGAAGCGAATATCGGAATTTTTCTAGGGACGGTGGCCGCGCTTATCGTGTGGATTTTACCCATCGCACTTGTTCGTCGGTTTAAGCTAAAGGTAAATGAACCCCGAGATGTATTTGTCGAGCCCGTTATGTGGAAGCTGGTGCTGTATTCGGTTGTTGGTTCAGTAGTTACTGCGGTATGTGCGCTTATCGTGGGCGGACTATTGCACTCGACTCATATTGAAGTCCTAGTGGAGACAGAGGGTATAGTGGGTGCGATGTTGACTATGTTTGCGATCCTTTCAGTCGTGGTGGCGCCCACTACGGTATATATGCTGAACGCGCAGCTGCGGTATAAAAGAATTGTTCAATATGGATCCGCGGAATGGAAACGAATTCGTAAATAGGTGTATCGTTTTTCATCTGTTAAAATAGGGTATACGCCTCGGTAGCTCAACTGGAAGAGCAGATCCGTCCTAAGGATAAGGTTGTAGGTTCGATTCCTGCCCGGGGTACCAATTTTAAAGGAGTGGGCATGGCTAAAAAAGCTTCAAAATCGGTTCAAAGGAATAATGCACAGATGCGCGTGACCGTGTACTACGGATACGCGCTCTTTTTATTAACTGTAGTCGGGTTGCTTCTGACGCTCGTCCCATGGTTTCAGCTTATTGCTGTGACGAATGACACAAGGACGGTGAGCGACTTCAGTGTTGTAATGCTACTAGTATCGTTTGCGTTTACTGCACTTGCGCCGCCCCTTATCGGGTACTTGGCAGGGGATAGCGCGACGCGCACAAAGTCGAAAATTGTTCATCACTTCAATGGTGTGCTATTTGGTGTGCTTGGTGTGTGGCTCTGGTTTTTGGCGACCATGCTCGTGGGCTATGCTCAGCAGTGGCTTTCGGCTCATAACAATTTCGAGCAGGTACTTCTTAATCTTGCGCCTGCATCAATTGCCGCGTTAGTGACGATTGCACTGGGCGTATTTTATGCACGCCACACGAAACACCAGATCGCATTGATCGACTATAAGCCGTATCAAGTACTCCTTATTTCAGTCGCAATTCTTTCGGTGCTTGTTACTGGTGCAGCAGGTGCACTTAGCGCGCAGACTGGCGGTGAATTCATGACGCTTGCGTTGACGTACATCATTGTGCCGTCGTTATTTACACTCGTCGCAACACTCGTGGGGTACTGGGTTCTTGGGAAGAAGGGTGGCAATGCATGGGAGCGAGTTGTCAGGAGCCTTATTGCGGTTGGTTTTGCGGTCATCGCACTCACCATTGTTACCCAATTTGCTGCGTATATTGGGTGGATGCAGGACTTTATCTTCTTATGTGTCTGCGTGATAGTGATCGGTGTCTGGCTTTCATACCTATTATTGATGCGCCGGGCCCTTAAGGGTTAGAAAGATTGTAAAAAGATATGACAACAAGAAAACAAAAAGAAAAGGCGCTATTTACAGTCAAATGGACACGTACGCGACAGACGCGTGTAACCAAGAGCGTGCTGCGTCGATTTGGACTGCTGACGCTTGGGGCAGCCCTTTTGATCGCTATCGGTATCGGTTCGGGTGGTTTTAAGTTTGCCGCAGGTGTAGTTCGTTGTGGCGGACTGCCCGTAGAAAGTATTTCATTTCTTTCAAAGACACTAAAAATGCCAGGTGATGAGGGCTATGGGCTAAGCCCGTTTGCGACGTACCAGTATTGTACACGCGAGCAGGCACAAGCTGCGGGATTTGGTCCGGTTGTATTGAGCGAGGCTCAGAAGCAAGAGCTCGAAGCGAAGAGGCTTGCCCGCGAAGAGGCAAAGCGCTTCTCTCCTGAGAAGATTGACTACACTGTGTATGCGCCAGTCGCTGATGGGTACGAGGTCTCCGATATCTACCTTAGTCAAATATCGTCAATTCATACGTTCTTTAAGATTAAAAAGAACGGCACTGTAGTAGGTTCTGTGAGGGAGTTGCCTGTGGATGATCCCTATAATATTTGTAGCCCGTCGGACAACCCCGCAAAAGACTATTGCGAAGTTATTGGACATGATACATCGGGGCGTGAAATAAAAAGGAGCTACCATAAAGGCGTGAAGGGGTGGAGTTCGCGTACCGTGGGAATCAACATAGACGGCACGGGGATCATATTATCGAGTGATGATGATACGGAAGCGCTACTTATTCTAGGGTCGCTCGAGCCGTATGTTGGAGGGGGTAATTAATGGCGGTTAAATCCCAAAAGACTAAGAGTAAAATCTCAAAATCAACACTTATTACTGCTGGAATTATTGTCGGTACGTATCTCGTAGGCACCTACCTTGGATTTACTCAGCATATCGTGATGTTTTTATGGATGGCGGTGAGCGGGTTGACTGCGGGCTTTGCCTCTTCGGGAGCTAATGCGGCATCTGCGGTGGTATCGGTTGCCATGCAAGTGCTCGCAATATTAATACCAGGGGTGATTGTCGGGTTTGTGCTGGCGGTATGTAAGCGGCAGTATGCATTTAGGGTAGGCTTTATGGCGACACTAATCGCTGCGTTTATAACACCTATAGTGAGCATCTATACATTAAGCGATGTGATGCGCTTTGTAGTGCAGTTTGCGGTGATTGTCGGGGCGGCATTTGCGGCACTGGGGATTGTGAAGTATGTCAAAAAGCCGCTGCTTGGCGTGCTTATTGTGGGCGGGCTCGTTGCGCTGAATGTGTTTGCCCTGCAACCGGCACTTCATGCGTTGAGTCGACCAATCTCCGAGGCTAAGCAGGCCAGCGAGCTTGAGCGCGCAGTGTCGGACATCGTGTTTACGCCTTATCACCCTACATACATACCAAGCGGACTGGAGGCGACACCCGCAAAACTTGAGGGCTATCACAGTACTGCGTATGACCATAAGCGCGTTACCTATAAGGTGGGCAAGGTTGAGTTTATGGTGAGTGAGAAGCTTAAGAACCAGGATTCGCTTTTCAATAAAACCAATAACTGTGACGTGAGTTCAATTTGGTTTGAGATGCGCACCAAAGATGAGGTAAGTCAGTCGAGAGTTGAACGTAGTTTGAATAATCTTTCTGTGTGTCAGGTGCTTGGCACTACCGAAGGGGGAGTACCGATATATATCGAGGCGGGCAAGAGCCAGTTCGAGTTTTATTATATGGAGTTAGACGGTACGATTATTGTTGCTCAACATGACACCCTACCAAAACCACGCTACGGAGAAGATTTTAAGAACGAGATGCTGAAAGTTTATAACGGTATGCGTAAAGTAAGTGTTGATGAACTGCAAGTCGGGTATTAGGAGGGATTAGCTGTATTTCCATACCGCTTATGCTAAGATAACTGCATGGCTACTACTAAGAAAACACACACCACAAAGAAAACGACAGCTAAAAAGACACCAAGCAAAAGCGTGTCGTCAAAGAAGGGTTCAAAGGCGGTAAAAGCGCGGCCTCAAACCTGGCGTTTTTATGTGGTGACAATCGGTATTTTCTTAGTAGCAGTGGCGACGGTCGTGGTGATCGCGCTCTTTACCTCAAGTGTGATTGCAAAAAACAGCACTAAGGCGCGGCTTGACCGCATCAACGATATTTACGCGACCATCAACGTAGGCGATAGCTACATCCCAACTATGGTGAATGTATTTGGCGATAAGCGCCCTTATGACTGGGGTGGTGACGCCGGCAAGGGTCGTACGTACTCTTCGGCTATCTACTACACGCATGGTGACACGGTAAGCAACACTGTTGCAGACCTCGACCAGAAGATTAAAGCCGCTGGCTTTGAAAAATTCGACGAACCATACCCGGGAAGCGTTGCGATTCAGTACCACTATAAATCTGCAAAGGGTGAGTACGTTCGCCTCACGGTCAGCAGTAAGCCGTACAATGACGCATGGTCAAACGCGACTTCAATGAAGCAAGAAGTTCCAGAGTCTGTCTATGCGATGGATAAAAACGCCGGTCCATCATCGGTCACCCTTAAGGTAAACCTCGACGACAACAACGAATAGTTGCTATACTTTCAGACAAGGAATCCCTATGTCGAAACATAAAGAAGAAGCACAACTCGATTTTGAAGGACAGCGCCCTGGTGAGGAGTTGCTCTTCGTATTTCGCCGCCACATCATTGCGATGCGTAAAGGCTTTTATCTTCTTTTAATACCGTTCGCTTTAAGCGCCTTACCAGTACTTATATGGCAAGATAATATAGCGCTCCTAATTAGTCCGCTAATTGGGTTCTCACTTGGGCTCATCCTGTTCTTTTATCACTGGATGATGTGGTACTTCACGGTGTATATCGTGACGAATCAGCGCCTTAGACAGGTGACACAAAAGGGGTTCTTCGGCAAGGATGTGGTCGAGCTCCGTCTATCGAAAATTCAGAACATAAGCTATAATATACCAGGATTCAGCGGCGAAATTTTTGGGTTTGGCACCATGGTGATTCAGACCTTCGTCGGTGATCTTGTCATTCGGTATGTTGAACATCCCGACAAGACCTACAATAAGCTGCAAGACGCCGTAAGCGACGCAGTTGAAACACAAGGGGACCATGAAGAAACTAGTATTTAAACTGCGTAAAAAGCAGCCCGAAGAACCAGCCGGACGTATTACAACCGATACGCTTGCCGAACACCGTGAAAAGGTGCTTGCTGGTGGACGAAAATTTAAGTACCCAGTGCAGTACCAGCGTCACAAGCTGGTGATTAACGCACTGATTATTGGTATTGCCGCACTTCTGCTCGCAATTGCGATGGTGTGGTATCTTTTGTATGTCACGAAGAACACGAGCGACTTTATGTACCGTGTCACCAAAGTTATTCCTGCGCCAGTTGCGGTAGTCGATGGCGAACCTGTGCAGTATAGCGATTACCTTATGAAATACCGTAGCGCTGCGCATTACTTGATTGAAAAAGAGCAAATTGACGCTAATAGTGCCGATGGTAAGAGTCAACTGAGCTACGTAAAGAGTCAGGCGATGGACGATGCAATTGCGGATGCCTACGCTTCGAAGCTTGCGCGTGAGCTCGATGTCACTGTGACCGATGCCGACCTTGAAGCATTCTTGAAGCAGCAACGTCAATCAAGCGACGGGGAAGTGACTGAAGCGACTTACAATGCAGTGATTCGTGATTACTACGGCTGGTCACCTCAAGAATACCGTGAGGCTATGAAGAGCAAGCTTCTTCGCCAGAAGGTCGCCTACGCGGTTGATGCGCATGCTGAAGACGTCTCAAAGGATATCGAAGAGAAGGTGAAGGCAGGCAGCGCCGACCTTAAGGCTATTGCTACCGAACTGAACGCGGCCGAAGAAGACGCCGTGACCTATATGGCTGCAGCATGGGTGCCAAAAAACAACCAAGATGGTGGTCTCGCGCAAGCGGCTGCGAAGCTTTCAAAGGGTCAGGTATCGACGGCGATTAAAGCAACCTCTGGTAATGGCTATTACTACGTGAAGCTTGTTGATAGTAATGACTCACAAGTACAGTACGAGTACATTCACGTGCCACTTAAAGAGTTTGACGCCAAGCTTACCCAAGTAGAAAAGGACAAGAAACTGACACAGTTCATTAAGATTGAAGATACTGCGACCACTCAAGACGATCAGCAGTAGGGAGGCCCCTTATGTTTAGCGTTCCAGCGCTCCAATATGATTACGATGCACTCGAAGGGGTGATTAGCGCAAAGATCATGGAACTCCACCATGATAAGCATCACCAGGCATACGTCGATAAATTAAACGCGGCACTTGAAAAGTACCCCGAACTTCAGAGCAAGAGTGTCGAAGAGCTCCTTCGTGGGTTAGATACGATCCCTGAAGATATTCGAACTGCGGTGCGAAATAATGGGGGTGGTCACTATAATCACTGCCTGTTTTGGCTATGGCTTTCACCAGATGGTGGCGGACAGCCCGAAGGCGCGTTGTACGACGCGATTGTTGGCCGCTACGGTAGTTTCGAAGCATTTATTGAAGAATTCAATGCAAAGGCGCTCGGTCTTTTCGGAAGCGGTTGGGTATGGCTGCAGCCAAACATGGACATTGTCTCGACACCAAATCAGGATTCACTGCTTAGTAAGGGCGATGATGAGCCAATTTTGGGACTCGATGTCTGGGAGCATGCGTATTACCTCGACTACACGAACCATCGCGATGAATATATTAAAGCGTGGTGGAAGGTAGTGAATTGGAACACTGCCGAAGCTCGGTATAAAAATAGCCTCTCATAAGGGGCTACTTTTTTTGTTTGCGAGGAATTTTGGACAGTTGAAAGGCCCCTGCGAGCGCCTTCAACATCTCTCTTCAAAGAGTTGAGGGCACCCGAGGGGCCTGGTGTATGGGAGATCCTCCTATTCATCGGTGTGGACGGGCTTCGACACGAAGGGCTGCTTCATGTTGGCGGATGCCGCCTCGAACTTCGCCCACATGTCTTCGCCCATGCCTTCGCGCCGAGCCGCCGCTTTCTCTTCAGCAGTGGGCGGCTTCACTGCGGGCTGAGCAGTCAGGACTGAGCGGACTGCCTCGACACGCTTGGCGCTCGGCCTGTCTCGAGGCGGTGCTGCGTCCACCGAACCTTCCGGTGCGTCGGCCGCTTCGTCGTAGCCAACCACCAAGGCCTTGACCGCCAAGGTGATGTAGCGCTTGATCTGTCGAGGCTGGTTGAGCTGTCCTCGTAGCGCGCGCATCAGCTCCTTGAGGTCCGGGTCGTCACTCCAGGGGGTGCCCATTGTTGCACAGGCATCTTTGAACCCGGGGTGGGTACGCATCAGCTCGAGCACCTTTTCCTTTGTGAGGCGAAGGTCGTGCTCGTCGACACTGCGCGGAACCGCCTTCGGCCGGCCGCCGCGGTTCTTCGGCATGTCCTCGGGCTTCGGCGTCTGGGATCGCTCCCGGTCCGCCGACTGTTGCTCGAGCTGCCTCGCGGTGAGTTCCTTGGGTGTGGTCGGCTCTTCGGGCGACTTGGGCGCCTGGCTGGGCCGCACCTGGAACTCACCACTTCGGATGCAAGCGACGACCTGCCGCATGAGCTGTTCGCGCTCCTCGGGGTTGTATCCCTTGTAGCGGCCGAGGCTGGACTTCAGGCTGTGAAGCGCCAGTTCGGCGAGCGGTGCGATGGGTCGCGTCGGCTCCGTGCTGACGATCATCTCGCAGAGCTTGGCGTCGACGCTTTGGAGCTTACGCGCCAGCTTTCGAGACAGTTCGTCAGGCTGGATTCTTCTTGGTGAGGGCGACCTTTCGCCCCGCGATGTGGACAATAGATGCTCCGTTCTTGGATGTTCAACAGGGAAGTGAGTATGGGTGTGATTCACTTCCACCATACGCTAAAAAGATACCACACGGGGTACTATCTGTAAAACGTGAGTGGAAAGGGGTGCGCTGACGGCGAGATATGAAGAACGCCCCTTTGCGAGGGGCGCCCAACATCCCGTAAAGGGGAGGGCGTCTCTTCGAAAAGAGGCGTAGATGCTCGCGGGATGGCGAGCGGGGCGTACGCAGGTACTACGGGGTATTACGTCAGGCGGCCCAGGGCACGCCGTAGTTGAAGCCGTCGGGCGTGAACGTGAGTCCAAACAGCATCATGGCGGCGTGGCGCTCGGTGACCATGTCGGTCTCGCCGCTACCGACGGGGCAACGCACGAAGTACAGGGTCTTGGCGTCGGGGTTGTGCACGAGGGCCGGGTGGGCCGGCCGCACGATGTAGTTGCCACCGGTGCGGTTCATGACCACGTGGGTGAGCGCCTTGGCGATCTCGTTCGCGACCTCGTCGTCGTCGATGCAGTACTCCTCGATGAGCTGAGGGATGCTGCACAGGCTGACGTAAGCCGGCCGGCCGAACACGATGACGGTACCGCAGCGGTTGATCTCGCTCGACAGCAGTGCCGGGGCGCCGGTGGCGGTTTCGATGATGGACATGAGTCTCCCTTGGTGAGTCTCGTAGTAGATGTGGATGTACAACAACGTCAAACGCCAGCGTCCGCGGGGAAGCTGGCGTTGTAACGTATCAAATAATACCATTCTGGATATGGGGTGTAAATACTTTTTCCCACGAAAAAAGTCCACCGAAAGGTGAACTTCATTCGTGGCGGGCCCGACCGGATTCGAACCGGCGATCTCCTCCGTGACAGGGAGGCGTGATAGGCCAGCTTCACTACGAGCCCGTGTAATCGTTTTTAGGCGATGGCTTATGGCCTATAAGCTCAAATGATAATAGCATCTTTACGAGTTTCGTTCAACCCCTGTTAGGGGGTATTCTTTTCTCTCAGGCTATCGTGGTATATCGCAATATACCGACTCAGCACTCACAAAGGGATGCAAGCATCCCTTTCCTTGCTTACTCGTGGTATAATTGGCAGGGTAAAGAAGGGGCGCATACGCCGTTATAGCTCAGCTGGTAGAGCAACGCACTCGTAACGCGTAGGTCTCCGGTTCAATCCCGGATAACGGCTCCACATATCTATATGCTAAAGACTAATTTTGTACAATCTATCAAAGAACTCCTGACAAACAGGTATCTTACGACGTTGAGTATAATTCTTGTTCTTTTGTCGGCCGCTTTCATTATTTACATCTTGTTAACTGTTCGCCCTAGCGATCTTCAACTTGTGACGCACTATACTGCATTTGGCGTGACGCACCTGTATCGCGATCAGTGGTTTTACCTTTTGAGTTTTGTTGGGTTTGCGGTGCTTGTGGCATTTATGCACGTGGCAATCGCGATCAAGCTCTACATTACAAAGGGGCACCCACTTGCAATTATGTTCGCATGGTTTGGGATTGGCGTGATTGTGTTTGCATGGGTAACGGCAATTTCAATCATCAACGTATGGTCACCAGTATAGAGGGGTAGGATATGCCAAAGTACATCGACGATATTGAGATACCTCTTGGTAAGCGCACTAAATTTTATCGTTTCTTTGAGATGGTCCCGGCGATTATTAGCTACGGGGCATTTATTTTGCTTATCGTCCTGTCGCTGATTTCGCCACTGCTCGCGGCGATTTATCTGATGCTTATTATTATCGCGCTGCTTGTGCGTGCAGTGGGGATTGTGTATCACACCCTCGCAGGCCACAACCGTTTGGTGAAAGCGCAGCGGGTAAACTGGGCGCACCGTCTTGCCGAGCTCGAAACTCCGAGTGACGCTTACGAGCGTCACATCAAGGGTGCAAAGCCAACCGGGTTCGGCATGGTGCAGCACATCGAAAACCTGCGCCTTATTGGTGCTGACACCTCTGGTGAGTACCCAAAACCGTCCGACATGTACAACGCGGTTATTATTGCGGCTTATAATGAAGCTTACGACGTGATTGAACCAACGGTGCGTTCACTCACTCGCACTACGTATGATCACAAGAAACTCATTGTGGTACTTGCCTATGAAGAGCGTGGTGGGGAAGAGATTGAGAAGACCGCGATCCGTCTGCAAAAAGAGTACAAAGATAGTTTCATGACCTTCGAAATCGTGAAGCACCCACGCGACCTGCCTGATGAGGTTGTCGGTAAGGGCGGTAACATTACCTATGCAGCGCAGTTTGTACAGGGGTGGCTCGACGAAAAGGGGATTGAATACAAAAATGTACTCATGACGACCCTCGACTCAGATAACCGCCCTCACCATGCATACTTTGATTATGCAACCTACGAGTATATCGTGAACGAAGACCGTAAACGTCTCGCGTACCAGCCAATCGCGCTCTTTTTGAACAATATTTGGGACGTGCCTGCGCCAATGCGTGTGATGGCAACCGGTAACACTTTCTGGAACATTATTAGTTCAATGCGCCCACACATTATGCGTAACTTCGCCTCGCACTCGCAACCAATGGATGCGCTGGTAGAAATGAACTTTTGGAGCAAGCGTACGGTGGTAGAGGACGGCCACCAGTTCTGGCGTAGCTACTTCTACTTTAACGGTAAGTACTCGGTGCACCCTTTGTACATTCCAATCTATCAAGACGCCGTGCTTGATGATACCTACCCAAAGACCTTCAAGGCACAGTTTATTCAACTTCGTCGTTGGATGTACGGCGCCTCGGACGTGCCGTATGTGGCAGAGCGTATCTTTACCAAGAAGCGTACCGTGCCATTTTGGCCAGGCTTCGTCTGGTTTGTCCGCGCCCTTGATGGCTACGTGACTGCGGCGAGTGTATCAATTATTGTTGCAGTTGGTGGCTGGATCCCACTGCTTATCAATAGCGAAGCTTACCGTGATGTAGTGGCGCATCAGCTGCCAGATACGATTGCGCTGTTTCAGCGCATTGCGCTCATCGGTATTATCGTCATGGTCTATCTGTCATTTAAGCTCTTGCCGCCTCGCCCAGAGAGGTACAAGCGGTCTCGCAACTTCTGGATGCTCGCGCAGTGGGTACTGATGCCCCTTACCGCGATTGGATTCCTGTCGTTTGCGGCGCTTAACGCCCAGGCACGCCTGTTCTTTGGAAAGTACCTGACTAAGTTTGATGTGACGAACAAGGCAACGGTTGCATCCCGTGAGGCACTGAAGCACTCGGCGGCTAAAGATGAGCCAACGCGCGTCAGCGATCTTGATATCGAACGACCATAATTAAGTAGGGCTACATATAAGAAAACCCCCAGCAATGAGGGGGTTTTCTTTTTGTCCAGACTAAGGACCTACGTAGGGGATGGGTGAGGGATTAAATTGTCCTCATCCTTACTTCTCGTTTAATTTCTTGAAGCGTCTTATTGTATTCGAACCCGAGGCTAAACCTATCCAATGAAGATGTTTTCTGGGGTGCGGTTACGTTAGTATTGTTGGTTTTAATCTGTTGAGTGTTACTCATGCATTCATATTAGCATAAACAGTATATATTGTCAAGCGAACAGACTGTGGGGGTATATATCATGCGTGGTATACGATATTTTTTCTCTAGTGTTTCGGTGCGGGAAATACCCAGTGGATAAGTGCTGTGGGTATGTGGGTAAAAGAAAAGAACCCCTACGAATAGGGGTTCTGAATAGGCAATTTGGTGGGTCCTAGAGGGCTCGAACCTCTCACCTCCACAACGTCAATGTGGCGCTCTAGCCAAATGAGCTAAGGACCCGGCTGGGTTTCGCAGCGTGTGCGAAGACTTTATTTATGGTAGCAGAATAGGGGTGGGGAAGCAAGCGATGGTTGAGCCGCTCCTGAGGCTATGGTTAAATGGTGGTAATGAAAATAAGGGTGGCAAAACAAACAGGTTTTACAATCGTCGAGTTGCTTATTGTGGTTGTGGTGATTGCGATTCTTGCGGCAATTACTATTGTTGCGTACACAGGAATACAAAATAGGACAAAATCAGCCGCAGTCGATACGACTCTGAAGCAAGTGGCAACGAAAATTGAGTCTTCGGCAGTGCTAAATGCAGGGGTGTATCCTGATTCGCTTTCGGCAGCGGGCTTTAGTGGTTCGGACAATAAGGTAGCATTGCAGTACACGCGCTCGGCCGATACAAAAAGCTACTGCGTGACTGCGGTGTATGGCGGGTCAGAGTATCCTAAGAGTAAAAATGGATCAGAGGCAATGGTCGAAGGTCCTTGTAGTGGCCATAGCGGCGGTCCAAACTGGTGCCCCGTGAATGCGCTGACGCCGATCAATGGGTTTTACTGCGACGGCACGATAGGGTCTAATGCGACACTCAACAGCGCAGGAAGCGGTCTTGTGCGGCTTAATGCCTCTGATGCAGAAGTGCCCACGGACGCGCCGGGTGCGTATGTGGGGAGGCAGACCTCAAGGGACAACTTGATTGGTGCACAGTTGACTGTGAGCCCCGGAGAAGTATATTGTTTTGATGGCTGGGCGGCGACAACGAGTTCAACCGTGAGCCATGCTCTTGGGTTTCAGTATTATAACGGCACGGCCAGTAGTTGGACTGCTGCGGGAAGGGTCTACCCAAATGTGAGTGGTTGGCAGAAAATGAGCAACTGTTTGACAGTGCCTGCGGGTATTATACGCGCAACCGTGTGGACGCAAAACGATGGCACCTCGGGTACAACTGCAGCAGCGCCCTGGTACCAGACGGCCCTAAAGGTTTGGAAGCAGTAAACTACAGTGGTATAATGACTTTAAGCAATGACGCGGCCTAACCATCCGCCGAGCTTCGTGGAGGCTTCCTGTGCGATAACGGGATTCACAAGTAAAACGTCCGGTGGAACCGTCTAGGCAACTAGACCC
This sequence comes from Candidatus Saccharibacteria bacterium 49-20, assembly GCA_001897295.1. Taxonomy (GTDB): domain Bacteria; phylum Patescibacteriota; class Saccharimonadia; order Saccharimonadales; family Saccharimonadaceae; genus Microsaccharimonas. Next base: position 660,680 of record MKSN01000001.1, on the reverse strand, counting down.
GAGACATGCAATGAATGGATTTAATCATTTAAACCTGACATTGCATGTTTCTTTTAATTTAAGAGTGTGGCCTAGCCCACAGAAAAGGAAATTCAATGAGCGACAACAACGAACACCTTCACGCAATGAGGCACAGCCTCGCCCACATTACTGCGGGTGCAGTAAAAAAACTGTGGCCAGCGGCTAAGTTTGGTGTGGGGCCAGTAGTAGAGAATGGATTCTACTACGACATCGACCTTGGTGAGCAGAAGATTTCTGAATCTGATTTCAAGAAGATTGAAAAAGAAATGCGCGCCATTATTAATCAAAGCCAAGATTTCGACCGCTTTGAAATGCCAGTTGATGAGGCGATTGAATGGGCGAAGGTGAACGGCCAGCCGTACAAGGAAGAGCTTCTGAACGACCTGAAGCGCTCAGGCACTACTATTGCAAAAGACCTCGACGCTGACGAGCTTGGCCTCGCAGCCGAAGGTGATGCGGCAGTAGAGAAGGTATCATTTTACAAGAATGGTGAGTTTGTGGACCTTTGTCGCGGTCCTCACGTCGCCAACACCAAAGAGGTAGGTGCCTTTAAGCTGCTTCGCGTTGCGGGCGCGTACTGGCGTGGTAACGAAAAGAACGCACAGATGCAGCGCCTTTACGGTGTGGCATTTGAAACCCAAGAAGAACTTGACCAGTACCTTGAGCGCCTCGAGCAGGCAAAGCTTCGCGACCACCGCAAACTCGGTAAGGAGCTCGATCTCTACACCGTGTCGCCACTAGTAGGTGCGGGACTTCCCTTGTTTACCCCTCGAGGTACCGTGCTTCGTGACATCGTGGCGCAGTACTCAAACCAACTTCGTCAGCGTGCTGGGTTCCAAAAGGTTTGGACTCCACACATCACTAAGAAGGATCTGTATGAAGCTTCGGGACACTGGGCAAAGTTTGGCGATGAGTTGTTCCTCGTCACCAGCCAAGAGACAAGCGATGAGTTTGCCTTGAAGCCAATGAACTGTCCGCACCACACCCAAATTTACGCCTCATCACCACGTAGCTATAAGGATATGCCAGTGCGTTTCCTCGAGACTACGACTGATTATCGCGACGAGAAGACGGGGGAGCTCGGTGGGCTTAACCGCGTGCGTTCACTTACTCAAGACGACAGCCATGTCTTCGCACGTCCTGATCAAATTGAACAGGAAATTAATAATTTGCTTGCCGCCGCTCGCGAACTGTACGGTTCTATCGGCATGAAGCTTCGCGTGCGCCTTTCGTACCGCGACGAAGGCGAGGGCTACTTAGGTGAATTGGCGCTCTGGGAATCTGCCCAGGCGCAGCTCAAGCAGGCTGTCATTGCCAACGAGCTTGAATACTTTGAACAAGAAGGCGAAGCAGCCTTTTACGGTCCGAAGATTGACTTCATGGCAACCGACGCGATTGGTCGCGAGCACCAAGTGGCGACTGTGCAACTCGACTTCGTGCAGCCGCAGCGCTTTGGCCTCAGCTACACCGATTCAGAAGGTAACAATGCGCAGCCAGTCATGATTCACTGTGCGCTCCTTGGATCGATTGAGCGCTTCCTGAGCGTGTTTATCGAGCACACTGCGGGCTGGTTCCCATTCTGGGCGGCTCCAGAGCAGATTCGTATCCTTACGATCAACGACACCGTCCTTGGCTACGTTGATGAAATCAAGGCGGTCCTTAGCGAGACTGTGCTCATGGCGCCGGTTCGCTATAACGAGCTTCGCTTCACTGTGGATGACCGTAACGAAAGTCTTGGTAAGAAGATTCGTGAAGCAACGACCGCGAAAATTCCAGTACAGTTGATTATCGGTGGCAAGGACCTTGAAGCGCGCGAAGTCAGCGTGCGTACCCAGCAGGGTGAAGAGAAGGTTGCCTTCGATTCACTTGTTGAATACCTGAAAGGTCTCTAAATGAGTAAGCCAATTGTAGGGATTGATATCGATGACGTGGTCGCAAACGTCATCGATTCCGTGCGTCTTTGGGCGAACGAAAAGACGGGCGCGAGCCTTACGGAAGATGATTACAAGACCGACGACGATTACTGGCACTACTACGAGACGATCTGGGAGCGGCACGGCCTGATTGACCAGGTGAACTTCAGCATGGTCCTCGATGACCTTGCGCAGGACCAATCGCATATTGCGCTCGTTGAGGGTGCGCGTGAGACGATTCACGCCCTGAAGCAAAAGTATGACCTCGTCTTTATTACTTCGCGCCCTGCGTATCAGCAAGACGCAACGAGGCGATGGCTTGATGAGCGCATCGATCCTGAGGTGCCTATGTATACGTCGCATAACCCAATGGCAAATGCTGACCACCGCTCCAAGGGTGAAATTTGCGCCGAGCTTGGTGTGGAATATTTAGTAGATGACAATGTAGGGAATTGCCAGAACGCAGCACAGTATGGCGTAGAGCCGCTGCTATTTGGTTCTTACGGATGGAACGAGCAGGCGCCAAGCAGCTTGCGGCGATTCCTCACATGGGAAGACGTAGGGGAGTACCTCCTGAATGAAGTCAGACAGTCGTAATAACAACGATTTTCGCGCGCAGGTTGAGTCATTTATGGCCCAAGTTCCAGCGGGTCGTGTGACGACATATGGTGATTTAGCGGCGCTTGCGGGACACCCGTATGCGGCTCGTATCGTGGGCGGTATGGCGCACTACGGCGACTCTGAATTGCCATGGCATCGCCTTGTAAATCGCTTTGGTGGATTGGCTGCGGGATACCATGGCGGGCGTCGTACGCAGGCAGAGCACCTCGCTGCAGAGGGGGTTACTTGTACAAATGATGTCGTCGATAACTTCGAAGAACTAAGATGGCGACCCCTGTAATATGACTATGAATAAAAAAGTTATTCAAGATATGGCTACCCCTGAACTACCCCTGATAGTGATTGTAGGGCCTACGGCAAGTGGCAAATCCGCTACTGCAATGCGCATCGCCGAGGAGTTTCACGGTGAAATTATTTGTGCAGATTCACGCACTATCTATAAGGGAATGGATGTCGGTACGGCAAAGCCAAGTGAGGCCGATAGGGCACTCGTTCCGCACTGGGGGCTTGACCTAGTAGAGCCTGGCGAAACGTTTACGGCGGCAGATTTCAAGTATTTTGCACAACAGAAGATTGCAGAGATTCGAGCTCGCGGACACGTTCCGATGCTCGTGGGTGGCACTGGACTGTATGTCGATGGCGTTATTTTTGACTACGAATTTGTAGACTCCGACCCGGAATTGCGCCAAAAGCTAGAAGCGCTATCGCCGGAAGAGCTAAAAGAATATTGTGTCATCAACAACATTACGTTGCCAGAAAATCATCAAAACCGACGATATGTCATTCGCGAGATTGAACGCAAAAACGTAAGCGGAAAAAGGTTATCTGAACCAGTTGCCAATACTATCATTGTAGGAATTGCAACAGAACGCGACGAACTGCGCGCACGAATCGCCGCCCGGGGCGAACAATTATTTGAAAGTGGAATGGTCGAAGAGGCAACTTTATTGGGCGAAAAATATGGCTGGGATTCTGAAGCTATGACGGGCAATATCTATCGTCTTACGAAGCGATATTTAGATGGGGAGTTTGACGAAAATGAGCTCAAGGTGCGCTTCGTCATTAGCGATTGGCAACTCGCAAAAAGGCAAATGACTTGGCTGAAACGTAATCCATTTATTCATTGGGAGCCACTCGATGAAGCATATATGTATATCAAAAAGCAGCTGAATGCCCGCTAGAAAACCGAGCAACTGAATTTGTTCAGACGGCTTCGCGCTGGGTTTTAATGGGGCCTCTGCGCCCATTTCAGCTCAGGCTGCAGATGCCGTTCACAAATTAGTTGCTCACTTTTCTAGCTTGGCGACCCCTATTTGTGATACTATAAGAGCAACAAAAGTGAACAGGGAATAAGAGGGAATAATGATCGACAAGCTATTTGGTTCAAAGACCCGAGTAAAGTTATTGCACTTATTTATGAACCATCCTGGGCAGTCTTTTTACGTACGTGAGATCACGCGTCTTATCGACGAGCAAATTAACTCAGTCCGTCGTGAACTTTCAAACATGCTTGAAGTTGGCGTAATCACGAGCGACACGAGTGACAACAAATTGTATTATCAAGTAAACCAACGCTACGAATTTTACACAGCACTTCGCGCGATCTTCGCGGGTGAAACCGTGACGACCGAACAAGTTGGCGTCACGAACGCGGCCGGCGTGCACGAACAGCACCTTTCTATCGTCAACGACATCCCGTCGGTCCGCTTGGCCATTCTTTCGGGCGTGCTCGTCAAGGGCTCAACTGCACCAGTCGACGTTATGCTGGTTGGTAATGTGTCGCCTGCGAAGGTGAAATCGGCCATGGCGATGATTGAAAAGCTCGAGGGCCGCGAGATCAATTACACAGTACTGCCATACGATGAATTCTATTACCGCCTTAGTGTGCGCGATAAATTCATCACCGAAGTGCTTGCGGGCAAGCACACGGTGGCGGTTGATAAAGATAATGTACTTGGTGAACAGCAGTAACCGCGTAGATGTAAGTAAGGAGACAGAAAATGTTTGAAGTTGAATATAAGGGTGCAAATGCCGTAGTAGTATCATCAAAAAAAGCGAGCGTGGTGATCGACCCGAAGCTTTCAGTGGTAGGGCTTAAAGACCTGAGTGTGAAGGATGCAATCGAGCTTGCCACCGAAGCTCGTTTTGCGGTGAATTCTGAAGACGCAAAGCTTGTGATTGAAGGTCCGGGTGAGTACGGCATCGCAGACTTCGATATCCGTGGTGTTGCCGCGCAGCGTCACCTTGATACCGAAAACGACCCAAAAATCTCAACTATGTATCGCATTGAAAACGGCGACATCCGCCTTGCGGTCATTGGTAACATCTACGAAAAGCTCGATGAAGACCAACTTGAAGAGCTTGGCATCGTGGATGTACTTGTAATCCCAGTTGGCGGAAGCGGCTACACGCTGGACGCAACTGGCGCCGCTGCAATTACTCGCCAAATCGACCCAAAGATTGTGATTCCTGTTCACTATGCGGATGACGCACTTAAGTACGAAGTTCCGCAATCTGATGTGAGCACTTTCATTTCCGAGCTCGGCGCACCAGTTGAAGAAGCACCAAAGCTCAAGCTCAAGAACGCCGGTGCACTTCCTGCGTCATTGACTGTGTTTACGCTTGCGCGTAGCTAGTCGCCTAGTATATACTCTTATTTTTAACAGGGGAGTTACTATGAAATTAGATGTCGTAAAACTACGAGAAGACGCGATTCTGCCAGAATACCAAACTGCTGGTGCGGCGGGTGCTGACCTTCATGCGTGTATCGATGAGCCGATTGTCCTGCAGCCACTCGAGCGTCGTATGATCCCAACAGGCCTCGCAATGTCGATTCCTGAAGGCTATGAGGTACAGATTCGTGCGCGAAGCGGCATGAGTATTAAGCACGGCATTACTATGGTGAACGGTATCGGAACGATTGATGCTGATTACAGGGGTGAAGTGGGGGTGCTGGCGATTAATCTTAGCCAAGAGCCGTTTACGATTGAGCCTGGCATGCGCATTGCACAAATGGTAGTCGCAAGGTATGAGGTTGCCAGCTGGAATATCGTCACCGAGCTTGATGAGACCGATCGCGGTGCGGGTGGCTATGGAAGTAGCGGCACGAACTAAGACAATAAAAAATCCGCCGGTAAGGGCGGATTTTTTATTGGTACCGGAAGCTTAGGCGAGGATGCCCTTCTTCTTAAGCGTGCGGATCGCGCTGGTACTAAGAGTCATAGTAACCTTTTGGCCGTCTACTACAAAAGTTTTCTTTTGGAGGTTAGGCTTGAAAACGCGGTTGGTGCGACGCAAAGAGAAGCTAACGTTGTTGCCAAATTGCTTTCCTTTACCGGTGAGTTCGCATCGTGCTGCCATAATATATCTCTCTTTTCCCGTTTTATCTAAAATTCTCGGGACACTAGAACCTATTTTACCTTTTTTGACCTCAAGAGTCAATAGGGGTGGCGTGATGTCTATATTGTTGAGAAGGTGATGTTAGCAGAGTACGAGCTGGTCGTGTTGTAGCCCTTGGCGGCTACTCGACAGATGTAGCTTGTAGTTGCCGTGATACCGGTGTTAATCGTTACCCCGGTAGTACCTGAGCTTAAGCTGGTGCCCGTGTGAGTGTAGACTGGCGAGGCATACGCCGTGTCGGTACTGAGGGTACACTGGAGGTTGTATCGATATGCACCGGTGACGTTTGACCAGTTAATCTTAAAGCTTGTCGAAGCGATGGTGTTAGCATTTAAACCTGTCGGCACGGCTGGCGTTGGCGTGTTGATCACAGCCGAAACCACCGACGCTGTACCCGCAACCGCTCCATAGTTTGGCGTATAGCCGCAGTAATAACTTGTGCCTGCGTTCATGCCGGTACGCGAGAAGCTTGGGATTGCTGTCGATCCTGTCGTAACTGGAGTGGTGGTGAGTGTATTGTTACGAGCGCAGGTAACATCATATCCAGATACACCAGATAATGCGCTCCATGACAGGTTGAATGAGGTCGCGGTAATTGAACTTGCAGTTGGCGCACCCGGTGCGGTTGCGACACCTATGCTTTGGTCAACGGGCGTCGTGCTACTGCTGGAGTTTACATAGATAATATTATTACGTGAAATTGACTGTGTGTATGAGCTGAGATCCGCTGACGGGACATAACTATAGCTCGCACCGTTACTTGCGGTACCCGAGGCTCCTGCGAGATTGGCGCTGATCCATGCCGCATCCGCTACCGTGTCGGGGTAGTGAGCGTTGTCTACCTGAAATAGCTCGAGCTTTTTGGAGTTTGTTGAGAGGTCACTGAGCATTGATGACGTATAGGCGCGCTGCTGGATACCGGTGTAGGCAACGATCGTAATAGCCGCCAGCACTGCAATGACCACCACGACAATCAACAGCTCGACGATGGTAAATCCATGTGGTCCTTGATGTTTCACGTTTGTTAATAATCCCCTTATGCTTAATTATTGCTTATTGTAGCGAAAGGGTGACGATATCACAACAGGATAGGGCGTGTGTATGACCCGTGGTAGAATAGAGAAAATGATTACAAATACAAACACGTTTCATGAGTTGCCAGTTCGCGCCTTCCACGACGCGATCATAGAAGCGGTTGATACTAATCAGGTAGTGATTGTGACTGCCGAAACGGGCGCAGGTAAGAGTACACAGATCCCTCAGTATTTAGCCGAGGCTGGATACGATCGTATTATTGTGACGCAACCGCGCATCTTGGCAGCTCGAAACCTGACCCATCGGGTCAGGGAAGAGTGGGCCGAGCGCCACGCTGAAGATGCCGATGAGGTAATCGGCTACCGAACAGCCCATGAGCGCGACGACAGTGGTGATACTAAAATTCTTTATTGTACCGATGGCCTCCAGCTTGTGCGCGAGATTACAGGTGCGGGCATTAGCGAGCGGCAAGTCCTTGTGCTCGATGAGGTCCACGAGTGGAACGAGAACATGGAGGTACTGGTCGCTTGGGCAAAGAAACGTTGCGAAGAAGAGCCGCGCTTTAAGGTGGTGATTATGAGTGCCACTATTGAAGCTGATCTTTTGGCGAGCTATTTTGGGACAACTGCGGTGCTTAATATCCCGGGCCGCCATTTCGAGGTCAAAAAACGACGTGGTTCAGACGTCCTCAGTGAGCTTTTTGACCAGCTCGACGCACGTGGACGCAACATTCTTACTTTTCTTCCAGGAAAGGCCGAAATCCAGGCGGTAACAGAGGCGCTTGCCTCAAAAGCCGCAAAAGCCAAGGTGCCCATCATCCCACTGCATAGCCAGCTGGATGCCGATGAACAACAGAAGGCATTTGCCAGCTACCCCTATGGAAAGATTATTCTTGCAACTAATATCGCACAGACGAGTGTGACGATTGATGATATCGATATGGTTATCGACAGTGGACTTGAGCGCCAAAGTGAGGTTCGTAACGGTGTGGAAGGGCTGTTTATCGCCCAGATTTCCCAAGCCGACAGTTTACAGCGGGCGGGTAGGGCGGGACGCACGAAGCCCGGTGAGTATGTGCTAGCCCAGTACGACATGATGCCATGCGCGAAGTTTGAAGATAGGCCCGCGTACGCGATCCCTGAGATTCTTCGAAAACATATCGACCGCCTAACCTTGCGACTCGCGAATGTCGGCATCGACATTGAGCTGCTTGAGTTCTACCACGACCCAAGTAAGGGTGCGATTAAGCGCGCCAAAAAGACCCTCATGGCACTTGGTGCGTTAATGACAACAGGCCAAGTCACCCCTATAGGACGCCTCATGGAGCAGTTCCCGGTCGAGTCGAACTATGCACGTATGTTGGTTGAGGCCCTCGAGTATCCCAAGGAGACACAGGCGAAACTCGCAGCTATTATCGCGATTCAAGAAGTTGGTGGCATTGTGAAGGGCGGCACACGCTTTACTGGATGGCGTGCGTATACCACGCAACATAAATCTGACCTCTTGGCAGAGTATGATGTATATCTTGCAACGCCATCGATTCCAGAGGATAGCTACGAAGAGATTGGTATTGTAGGGAAGAATGTCGAGAAGGCACGAGAGGTGGTTGAACGACTCCACCATGACTTAGGCTTGAACCTTGAAGCGGCGGCTTTGGCGCCAGTAACTCCCGAAGAAGAGGGTCCGTTGCTTCGTGCAATTACGGCTGGCGAGATTGACCAACTTTGGTTCAAAGTGGATGACAATGGCATCCTCGAGCATGTCCAAAGTGGCCAGCAACGCGAGCTCTCAAGTAGCTCTGTTGTAAGGAATCCTACACTTGTGACGGGTACTCCGTTTGATTTGCAGGTCCCGCTGCGCAGTGGAGGTCTTGAGACCCTTCACCTTGTTACAGGGGTCACGATGGTTGATGTGGACGTACTGTTGGAATTATCACCACAGGCTTTCCAGAAAAAACGCGGTCGGACCGTCTATGACCCGCGTCTAGGCTGTTTGGTCGACCGTCAGCAGCTCCGCTTCGGCAAACGAACACTCGAAGGCCTTGGTACGCCTCGACTTGAAGATACCCAAGAGAACCGCAAGCTCTTCGCGCTTGAATATACCCGCTGGGCATATGAGCAACTCGAACGACAGCGACGCAATCTGGAGCGGTTCCACAAGCGCGTTCCATCAGTTACCCCGCAGCGGGTCGCCGATGAGCTACGCAACAGGGCGAGTGGGATCGTATCACTCGACCAGTTGTCATCGGAAGACAAGAGGCGAGTGATCGACCTTACAAAGCTCGAAACCTACTTTGGCGACGAATTCGTACATAAGCTTGGAAAGCCGCGACGACAGCCTAAGCTTGGACAGAAGCGCGACAAGGGGTGGGAGCCACGCCATAAGCGAAAGACGAAACCAAAACACAGGCGAGACAACTGGTAGTAGATGCACCCTAAGGGGTGCATCTTTGCTATACTAGTAGGAATGGAAATTGATATCCTTCAACTGGTCGTCGTATTTGGAGTGATCCTTATTTCGATGACACTACACGAGGCGATGCACGCCTTCGTGGCGTTCTGGCTTGGCGATGACACTGCGCAGCGCGAGGGCCGCCTGACGCTTAACCCAATTAAGCACATCGATCCGTTTCTGACGATTATTCTCCCGCTAGGCTTGGCGCTTGTGGGTGCGCCTATTTTTGGTGGGGCAAAGCCGGTACCGTTCCGCCCCGACATGGTGAAGGGTGGCGACTGGGGCGCGGCATTGGTTGCGCTTGGTGGTCCACTAACAAACCTGCTGATTGCCTTTATTTCGTTTGGCATTTGGGTGGTTGTCGGCGCACCGATTACTGGAGTGGGTGGCCTTATTCTTTCTACGATGGTAACGGTGAACCTTGGGTTCTTCTTGTTTAATATCATTCCGATCCCTCCGCTCGATGGTTCTCGTGTGTTATATGCGCTGGCACCAGAATTCGTGCGAACAGGAATGCGTTTTATCGAGCAGTACGGGCTTATCCTAGTCTTCGCATTAGTCCTTTTGGCGGGTCCACTACTCGGTAGTTATATGACGACCGCCATTAACTTCTGTATCGACATCTTTAGTTCGGTTTTCCGGCTATAAAAGCGTTGTAGTATCTGCTAAATTCAGTGTTCGCTCAGATGGCCAATGCTATAATAATAAGTACCCAGGAAGCATCCTAGGTGCACATGATTTTCCGATATCATAGATGAGGAAGGCCTAATTATTTAACTCCGTGGAGTTACTTTGCGGTCATCCACCTTGCATATACGCGGGGAATATCATCACCATCTAGGAATCACGCTTTCTGGGTTTTATGGCACCTTCACCCCTCACTCTTGAGGGGATTTTTTATACCCAAGCAACTATGCTACACTAAAGGCATAAACGGGATAACACAAACACAATGAAACAACGGTTATCGGTGAGGGCAATTATCAACGAGGACGGCAAAGCGCTTCTTTTGAAGCGTAATAATGGTCGTCCTTCAATCTTGGGAAAGTTTGAGCTGCCTGGTGGTAAGCTAGCTTACGGCGAGCAGCCTGAAGACGCGCTGCGCCGGTACTTGCACGACGATGCGGGTATTCATATCCAGTCGTCTCAGCTGTACGATGCAGTGACTTATATCGACTATGATGATCGTGCGATTCAGTATGGCGTGATTGTGTACCTTGTGACGCTGGCGCCGCAAAGGCACCCAATGAAGCTGAGTGGGAATTATTCAAAGTACAAGTGGCATTCGATGTCGAACATACATCAGTCTGAACTCACAGACCTTACGCAACTTCTACTAGGAATCGTTCAGCAAGAGCAGTTTACAGAGAAGAGCGTCGAGGAGACGCAACTGAATGATGTCAATAAATCATCAGATGACGCAATCGTTATTTATTCTGACGGAGGTTCGCGAGGTAATCCCGGACCGTCTGCGGCAGGCTATATCATTCTTGATAGCCGCCAAGAGGTGATTGCCGAAGGGGGAGAGTACCTTGGGATTACCACCAATAACCAGGCCGAATATCAAGGGGTTCGCCTTGGGCTTCAGAAGGCAAAAGAGCTAGGCTACAAGAAGGTGGACTTTAAGCTCGACAGTATGCTTGTCGTCAACCAAATGAAGGGCTACTACAAGATAAAAAACAGGGAACTGTGGCCAATTAATGAACGTATCCGTATGCTTATGACCGACTTTGAGAGGGTGACATTTACGCACGTGAACCGACAGTTCAATCAGCTTGCGGACGGCATGGTAAATAAGACGCTCGACGCGCACAAGGCACACCCAACAGAGCACACTATTATTGATTCTGTTGCAGATAGTAAGTAATAACCTTGGAGTCCGACTCCTAGAAAATCCTGCTTATTCTTGTTAAAATTGAAAGAGGCAGTCTACTAGACGACCGCTTGGCCTTAAAACCAAGAGGAAAGTCCGGGCAGCAAAGGATACGACAGTCGCTAACGGCGACCGGGGGTAACCCTAGGGAAAGTGCCACAGAAACTGTACCGCCTCGTGAATGCTGTGCAATTTGGTCTTCGGGCTCGGTTGTTACAGAGAGGTAAGGGTGAAAAGAGTGAGGTAAGAGCTCACAGCGTCATATGGTGACATATGGAGAAGGTAAACCCTGTCGGCTGCAAGGAGATCAGCATAACGAGTGATCCGCTCGCTGGTCGATACCCGCTTGATTGTATCAGCAATGGTATAGCTAGATAGATGGTCGTCCTCGACAAAACCCGGCTTACAGGTCGACTGCCTATAAAGAACCCCTCATTACGAGGGATTTTTTATTTTGTTAGAGCCGGAGCTCTTTGTACGCTCTCATTGCTATCTCGAACATCGCTTCATAAGATTGACTAGGAATATTGCCCGCGTGTTGGGGTATGTATTTGAAAAGATAGAGGGTTGAGTCGACTACTTCAATGCCAATACCGGGGTCATTGTCATAAAGATATGTCATAAAGCCTGGGTTAATAAGCTCAAATGAGGCGAGGCGGTCGGCATCGGTAGCATGGACTGTGTAGCGTTGATTGAATTCAGGCCATTCATAGGTATATTTTGTGTATTCTTTAGGAGGTTTTGTGAAAGTGGCGCTGTTGCTGAAGAATTTTGGGGTACGTTGCACAAGGATGCCACGGTATGATTTTGGAAGAGTTAGTTGTACGATGAGCATGCTTGTCGTGTAGCGTCCATGAGGGACTGGTGTGTAGGTGTAGAGCTGGAAGAGGAGGCCATTATAGAGGCCGATAACATGGTTATTAATATCACTCTGACCAAATGTGCCGCTTGCCATTACGACACCACGGTTGGGGATGAGGAGCCAGCCCATATCGAGTGAATAGTACATGCCCTTGCTGCTTGCGAGGTTGACGAGCGACTGGCTGCGTGACATTGCTGAAGCGGTATTTTGGTGAATATCGTGAAGTAGCCATGTCGCCCCGCTACGTACGAACGTCCATTCTTCTACGAAGGGGCGGCGGTCGGTAAAGAGTGTGGTGCCGTCACCATCGATAAGCTCGTCGAGCGCCTTGGCTTGGAATGCAATTGTAAAATTGTCGCTGTTATTTGCGGACATGTCATCACGTACATCTATAATTTGGCACTCTTCTATTTCAACATTACTGATTCGGTTCGTGCGGCCGAGCTCGCGAAGCGCCTGGAGGAGTAGTGCACTATGTTTTGCATATTCGGGAGTAGAGTAGGTGGTAATACTGGTAAGATCAAAGGTCGACCAGTCGTATTGATAACGCATAAAGCACTGCTTAGCGTACTCAACAAGGGCTGGTTCATTCCAACTACTGTCACTTTGGGCTGCGATGGCAATCATTTCTTTAGCCTTTTTAGAGCGTTTATGCAGGCGATCCCATATACCAAAGAAGGCGGCTGCCCAGCCCGCCCAAATACCAATAATGATAAGTGACATTATATAAAACCCAATGAACCCCATGAAGCTCGCAAGCACAATGAGGATAATACTGACAATCGAAGCGAATGTTGCGCTGACGATGAGTTCGGCGCGTCTAGGGAGTAGCTTCTTCACGAGCTTCCCTAAGTAGTAGCTAGGGAAGTATCCAAGGAGTGCGAAGAGTTCACCGCCTCCACCCCCTCCACTGGAAGAGCCACCGCCGCCGGCGCGGGCGACTACTTCTATAGTGGCGGTGAGGGGTGTGAGCGAGAAAAGCATAATAAGAATGTATTTATGGTATCACAAAAACCACCCCTTAAAGAGGTGGTTTTTGAGAAATAAGGAAGGAATTACTTAGTAGCTGCTGCTACGATTGCCTTAAAAGCTGCAGGCTCGTTTACTGCAAGATCAGCGAGGACCTTGCGGTCGAGTTCGATGTTTGCAGCCTTGAGGCCAGCAATAAGCTTACCGTAAGTAGTACCTTCTTGGCGTGCAGCCGCGTTGATACGAGTGATCCAGAGGGCGCGCAGGTCGCGCTTACGGTTGCGGCGGTCGCGGTAGCTGTATTCGAGTGCACGAGTTACGGCTTGCTTAGCAAGGCGGAAGCTACGTGTACGGTTGTGTTGCATACCCTTGGCTTGGGCCAAGATTTTTTTGTGGCGGTTGCGTGCTTGGACGCTTTTCTTTACGCGCATAGTCTTATGTTCTCCTTATAGTCGTAGGCGGGACGAAAGTCCTCTTAGACGCCCAGAGCTCGCTTAATGTTCTTAGCGGTACCACCGGTTACGGTAGCGGTTGTGTTAATACGGCGCTTGCGGCTCTTGCTTTTCTTAGCAAGAAGGTGGGCACCGAAGGCGCGTTGGCGTGTAACTTTACCAGTCTTGGTAATCTTTACGCGCTTCGCAGTTCCCTTGTGGGTCTTGAGCTTTGGCATTAGTATTCTCCTTATTTCTTGCGAACGACAACGCTTAGGTTGCGTCCCGCCATTGTTGGCGTGTGCTCGAACACGGCTTCTTCTTCAAGTAGTGTTCCGATTTTGTTAATCATGTCGTAACCCAATTCTTTGTGCGCCATCTCGCGACCGCGGTAGAAGATTTGGATACGGACTTTGTGTCCCTCGCTCAGGAACTCGCGTACTTTGCGGAGCTTGATGTCCAGGTCGCCCTGTCCGATCTTGAGCCCAAAACGCATTTGCTTGAGTTCGCTTTGCTTACTGTTGCGGCGGCTCTTCTGAGCTTCCTTTTCCTTCTGATACTGGTATTTACCCCAGTCGATGATTTTGACAACAGGTGGGTCGGCATTGGGTGAGATTTCAACCAAATCGAGTTCGGCTTCTTCTGCGGCCTTGAGTGCTTCTTGGCGACTCATGATGCCGAGCTGCTCGCCTGACTCTCCGATAACGCGTAGTTCATTTGCACGAATCTGCTCGTTGATACGAATTTTTTGGTTAATAACCTCTCCTTTTTAGACCCGATTCTCGCATTTTTTGTTCCCTGTTCTTCCGTGGAAGAGGGGAGAAGTGCACGGGCCCTTTACCTAAAATCAGCCGAATCTTCTTTAGTTCGGCCGGTTCGAGCTTTTACTCAAGAGTTATTTTACCAAATTTAACAGGGAAAGGCAAGGGGCTTAAGAGAGGTGCTTCGGGAGTGAGGCTTTGGTATTATAGAAGCATGAATGAGCAACTTGTCGTAGAGCGTTTAACCGAGTATAGCGATGGGGATGCCGGCGATATCGGCCGCCTCATGTCGATGCTCGGTGCGCGGTTTGACGGCGCGCCGATACCTCAAGAGGTTCTTGAGGCGATTATCGAATCATCCTATCACGATCAATTGGTTGCCCGGCTCGATGCACGTATTGTTGGTACCGCGACGATGAGCATTGTGATGGGTGCTGGCATGCAGAAGCTCGGATACCTTCAGGACTTTGTAGTGGATACAGGGGTCCAAGGTAGAGGCGTTGCAGATGCCCTATGGCAAGAGATGATGAATTGGTGCCACGAGCACGGGGTTGAGCTTGAGTTTACCTCTGGCGACACTAAACAGGCGGCGCATGCATTTTACGCAAAGCACGGCGCGAGCGTTCGCGACACGACCGTATTTCACGTTGCTCCAGAAGATTAACGAAACTGGAGCGCTTCTGAAATGTGAGCAATCTCGATGAAGCTACTTTCTTCTAGGTCGGCGATTGTGCGAGCGACTCTCAGAATCCGTATATAACTGCGCGAAGTGAGTGATAATTTTTTGCTCGCCTGGCTGGCGTATTTTTTGGCCTCAGCGGACACGTTGAATAGGTGTTTTATGTCCTCAATCGAAGCATAAGCATTGTAAATGTCGCTACGTTTGTATCGTTTTTTCTGAGCCTCTCGAGCAGTAGATATAAGCTTTAACACTTTAAAGTGTTGACTATTATTCAACGTATTTGCATCAAAAAAGTGTTCGTGGTCAACCTTGGAAATTGTGAGACGCAAATCGATGCGGTCCATCAGCGGGCCAGAAAGTTTTTTGCTATAGGCATCAATTTGCGTGCGTGTGCAGGTGCAATGCGTATGTGAATCGCCCAGAAACCCGCAGGGGCAGGGGTTCATAGTTGCAATAAGCAGGATGTCCGCAGGCCAGGTGATGCGTCCGTAAAGACGAGATAGGTGGATGGTGCGCTCCTCAAGAGGTTGGCGGAGCGCTTCAAGGAGTGTGCGGGGATATTCGGGAAGCTCATCAAGAAATAACACACCCCTGTGTGCCAGGCTTATATCGCCGGGTCGCGGCTTTAGGCCGCCCCCTATAAGTGACGACAGGGTAGTGCTATGGTGAGGTGCGCGAAAGGGTGGCGTGCGCTGGACGGCCTCTATATCTCCTGTGGCGAGGCTGTGAAGCTTTGTTACCTCAAGAGTTTCCGTTGGTGAGAGCGGGGGAAGGATGCTTTGAAGACTTTTCGCGAGAAGGGTTTTACCTGCACCGGGCGAACCCGAGAATAAGATGTTGTGTCGACCCGCAGCTGCGATGACAAGGGCGCGCTTTGCTTGCTCGTGGCCGACAATGGAATCAAAAGCTGCATGTAACGGGGGTGGCATGACGGCGGGCGTTATGGGCGGTCGCGCCGGGAAGGGCGCGAGCCCACGTAAGCCCATGTAGAGTTCTTGTAGGTTTGTTACCCCAATGATATCTATTCCATCTACCAATAACGCTTGGGCTACGTTCTGAACGGGCAGAAAGAGGCGCTTAAGCCCCAGGGATCTGGCAAGTTCGGCGAGCAGTATGGCGCCGCGAATCGGCCGAAGCGACCCGTCGAGTGCGAGTTCACCTGCGAAAAGAGCATCTTTCACCTCTGTATGTTTCAGCTGGCCACTCGCAACCAGGATGCTTAGCGCAATAGGGAGGTCGAGGTGGGTGCCGTCTTTTGGGAGCTCGGCCGGTGCAAGATTGACGGTAATTTTTTGGGCAGGGAATTCGAGCATTGAGTTGGTAATGGCGCTTCGAACCCTTTGGCGGGCTTCGTCGATGGCTTTATTGCCCATGCCGACAATTTGAAGACTCGGTAAGCCCGACTTGATATCGGTCTCGACCTCTATAGCTTCGCCTAAGTAGCCAACCAGTGCCCCTGCGTGCACTTTTGCAATCTTATTTCGTGATACACCGCCCATGTACTTCATGATAGGCGTTCAAGCAGTAGAAAATTATGAACTTTTGTGGTAAAATAACAGATGTCGCGTGGGGCTGATATAGCTTCGACGAGAGGATTTTAACAGGATATTCAGCAAGTCGTTTTACACCCGTTAGGTGTTTATTTAATTGCAAACAAACTTGCATCAGTAAAGGCATTCTTCGCTAGCGCATTCGCGCCTAAGCAAGCTGCCTTTGCGCTCGCTGCCTAATTATTTGGTAGCCATCGATCTTCCCAAGGATACGTAGGGGAGACGGTGTTATATACTACGTGTCTTACTGATCCCGCGGGCAGCTGCGAGGGGTCGGGACACTTTACAGCGGGACTTTCGCGGCTATTTTCGCCTTACTTCTAGGCGGCACGAGTCCTAAATTATCCAAGTAAGGATATGCTTGTAGACGAATATCAGGTTACCTTTTGGACCCGGGGGCAGTACCCGGCAGCTCCACCACAGACATTATTTATATTTACAGAGAAAGATATGACCGAGCACCACCTTGGGAGGGGATATGTACTGGAGTACGACACCCCTGCATATCCCGGATTTGTACGAGATGGGGAGTCGAATTTTCAACTCCCTTTTTTTTATCGCGACGGACGCTTTTTAGTGCCGCACTACGAACGGGGCGAACCTTCGTTCAGTGAAAGTAATGAGACCATTCAAGATAATCGACTCTTCGTGCTGCGCGAGCCACGGGTAAATGATGAAATCGTGTATCGATTGATGGGGCAGGGGGCAATGGCGCAAGTGTTTCGCTGGACCTACGCCTCACATTACGATGCGATGCGCCTGAGTACAGAAAAACCCGCTTAGAAAGCGGGAAATAAAGCCAAAATAAATCGGCCACCTGCGAGGAATGGCCGATTTCGTGGAGTTTTGCGGTGATTTTTGTTTTTGAGCCCCTGCATAATTTTTTTACTCAGGAACTACCCCTATAATATGACGGCATAGTGCTTACGTCAATACTTTTTTGTAAGAATCTTTTGGTAAAAAATACTACGCAATTTCCTATGTTTTTGCTGAACACATATAACGCTATATATTGTGCTTGTGCTACACTTTTGGCAATGACATGTACGTGTAATGGGGATGAGAAAAATGGCTTTACGATCATTGAAATGCTGGTCGTTATTGCGGTTGTTGCGATCCTCGCGTCTATCACGGTCGTGACGTACGGCGTTGTGCGCACAAACTCTGAACTACAAACGGCGAAAACCGACGCACAAACAATTGCAGTTCGTTTACATAGGTACAAATCAGAAAACGGCTCATATCCAACAAGCGCAACATTTTCGAGCCTCAACTATATGACAGTTACCACTAGGTCGACAATTACCTACACAAGAAATGCGGCGAACGATACATTTTGCGTCGGCACCGAGAATAACGGCAGCCTGGCATATGCCACAAGCAGCAATACTGCTGCGGCTGAAGGCGTATGTCCTTAGGTGGCGCGCCAGAAACCTGAGATGAAGCGCCCGAAAGGGCGTTTTTTGTGTGCTGTAAGGTTTGCTACATGCTTATTGCGGCGCTGCGAGAGGCGAGAGGGCTACAAATTTACAATGATGTATATAAATCAACAATATACTATTAACACCTTAAAATAACTTCGTTGTAGATTGTAGTTGTACGAAATACAATAAAAATGTATTCAGGGAGTATTGACCAAATGTCCTGCTTATGCTAGAGTTAGGACAAGCTTTTAGAAACACAAACACATTCAAAAAAGCCACCACAAAAACACCTTAACAATTTGGTAACTCAATACGAGTAGAAAAAAGACCAACTTTTTTGACGGAAAAGTCGGTGACGTTTCCTAACGAATTTGGGCCTGATCAATATTACTCTCTTGAAGAGCAACGCACCTTTCGATCAGCCCAGTAGCACAAAAACAAACATCTCCTTGTTTACACTTTTTGCACTTTCATTAGTAGAAGACATCACCGATGCTCCGCCAAAGGCGTTCGCAGACAATGCTCCGCGATCGACATAAAGCGTTTGTCCTGTGAGTACCTTCTCACGTCAAGTAAATCCCAAATCTACACCGCACGAATCCCTCTTTCGGATAGTGATAACAGAAGTGATAGGTTGGTATGACACTTGACGTGAGAACGGGAAAATAGGCTATGAGCAAACGATAGATGCCCCGGGTTTCCCGGAGCGGTCAGATAGTCTACGGCGGTACTCTGATTCACCGGTTCACACGCCCTAATTATTCCAGCGGCGTTTGCTGTAACCTGAATCGCATAGAGTCACCGCCTAGACTCCAAAGAACTTATTGCCCCCAGCTGGAAAGGGGCGTTTAAATCTTAAGCGGTATGCTATAGTAACAGGGATGTTACCACGTTTAATCGCAACAATTTCCTTAGCAAGCCTTGTCGTGCTAAGCCTTATGCTGACTTTCACCTCGCCAGCAACAGCCGGGCCTTTCGGTCTTCTCGTGATTTTTGTAACAGCTTATCTGACCTTTGTGGGCGTGATAAGCTTTTTTTTGTTTGGTATCAATCGCTTGATCGTCATGGTGTCCTCGGGGATGACGCTTCGCAAACCGCTTCTTAAGATGGAATTTCGGCGTGCATACTACTTTAGTACGGTGCTCGCGGCTGCACCGGTGATGCTGATTGGACTCCAGTCGGTGCAATCGATCGGTATTTATGAATTTATTCTTGTGATTATTTTTGAAGTTGTGGCTTGTTTGTACGTTAGTAAGCGGATGAAGTAGGGGATCGGCGTGGCTCATTTGTGCTATCTCGCGCTAGGGCGCGACATTGCACTGCGAAGCTTCGGAAAAACATAAGTGTTATGTTTTTCACTCACCTTCTTGTGCTATACTTTCAGATATGCAACCAGAGAATTCTCGTGTAAATGTACCGGGTGTTGAACAAGCGTCCGTCGCACCGGTAATTGGGCCCGAAAATGTCCCGTCTTTGCCGCCGCTCGAGACTGGATTAGAACGAGGTCAGGAGCGCTTTGAACAGGCAGCTGAAGCGGGTGCGCGCGCAAGTGACGCCGCAGCTGCTGCAGCCATGGCGACTCCTGTGCCGGTAGCGCCGCCAGTGCAGGCGCCTCCGCAGGACACCTCGGCGCCTTCTATGGCTACGCCACTAGTGGCCGCCGACGAAGACCTTATCGAAAAAGAATGGGTCGATAAGGCAAAAGAGATTATCGAGCAGACAAGGGATGATCCGCATGCGAGAACCCAGAAGGTGAACGAGCTACAGCGAGATTATCTGCAGAAACGATACGGCAAGGTCGTCGGCGCCAGCGAATAGGCCGATATAACTAAAAGAGAAGAGGGAGCGTGTTGGGAGTCATCATTACGGTAGCCATTGTCCTGATTGCAATCGCAGTCGTGGGTGGCTTTGTATTCATGCAGTACCGTAAGGTGGTTCGCGAAGCGAAGAACTATGAACGTGGCCTTAAAATGGTCCCGCTTTATATTCATATTCCGCCTATTAGTTCTGACATCGAAGGCAATGGCCGTGACGAACGCGACCTGACCGAAGAGGTGCTGAGCCAAGCACAGGTGATGTATAACATTATTGCCAGCACCGCGACCAAGGGCTTCAAAAGCCGCATTTATGGACAGCGCCACATTTCATTCGAGATTGTCGCCCACGAAGGCCTGGTACATTATTATGCAGTCGTTCCTGTTTCGCTTATTGATGTCATTCAACAAGCTGTCGCCGCGGCGTATCCATCGGCACGCCTTGAAGAGGTGAGTGAGCGTAACATCTTTAATCCCGCGGGTCGTATGAGCGGCACAATAGGTGGTGAGTTTACATTAAAGAAAGACTTTGCGTATCCAATCGCAACCTACCAAGAGTCAAAGCGCGATGCCTCACGCGCACTCCTTAATGCACTTTCTGGCGCAACGCGTGAAGACGGCGTGGGTATTCAAATCCTTATTCGCCCCGCACAAGAGGGTTGGGCTAAGGCAGGGCAGTCAGTCGCCGAGAATATTCGTAAGAATAAGGGCAAGAAGGGTGGCACCGCTACCATCATGACCGGAATTCTTGAAGCACTCTGGAAGCCGCCTGAGTCCCACGAAGTGAAGGTTGAAGATAAGCAGCTCAGTTCTATCGAGCAAGCTACCGTTGAAGCAATTGATGACAAGACGAGATACCCGGCGTACGAAACCCTTATTCGTGTGGTTGCGTCATCAAACACGTCAGCTCGTTCGCAGGCACTTATGAATAACGTCGTTGCGGCGTTTTCGCTGTTTGATTCAACTCAGAATAACGGTTTTAAGTTTGCGGTATCAAAGAATATCGAAGAATTCGTGACGGCCTATATCTTTAGGTTTTTCCCACAAGAGGTGAATCAAAACGTCCTTAACACCGTTGAGCTCGCGACCATCTTCCACCTGCCAAACCAAAACTCGATTCCAACCTCGCAGGTGCAGCGCCAGTCTGCAAAGCAGGTGGATGGCCCAACGCAGATCATGGAAGAAGGGTTCTTGCTTGGGTACAACGAGTTCCGTGGCACTAAAAAGCCGATTCGCCTTGGTACGAAAGATCGCCGTCGCCACAGCTACATTATTGGACAGACCGGTACGGGTAAGTCGAAGCTGCTTGAGAACCTTGCCTACCAAGACATGATGGACGGTCGTGGCTTCGCGTTTATCGACCCACACGGTGACTCGGCCGAAGAACTTCTTGGCATGGTGCCAAAAGAACGTGTTGAAGACGTGATTTACTTTGCGCCGGGTGACATGGAGATGCCAGTGGGCCTCAACTTGTTTGAGTTCGAAAACCAAGACCAACGCGACTTTATTATTCAAGAAACTATCGCCATGCTCTATAAGCTGTACGACCCAGGACACACCGGTATCATTGGTCCACGCTTCGAGTCGTGGTTCCGTAACGCCGCATTGACCGTGATGGCCGACCCGAACGGTTCGTCGTTCCTCGACGTTCAGCAGGTATTCATTGATCAGGCCTTTGCCGACGAGAAGATTAAGCACGTCACCACCCAAACCGTGCTCGACTTCTGGAATAAGGAAATGGCGCAAACCACTGAAAGCTCGAAGGGTGAAATGCTCGGATGGTTTGCGAGTAAGTTCGGTGCCTTCCTGGCAAACGACATGATGCGTAATATTATTGGTCAAACCAAGAGTGGCTTTAATCTACGCGAGATTATGGATAACAAAAAGATCCTACTCGTGAACCTCTCAAAGGGCCGAGTAGGTGAGTTGAACTCGCAACTCCTTGGCATGATCTTCGTGATGAAGTTCAACGCCGCAGCCATGGGTCGTGCGGATATGCCAGAATCAGAGCGCCAAGACTTTAGCCTCTACGTGGACGAGTTCCAGAACTTCGCGACCGATAGCTTTGCGACCATTCTGTCGGAAGCTCGTAAGTATCGCCTTAGCCTTATCTTGGCGAACCAGTTTATGACCCAGTTGACCGATCAAATTCGTGAAGCAATTCTTGGTAACATCGGTACGGTCATTAGCGGACGTATTGGTATTACCGACGCCGAGATTTTGGTTAAGAAATTCACTCCAACCTTTGATGTCGAAGACCTGACCCGTATGCCAAACTTCCAGACGGTCGCATCGGTGATGATTCAGGATGTTCCGTCGGCGGCATTCAGTATGTCGCTACTGCCACCACTTGGGCAGGCGAACCCACAACTGCGAGATGCACTTAAGAAGCTTTCTGCAACTAAGTTTGGTAAGCCGCGTGCACAAGTTGAGCAAGAGTTCTTTAAGCGCATGGCCATTGGCGATGAAGTAAAGAAGCAGAAGATGGCAGCCCTCAAGAAGGCGCAAGAAGAGCGTATGGCGGCCTTTAGGGCGGGTGGTCCAGCTGGAGTGGGTCCAAACTCATCGGCGACGCCAGTTGCACCTGGACAGGCTCCTGTTGTGCCGCAGGGTGCGGGACTATCAGCACCTAAGCAGCCATCGTTCCTCGATGAGTGGCTTTCAAAGCGTCAGCAAATCGTGAGCCAGCAAAAACCAGCTGCCGCAGCACCGGCGCCAAACCCGGCCTTTGGTCCAACCGCCCAACTTAGCCCAAGTGCACCCCAGCCGGTTGTCGCTGCGCCACAACCAGTGAAGCCTGAGGCACCAAAGCCTCTTCCGAAAGTGAATAGCCCTTCGAAGCCAGCCTTGTCGACGTCAGCCCCAGCCCCAGCACCTGCACCGGTGCAGCCTGTTGCTCCTATAGAGCCAGAGAAGCTTCATATTCGCGACACCTCGGCGAATGCGTCTGACGACGGCGTATCGGTGAAGCTGCGATAAAACCTACGCAACACCACTAAAAAGCCCCTCACTCGAGGGGCTTTTGAATATACTACGCAATGGGTTAGGCTTTCTTGCCGGTCACCATGACTTTAAAGAAGTCATAGAGCATACCCAAGATCCATCCAACGATGAAGGCACCGATGGTTTCGAAGCCTGAGAGGGTATAGCCGTAGAACTTTGATACAAGATATACGGCAAGTACAAGGAAGAAGGCGACGACTGCACCTGCGAGGATTGCATTTGGTCGCGCAACGGTGCTTCCGACTGCTTCGCTTGTCTTCTCGACGACAGGGTTGTGAATAAACTTACTAAATGTGCGCTGCGCAGGGCTAAGCTCGCTCTGAAGCTGCTTCATGTGATGTTTGTAGCTTGCGTTGCGCTCTTTCTTACTGACAACGCCGTGACGACGCTTGGCAGGGGATGCAGAAGATTCTTTGCGCTTCTTTTCCGCGCTGCCTTTTTCGACGCTCACAGCCTCTTTCAGGGCTTCGTGGCGCGCTTCTGATTCGGCTTTCTCGCCGTTTTCTACGTTACTTTGTTCAAGCGCTCGCTCAACCGACGCTTCGGCCTTGAGGTAGCTTTCGAGCTGCTCTGGACTGAGCTCTTTTTCAGGGCTCTTTGTCTCAGGAGCGTCTCCATGGAATTGTTCCGCACCCATTAAATTGTTCCTCCATTCACATCACGACGGATAAGTCGTACTTCTGTACCAAGTTGACGTGCGCGGAAGTAGAAGAAGCTGACGACGGCGAGCACAATACCTGCAAAGAGCATGTTTTCGGTTGGGCCAGTCTTTGGAAGCTCTGGCACGACTTGCTCAATAACCTTAGGTGTTGGGCATGTGACAGGAATGATGACTGATGAGGTGTAGAATGCATTCTCGATCTTACAGTCGTAGGAACTTGCATCACTGATACCCTGTGGGGTTGCGGGGATGGTTGAAAGGATCTGCACGGTGAAGGTACGCACTTGCTTTTCACCAGCCTTGAGGTCGATTTCTGGCCAGCTCAGCATGCGAGTCGCTTCGCTGTAGATACCGCCGCCGTTATCAACGAGCTTTGAGTACTCGAGGGTGTCGCCGATGTTGTCTTCAAAAGTGAACTTCTTTGTAGTACCACCGGTGTTTTGGACGGTGATGTTAAAAGTAATACGATCGTTTTCTTTCGCGGTTACTTTAGTCGCGTCGACGTTGCCCTGCGTAATGTTAAGGGCAGTCTTATTTGTTTCAATCTTTGCAGGTGGGGTCACACAGCCGACCGGCACGGTCACGACATGGTTGGTAAAGGCATTCTTCATCGAACAGGTCGTGGTGGTTGAAACAAGCGAACTATTCATTTGCACCGTATAGGCATGGGTAACCGTTTGTCCCGGTGCGATGCTCACCGACGGCCAACTGAGTGCCATGGTCGAGGTGTTAAACGTACCTCCGCCATTATTTGTCAGCTTTGAGTAGGCAAGGACTTCACGTAGGTTGTCGGAGAAGTCGACAACTTTCGCAGTACCGCCAGTATTCTTGGCGGTAATGGTGTAAGTGATCTTGTCATTTGCTTGCGCGGCTTTCTTCGACGCGTCGATATTTTGCGTGGTGTTGAGTGCTGTTTTTGACGCAACAATATTTGCAGGTGCTGGTGGAGGAGTCGGCGGGCTCGGGTAGATGTCGGTAATCAGGTTACCGCAGTACTGCATGATTGCAAACCACCCAACCTTCTTTGAGTAGCCAATGTACGCCCAGATTTTTGCGTTTGAGCCGTTGGCAATATTAAGCGGACGTCCGTATAGGGTAGTGACGGGCTTGTAGTTTCCGTCAGTAATAGAAACGGCGGTTGCGCCGCTACGGTTTTCAAAGCCCCAACCAATTTTGTTGCCAGTCACGAATGTACCGAATTGCGTTGCGGTGATTTCCTCGCGGGTAATGCCGAAGTAGTTATAAATGTCCTTTAGGTGGCGTTCGTTACGGTCGTAAGGGCCAAGGAAGTTATTGAAGCTTCGCGCTGAACCGAGCCCAAGACCACCCGGGATCATGTCGCCTGGGTTTGCGGCGTTAGCTGGCTCTGGAGCTTGGAATACTACTAAGCTTTGCACAACGAGTGCGAGCGCGACAAAGATAAGGCCTAGGCGGCGAGTCGTCTGTTCTTTTCGCAGACGCTTTGCGTAAAAGCCAAGCTGCCCGACTAAGGCGGGGCTAAAGGAGAGTTGGGATACAATCTTCTTAAACATATATATTTTTGGTTTTTATAGTAGTAATACCTCTTGTTAAAAAGATTAGCATAAGAAATATGTTCAACGCAAGCAAAATTTAGTGAAATTTTGTGTTCAATATTCGTTTCACCAAGAGGTGTAGTTGCACTTTAGCGAATGTGGTATACTTGATGCAGATAAACGGCCGGTGGGCGTCCGCGAAAGACAGTCCGAATTCGCTTTCGAATCCGGGCTAAAGAATGACAGATAGTAGGGGAGAATAGGTTAGAAATGGCTCAAAAAACAGACACCGCATATGATGGTTCACAGATTCAGGTCCTTGAAGGGCTTGAGCCTGTTCGTAAGCGTCCCGGAATGTACATCGGTAGCACGGGCTACGACGGCGTGCACCACCTTATTAAGGAAATCGCCGACAACTCAATCGACGAAGCAATTGCAGGGTTCGCCAGCAAAGTAGAAATTATTATTCTCGACGACGGGGGTATTACTATTACCGACAACGGTCGTGGTATTCCTGTCGACAAGCACCCGAAGACCGGTCTCTCAACCCTCGAGACTGTTCTTACTGTACTGCACGCCGGTGGTAAGTTCGGCGGTGGTGGCTACAAGGTGTCTTCGGGTCTTCACGGTGTGGGTTCAAGTGTGGTGAACGCACTTTCGACCCACATGATTGCTGAAGTTGTCCAAAAGGGCCAACTGTACCGCATCGAATTTGCAACTGGTGGCGTAAAAGTTCCATTTAAAAAAGTTGGCGCAACCGATCGTCCAACTGGAACGAGCATTACGTTCTACCCAGACCCAACCATCTTCAAAGAAACTGTCACCTTTGACTACAAGTGGGTAGTCGACTACATCCGTCACCAAGCCTACCTTACAAAGGGAATCTATCTTTCTGTATTTGACCAGCGCACCAACGACCGTGCGGCCTTCTACTTTGAAGGTGGTATCCAGAGCTACGTAAAGCATCTCAACATTGGTAAAGAGGTTGTGAGCGACAACGTATTCTACGTTGAGAAGCAAGTCGAAGACTCAATGGTTGAAATCGCGGTTCAATATAACGACACCTTCGTAGAAATGGTGAAGCCATTCGCGAACAACGTCCTTACTCCAGACGGTGGTACTCACTTGGTTGGGTTCCGCGCGGCGCTGACTCGCGTCATTAATGACTACGCACGCAAAAACAGCCTTCTGAAGGAAAAAGAAGACAACCTTTCGGGTGACGACATCCGTGAAGGTCTTACGGCAATTATCCTTGTGAAGCTTCCTGACCCTCAGTTTGAAGGTCAAACCAAGAACAAGCTTGGTAACCCAGAGGTTCGCCGCTACGTAGAGCAAGTGATGAACGAATGGTTCGCATATTACCTTGAAGAAAACCCAGAAGTCGCGAAAAAGATTGTCGGTAAGGCACTGCTCGCAGCTCGTGCTCGTAAAGCGGCTCGTGCAGCCCGCGACAACGTGCTTCGTAAGGGCGCTCTGGATGGCATGGGGCTTCCTGGTAAGCTTTACGACTGTTCAAGCAAGAAGCCTGAAGACAGTGAAATCTACATTGTAGAGGGTGACTCTGCGGCCGGTTCTGCCAAAGAAGGTCGTGACAGTAAAACTCAAGCTATTTTGCCACTTCGTGGTAAGGTGCTCAACACCGAGCGCGCACGTCTTGATAAGATGTTCGCCAACAAGGAAATTGTTGCCATGATTCAAGCCTTTGGCGTGGGTATTGGTGACGCCTTCGACATTAACGGTCTCCGCTACCACAAGATTGTGATCATGACCGATGCCGACGTTGACGGTAGTCACATTGCAACCCTGCTTTTGACCTTCTTGTTCCGCTACATGCGTGAAATCATTGAAGGCGGCTACGTCTACCTTGCAAAGCCACCGCTTTACAGCATTAACCGTGGCCAGAAGAAGCAGTACGTTTACGACGAAGAGGCGCTTGAAAGTGCGCTTAAGGAGCTTGTTGCAGCTAAGGAAGAGCGCGGCACCGCGGTTGATGAAACCGCCGACCTCGTGAAGCAAGCTGGTGTGACTATCTCACGCTTCAAGGGTCTTGGTGAAATGGACGCTGACCAACTTTGGGAAACAACCATGAACCCAGACAACCGCGTACTCAGCCAAGTACGTATCGACGACGCCGAAAAGGCAGACGCGATCTTCACGAAGCTCATGGGCGACGAAGTGTCACTTCGCAAGTCATTTATCCAAAGCCGTGCAAAGAATGCCAACCTTGATGATCTGGATATTTAGGGGATAAGGAAACAGTTATGAACGAAGACAACCTACCACAAAACGAAAACATCCCTGAAGAAGGGGAAATCCTCCAACCAGAAGTTGCAGGTGTAGAACGACGCAGCCTTGAAAATGTGATGGAAGACAGCTTCTTCCGTTACTCAATGAGCGTCATTATCGACCGTGCGCTTCCAGACGTCCGTGACGGTCTTAAGCCGGTGCACCGTCGTATCCTTCACTCAATGAACGTGAACGGTAACCGTAGCAACGCGAAGTTCGTAAAGAGTGCGCGTATCGTCGGTGATGTGATGGGTAAGTACCACCCGCACGGTGACTCTGCAATTTACGACTCAATGGTCCGTTTGGCACAACCTTGGTCACTTCGTTACCCACTCGTCCAAGGACAGGGTAACTTTGGCTCAATGGACGGCGACCCAGCAGCCGCAAGTCGTTACACCGAGGCCCGTCTTCAGAAGTTCTCTGACGAAATGCTTGCTGACATTGAAAAGCAAACTGTCGACTTCCGCGATAACTACGATGGTTCAGAGCAAGAGCCGGTTGTGCTTCCTGCGAAGGTGCCAAACCTCCTTCTGAACGGTCAGATCGGTATTGCCGTGGGTATGGCGACCAACATTCCACCACACAACCTTGGTGAATTGGTTGACGCAGCCATTGAAATGATCGACAACGAACATGCGACAATCGATGACATCTTGAAGCACGTAAAGGGTCCAGACTTCCCAACGGGCGCAGTGGTCTACGGCGGCGCGCCAATGAAGCAGGCGTACCTTACCGGTCGTGGAAGTGTCACGATGCGCGCGGTTGCAAACATCGAAGAGACCAAAAAGGGCCGTCACCAAATTATCGTGACCGAGATCCCATATGGTGTAAATAAAGCATCACTTGTTGAAAAGATCGCTGAGCTCTACAAAGACAAGAAGATTAGTATTAGCGACCTGCGCGACGAAAGTTCACGCGGTAAAGTGCGTATTGTTATTGAGGTAAAGAAGGACGGCTACCCTAAGAAGGTACTCAACCAACTCTACAAGCTGACTGCACTCCAAAGTAGTTTCAATTACAACATGTTGGCGCTTATTGATGGTATTCAACCAAAGATTCTTGGCATTCAAGAAATGCTTCAAGAGTTTGTGACGCACCGTCAAAAAGTGGTTCGCCGTCGTACTGAGTTCGAACTTCGTAAGGCTCGTGAACGCGCACACATCTTGGAAGGTTACAAGATTGCGCTTGATAACATCGACGAAGTAATCCGTATCATCCGTGCAAGTAAGACCTCCGATGAAGCCCAAAAGAACTTGATTAAGTCATTTAAGCTTTCTGAGATTCAGGCACAAGCAATCCTTGCGATGCAGCTCCGCCGCCTTACAGGACTCGAGCGTGAAGCGATCGAAAACGAGCTCAATGAACTCCTCAAGGCGATTGCACGCTACGAAGAGATTCTGGCCGATGAAAACGAAATCCTTGCGATTATTAAGACTGAACTTCTTGAAATGAAAGAGAAGTACGGCGACCCTCGCAAGTCTCAAATTATTAACCACGAACTCGGTAAGTTTAGCGACGAAGAGCTCATTCCTGAAGAGGAAAGTGTCGTGCTGCTCACTACCGAAAACTACATCAAGCGTACGCTTATTACTGAATACCGCCGCCAAAACCGTGGCGGTAAGGGCAAGCGAGGCATGACCACTAAGGAAGAGGACGTCATTGACCAGCTGATTCCTGCAAACACGCACGACTGGCTCTTCTTCTTCACTAATAAGGGTCGCGTATTCCGCCTTAAGGCGTACGAAGTCCCTGCGGCCAGCCTTGCGGCGAAGGGTGTTGCGGCGGTCAATCTGCTTGCACTTCAACCAGAAGAGAAGATTACTTCGATCATTAAGCACGAAAAAGACGCGAGCGAAGAAGGCTACCTCTTTATGGCAACTATTAAGGGTACCGTGAAGAAGACTCCACTGAAGGACTACGCCAACATTCGTACAAACGGCTTAATTGCGATTAAGCTCGACGACGGTGATGAACTTCGCTGGATTAAGCGTACTTCTGGTAAGGATGATGTCATCATCTCAACCAGCGCCGGCCAAGCGATTCGCTTCGGCGAAAGCGACGCGCGTCCAATGGGTCGTGCGGCTCGCGGTGTACGCGGCGTGCGCCTTCGTCCAAACGATAGCGTGGTTGGTATGGACATTGTGACCAACGATGACGGACAGCTCTTTGTGATTAGTGACAACGGCTACGGTAAGATCACCAAGGCGAGCCTCTTCCCATCACACAAGCGTGGTGGCGTGGGTATCAAGGCGGCAGTAGTGACGGCAAAGACCGGTCCAATCGTGGCGGTGCGCTCACTTGAAGAAGACACTGAAGAGATCCTGCTTATCTCAAGCAAGGGTCAGGCAATCCGCGTCGGTCTTAAGGACATTCCAACACTTGGACGTACCACTCAGGGTGTGCGCATTATGCGCACCAATGAAGCCGACAAGGTATCGTCATTCGGATTCGTTCCAAAGCAAACAGAAGAAGTAGCCGAAGAGGCAGATTCAAAAGAAACTAAGAAAGAGGGGTAGGGTATGGAGCTCGTCTCACCATATATCATCGCAGCCGGTATCGGCTGGATTACGGCACAGTTGTCAAAGTATGTGGTAGCGAGCTTTAAGCTCGGGAGGCCGGCGTCGTATCGCCAGCTGTACCTTTCTGGGCATATGCCAAGTGCGCACAGCGCAACTACTGTCGCACTGCTGACCGTGGTTGCCGCCCTTGATGGTGTGCAATCTGGGCTCTTTGCAGTCGCATTCTTATTTACTTGTGTCGTTCTGTACGACGCAATGATGGTGCGTCGCTCATCGGGTGAACAGGGCGTCGCAATCCTCGCACTTCTTGTTGAGCAAAAGAGTAAGGTGAAACTACCGCGTGTTGCAATGGGGCACACGCCACTCGAGGTCGCGGTCGGATCCTTACTGGGACTAATCGTCGGTATTCTGGTTGTATATATACACAGTCTGTAGCATTGCTGCGGACTATTTTATATATAGGCGAGAGGGTGTTGTAAAAAGAAAATAAAAATACTGCCTTTAAGGTGTTGACCAAGACGGTTTTTTGGAGTATAGTTGGAAAAGTCTGGTCGACAAGGTAAGCCAAACCACCAAGTAACTTACCTAATAATCGGCACTCAAACGTGGAGTTTGAAATAAAGACGTTCCGGCGCCCTTACGAAAATAACGGTAGCGCCTAAAACCGAAACTTTGACAATTTAGTAGTGCAAACGAATATTTTCAACGGTTTAATTATACGGGCTTCGCGCCTTTGTATAATTTTCCGCTGAAAATTATCATCGTCAGTTAATTATGTTTAAGAGTCAAGTGATGCAGAATCACATTTTTATGGAGAGTTTGATCCTGGCTCAGGATGAATGCTGGCGGCGTGCCTAACACATGCAAGTCGAGCGGCAGCGCGAGTAGTTTACTACTTGGCGGCGAGCGGCGGACGGCTGAGTAACGCGTAGGAACGTGCCCCAAAGTGAGGAATAACTGCCCGAAAGGGTGGCTAATGCCGCATATGATCTTCGGATTAAAGTCTTCGGACGCTTTGGGAGCGGCCTGCGTTAGATTAGGTAGTTGGTGAGGTAATGGCTCACCAAGCCGACGATCTATAGCTGGTCTGAGAGGATGATCAGCCAGACTGGGACTGAGACACGGCCCAGACTCCTACGGGAGGCAGCAGTGAGGAATCTTCCACAATGGGCGAAAGCCTGATGGAGCAACGCCGCGTGAAGGATGAAGGCCCTAGGGTCGTAAACTTCTTTTATAAGTGAAGAATATGACGGTAACTTATGAATAAGCACCGGCTAACTACGTGCCAGCAGCCGCGGTCATACGTAGGGTGCA
>MKSN01000001.1:392010-629416 GCA_001897295.1 Candidatus Saccharibacteria bacterium 49-20 | reverse complement strand
GATATAAGAAGGAACACCAATGGCGTAGGCAGGTTACTGGACCATTTCTGACACTGAGGCACGAAAGCGTGGGGAGCGAACGGGATTAGATACCCCGGTAGTCCACGCCGTAAACGATGGATACTAGCTGTTGGAGGTATCGACCCCTCCAGTAGCGAAGCTAACGCGTTAAGTATCCCGCCTGTGGAGTACGGTCGCAAGACTAAAACATAAAGGAATTGACGGGGACCCGCACAAGCGGTGGATTGTGTTCTTTAATTCGATGATAAACGAAGAACCTTACCAGGGTTTGACATCCCAAGAATTATGCCGAAAGGCGTGAGTGCTTTATTGAACTTGGTGACAGGTGATGCATGGCCGTCGTCAGCTCGTGTCGTGAGATGTTTGGTTAAGTCCATCAACGAGCGCAACCCTTGTGAATAGTTGAATTTTTCTATTCAGACTGCCCCGGCAACGGGGAGGAAGGAGGGGATGATGTCAGGTCAGTATTTCCCTTACATCCTGGGCTAGAAACGCAATACAATGGTTAGTACAATGCGCAGCGAAGCCGCGAGGTGAAGCAAATCGCATCAAAGCTAATCCCAGTTCGGATTAGAGGCTGAAACTCGCCTCTATGAAGTCGGAATCGCTAGTAATCGCAGATCAGCAAGCTGCGGTGAATACGTTCCCGGGTCTTGTACACACCGCCCGTCAAACCATGAAAGTGACCAACACCCGAAGTCCGATTCGTCGGCCTAAGGTGGGGGGCATGATTGGGGTTAAGTCGTAACAAGGTATCCGTACCGGAAGGTGCGGATGGATTACCTCCTTTCTAGAGGAGTTTACGCCACTGTGTCGAGTAATCACACAGTGAAGCTAGGTCGGTCTTTTTGGTAAGCCGAGCTTACTTACCAATGTCGTTCCAACTTGTTGGAACAAGACTAAGTTCGAAGAAATCTCTTAAATGAGTTAACAATCTATGGCGATGACGTTTGCACTACTAAGTTGTGAAATAAATACCTCCGAGAAATCGGAGGTATTTTTGTTATATATGTATACTGCTTATGCTTGCGAGTCGTAGTGGCGACGGGCATAGTAAAGCTATGACAGAGAAAAAAGAACTAATGAGGGTTGAAGAGGGTAGCGAGCTTGAGTTCTTTCTATCTGACTCAGAGTAGCTTACTGAAATACGCAACCAATTGATTCCATGAGTAGCCAGCCTCTGCGGCCGCTTTTGGAAACAGGCTTTGATCGGTAAGGCCCGGGATAGTGTTCGTATCGATGATGAATATATCGCCAGTGCGATTAATCATCATATCGGTACGTGAAAGATGGCGACAGTTTGTTGCTGTATGGACGTCTAGCGCGAGTGCTTGCGCACGTTTTTGTATATCATCACTGATATTTTCCGGTGGGCAAAGCTCGCGGGTTGCGCCGTTGTACTTATTCTCGTAATCAAATTCGCTATTTTGAGGCGGAATAATCTCAATAACCGGAAGTGCTGTGTCTCCGAGGACGCCAACCGTAATCTCATCGCCTTCGATAAGTGACTCAATCAGCATAGATCCGTGACGGTTAAGCGCTTCAAGGAGGGGAGCTGGGTCAAAAGGGAGTTCGCGCACAATAAATGTATCGATACTCGAACCGCCGTCGATCGGTTTGAGGACAAAAGGGTGCTGCGCGAGGGGCTCGCTTTCAAGAGTTTCGACCGTCACTGTATTCCAGGCAGGAGTGGGAAGTCCTTGGGACTCGAGGAGCTTTTTAAAGATTACTTTATCGAAGGTGTTGTGGCACGAGAGTGCACTCGGTCCAAAGTAAGGTACATCCGCCTCTTCGAAGGCGGCCTGAAGTACGCCATCTTCACCTCCGACTCCGTGCAGAATGGGGAAGATGCCGTCAGAACCCTGTGCGAGTTCGAGAATCTCATCGGTGGATATCTCTTTTGGATCGAGTGTCTCGACGGTGTGTCCAAGTTCGTGTAGCGCGCGCGTGACTGCGCCGGCTGAACGCTTTGATACTTCATGTTCTGGGGAGATGCCCCCTTCGAGTACGATATAGTGCATGTACCCATTTAACCATACGCAGTAATTCGGGATGCTATAATCACAAGTAGTATGCAGTGGGCAAGAAAACAAACAGGCTTCACAATCGTCGAGCTTTTAATCGTGATTGTTGTCATTGCGGTGCTTGCTGCTATCGTGACGGTTGCCTATAACGGTGTCACACAGAAGGCAAAGGACTCTGCGGCAAAGAGCGCTGCGCAATCAGCGGCCATGAAACTTGCAACCTACGCGGTCGATAATAGCGAGGCTTTTCCGGCAAGCCTCGCCGCGGCGGGTGTGAATGATGGGAATGGGGTGACATTCCAGTATTCGGTCAATAGTACTTCGAACGGATACTGTGTTACTGCGGTCGCGAACGGAGTCGCGTATTATACGGGGAACAACTACGGATACACTGGGTCTTCATCGGGCACCGTTAACGAAAATAATCCCACGAGCGGTGCGTGCCCAGGGCACACCACAACAGGTGCTGTTGCCATTAAGAACTACGCGATGAATCCAGGTGTAGAAGTAAATGCTGCTGGAATGAGCGGTCCAAACAGTTCAACTACGGCACGTGATACTTCAAAGTACCACAGCGGAGTGGCGTCACTCCTTGTGACTATGCCAATTAATAACTCAACAACCACGGTAGGGGCAGCTGTGTTCAATTATTCTGACTTCACGACAGTGCTCGAGGCAAACACAACCTACACAGTGTCACTATGGGTATGGGTGCCCACGAGTACGGTCAGTCCGACGATATCTATCCAAGGGTCTGGTCGTACGGCGCCAACTAATCCAGCGGAGCGCACCTCAAATACAAAGAATCAGTGGGTGCGGCTCAATAACACCTTCACAACCTTAACGAGCGGAAGCGTCGTAATATATGTATTAAATAATGCCGCCACCACGGTCGCGGGAACACAGTACTGGATCGATGATGTGATGCTTGTAAAGGGAACGGAAGTGGCGAATTATGCAGATGGAAATTCGGCTGGCTGGGTATGGAACGGCACGGCCAACAATTCTAGTTCGAGTGGCCCCGCGCTTTAGCGCATGCAAAAGGTCGCCATAACCCCTTGCCATGGAGAGGGTTTTACGCTAGAATAATACGAGTTCTGCGATAACGAATGGGGCAATAGCTCAGTTGGCTAGAGCACCTGCTTTGCAAGCAGGGGGTCCAGGGTTCGAGTCCCTGTTGCTCCACCACATTGAAATCGTATGGGGTGAATCTGGCGAAAGTCTGAATCACTCCACCAGAACTTATTAACATCAAAGGTCTTCTGTAAAGAAAGTAGAATGGGCGATTAGCTCGGCTGGAGCGCCTGCGGCGAAATTAATCGCGAGTGCTCTGACCAGCTAGTTGTCCTAATTTGGGCGATTAGCTCAGCTGGTTAGAGCGCGTCACTGATAATGACGAGGTCGGAGGTTCAAGTCCCTCATCGCCCACCAAAAGCTTTCTTCTGCAGAAGATCTTTTTTGTTTCTTGAGGTAGGGTAGGGTATCGACACACAATCTTCGTAAAACCCCTTGAAAAAAACGAAAAAGTGGAGTATATTAAATACCAATGAGCCACGTTGCAAAGCAACCACTGGCAAAACCCATGCGAGGTGAATCGGCGAGGACAAATGCGAGGTCCAATACGCCCTAAAAAAATTCGAAATAATCTTCGAAAAAACACTTGTAAACAACCTTACCAAGTGATACTATCAGAAAGCTGTCTTGAGCGCAGACGACACTACACCACAGTGTAAAGAAATGTGCTCTCAAGATGTTTGAGTGCGGGACGTTAACAATTCAAATGATGTAAGAAACGAAAAATTTAGTTTAATTAAAGCAATTTAATTAAACGGTTAATTTTATAAATTGACGGCTACGATGTAACTGGTTATTACCAATTACTCGTTAAGTCAATGCATAAAAAGGTACTCAAGGGCACAAAATGGATGCCTAGACGTATATTACCGATGAAGGACGTGGAAGACTGCGATAAGCTTCGGGTAGCTGTCAACAAGCGACAATCCGGAGATTTCCGAATGGGGAAACCCAATACGAGTCATGTCGTATTAACTCTATCTGAATAAAATAGGATAGCTGTAGGGAACCAACTGAACTGAAACATCTTAGTAGGTTGAGGAAAAGAAAGTAAATAACGATGGCGGGAGTAGTGGCGAGCGAAACCGTTAGAGCCCAAACCTTATAATCTTTCTTCTTTTAGAAGAATAAGCTGACAGGCGAATGATTATAAAGGGGTTGTGATATTACACGAGACCAAGCTAGAGCACTTAAGTAATTAAGTTATCTAGTTTGCGACTAGAGACTGTCATCTTCTAGATAAGGTAAGAAATTAGCGTGGTTAGCAGAATAGTTTGAATGACTAGCCAAAGGACGTGAAAGCCGCGTATGCGAAAACGACGCTGACCTTATACGTGTTTTATCGAGTAGGGCGGGGCACGAGAAACCCTGTCTGAATCCGGCTGGACCACCAGCCAAGGCTAAATATAATATACGATCGATAGTGAACTAGTACAGTGATGGAAAGGTGAAAAGAACCCCGGGAGGGGAGTGAAATAGATCCTGAAATTTTGTGCCTACAAGGAGTCGGAGCCCCTCGGGGTGACGGCGTGCTTTTTGTAGAACGATCCAGCGAGTTAATTTCGTGCGCAAGGTTAAGTCAAGTGACGGAGCCACAGTGAAAGCGAGCCTGAATAGGGCGATTAAGTGCACGGGATTAGACCCGAAACCGGGTGACCTAACCATGAGCAGGTTGAAGCTTCTGTAACAGGAAGTGAAGGACCGAACCGTAGTCCGCAGCAAAGGGCCCGGATGACTTGTGGTTAGAGGTGAAATGCCAATCGAACTCGGAGATAGCTGGTTCTCCTCGAAATAGCTTTAGGGCTAGCGTCATGTAGTAGCATATGGGGGTAGAGCTCTGAAAAGGACTGGGGCTGGCAACGGTACCCACCCTTATCAAACTACGAATACCGTATGTGTAATCATGGCAGTTAGAACGTCGGGGCTAAGCTCGACGCTCGAAAGGGAAACAGCCCAGACCATCGTCTAAGGTCCCTAAATTATCACTCAGTGGGAAACAAGGTGAGATTTCTTAAACAGCTAGGATGTTGGCTTAGAAGCAGCCATTCATTTAAAGAGTGCGTAACAGCTCACTAGTCAAGAGATCTTGCGTGGAAAATGTAACGGGGCTAAAGTGATATACCGAAGACATGGATTTGCAATTTATTGCAAGTGGTAGAGGAGCGTTCCTATCAGCAGTGAAGTCAGACCGTAAGGTACTGGTGGAGCGTTAGGAAGTGAGAATGCTGGAATGAGTAACCATAAGACAGGTGAGAATCCTGTCGGCCGTAAGAGCAAGGTTTCCTGAGCCATGGTAATCATCTCAGGGTTAGTCGGGCCTAAGCCGAGGCGCATAGCGTAGGCGATGGACATCAGGTTAATATTCCTGAACCGGTTATAATTTGTACACTGTTCACGGTGAGATAGTCAGAGCGGATTCATGGTATGTATCCGTCCAACCTAGCGGGAACGCAAAGGGAGCGAAAGTTGATCTTCGGATTAACGATTCTGGTGAAAGCACTGGCGAGAAAAGCAGGTGTACGTGTGATTATAGCCGCCCGTACCGCAAACCAACACAGGTGCTCGAGTCGAGTAGACTCAGGCTTACGAGAGAACCTTCGCTAAGGAACTCGGCAATACAGCGACCGTAACTTCGGGATAAGGTCTGCCCCCTCTTCTTTGAAGAGGAATTGCCGCGTACACTCAGCAAGGTGGTTAAATCGTCCAAGTGTAATGACTTGGACATGAGTACGCAACGTATCTTAAGCCCTCAAGCTTTAGATGCGTTCGTGATAAATCCTTTTTAATCACAAATTATTCTTACTGAGATAGAGCAAATGATTCAATCATGCACACGCATGGAGTTAAAATGCTCTTTTGTACGCGGGCACATTCGTCTTTATAGATGAGGGGGCCGCAGCAAAAGAGCCCACGGAACTGTTTATCAAAAACACAGGTCTCTGCTAACACGAAAGTGGATGTATAGGGGCTGACTCCTGCCCGGTGCCGGAAGGTTAAGGCGAAGGCTTCACGGTCTGAACTGAAGCCCCGGTGAACGGCGGCGGTAACTATAACCGTCCTAAGGTAGCGAAATTCCTTGTCAGGTAAGTTCTGACCCGCACGAATGGAGTAATCATGTGGGCACTGTCTCAGCGAAGGACTCGGTGAAAGTGCATTGGCGGTAAAGATGCCGTCTGTCCGTACCAGGACGAGAAGACCCCATGGAGCTTTACTACAGTTTTACATTGATACGAGTTTTGGCCTGTGTAGAATAGGTGGGAGACGTTGAAGCAGATACGCTAGTATTTGTGGAGTCGAAATGTGAAATACCACCCCTGCCAAGGTTTTTATCTAACCTGTGCCGTTATCCGGTATGGGAACAGTGTATGATGGGTAGTTTAACTGGGGCGGTTGCCTCCTAAAGAGTAGCGGAGGCGTTCAAAGGTTGGCTAGCAACGGATGGAAATCGTTGTGATAGTGTATGCGCAAAAGCCAGCTTGACTGTGAGGAGTACATTCCAAGCAGAGACGAAAGTCGGAGCAAGTGAACCGCTGTACGTACAATTTGTACATATATGTGGGAATGACAGCGAACACGGATAAAAGTTACCCTGGGGATAACAGGCTTATAGCGCCCAATAGTTCACATAGACGGCGCTGTTTGGCACCTCGATGTCGGCTCATCACATCCTGGAGGGGGAGCACCTTCCAAGGGTTCGGCTGTTCGCCGATTAAAGTGGTACGCGAGCTGGGTTCAGAACGTCGTGAGACAGTTCGGTTTATATCCGGTACGGACGTCAGGAAATTTGAGTGGATTTGCCCCTAGTACGAGAGGACCGGGGTGAACGTACCTCTGGTGTATCGATTGTGGCCACCTGCTGCATTGTCGAGTAGCTATGTACGGTTCTAGATAAGCGCTGAAAGCATATTAAGCGCGAAACTGACCACAAGATTAGATTTCCCTATGAGGACACAGAAAGATTATCTGTTTGATAGGTGCAAGGTAGAAGTGTAGTAATACATGTAGCTGAAGCATACTAATAGTCCCATCGCCTTTTTATGTCTTTTTCATCCAACGTTAATCCTTTCCGTTACAAGATTAGATTAACCAAGATGAAAAAGTAGACTTAACGAGTAATTGGTGTGAATCACACCAAAGAGCGTCAATTTAAGCGTTCTTACAGCAAGCATCGATACAATAGTTTTAGTACCTAGTAATAGGGCTGGAGCATTGGCATCGAAGCAAGGTTTTGACCCACTGATCTATTTATATCAGCGCAAAGTGTCGAAAACCTTACTTCGGTGCCCATGGCGACGAGGAAACACCTGTTCCCATTCCGAACACAGAAGTTAAGCTCGTTAGCGGCGATTATACTGCCACAAGTGGGAAACTAGCACGGTGCCGAATTATAAAAGGGACTTCCGAATAGGAAGTCCTTTTTCTTTTTGTACA
Organism: Candidatus Saccharibacteria bacterium 49-20; assembly: GCA_001897295.1. GTDB lineage: Bacteria > Patescibacteriota > Saccharimonadia > Saccharimonadales > Saccharimonadaceae > Microsaccharimonas. The sequence goes on along the minus strand of MKSN01000001.1, from coordinate 621,866 downwards.
AAAGATGACAATCAAATGGATGCGATGGCTTTATCTTTTGCCGAGAAAACTGTATACTGATTATGTTTAGCGAGTACTCGAGTACTATAAATTAATTGGTGAGGAATACAAAAAGGTGACTACGGAATATTTAATTGCGATTGTGCTAATCGTTATCGCCGCTATTATCTGTGCGGTCGGATTTGTTGTAATTTATTGGGTACTAAGCCAAAATACAAAACTTATTCAGAAGCAGTCACAAATTATTGGTGACGCAAAACGCAAAGTCCAAGCTGATCTCCACGCAAAAGCCTCGACTAAGTTTGAAGAAGCCGTTGAAGAGAACGCAGAAGATTTAAAAAAAGATCTTCAATCAACTGGCAAGGCGCTTAACGCCTACGTGCGAACCGAGTTTGACGGGGCGCTGCACAATGAAATAAAGTCATTTAAAGAATCCGCTTCGGAAATTGGTAAAGTATCGGGTGAGGCGCTTGCGAATCTCCAAGAGTCAATTGCCAAAGAACAGGCGGTAGTCCTCGCCGCATTTAAAGAAGAGCAGGATGCAATTCTTAACGATTTGCGCGGACAACACCAAGAGCTCGCCGAGAAAGTGAACCAGATGGTCGAAGAAGAGGTTACCAGGCGTATCACGCGCTTTGAGAGCGAAATGACGCGCATTATTAGTACCTATGCACGACAGGCCTTCACAAACAGTATTGATATCGACGCGCAACTTACCTATATTTTGGATGAGCTTGAGCAAAATAAAGAGACAATCGTAGGAGATCTACGGAATGTCACCTAACAAGCTCGTATTGCCGTCTTCTGTTCAAACTCGTTCTGATGTGGCGAGATTGGTGAAAGAGATAGTTGAATATGAAGAATTAGCACGGCAGGCGGGGTTACGCGGGGTACGCGTTCCGGGGCCTAATCATCTAAGCGTCCCTTTGCGTGCAACTGCAGAAGTCTTCAGGGTTGCCCTCGATGATCCAATGGCTCGCCGTAAGTTTTCGGACCGGCTCAAGTATCTTCATAAAGCAGCGCCTGTGGTACAGATTAGCTTCGCAGTGCAGCCACCTATGCACGTAGTAGATAGTGTACTGTCGTGGTTTCGCACGAATGGACATCCTGCTACGCTTGTGCGCGTAAGCGTTGATCCCTCTGTTGTGGTTGGATGCCGGATACGCACTACTAACAAGTCGTTTGATTTCAGTTTTGCTCGCCTGCTTGATGAGGCCCAAAAAACACTTGCGCAAGAGGTGAGCGCATTATGAGTGATTTGCGCGAAGAATTTCAAAAACTCGTCGATAGCGGCAGTCCAGTCGGTGAGGTTATTGCGGTCCAGAAGTTTTTTGTAAAGGTGAAGGGGCTCCATCCAATAAGCGCGCAGTCAATTGTGCTTTTCGAGGACGGTACGCGGGGGTATGTACGAGCAACGAATAGTGAGTACGTATCAATCTTTACGATGAGCACAGTGCCGGTGCTTGTTGGAACGGTCGTTGTAAAATATAGCGACCAGCTTACGACGTCAGTAGGCGAAGAGTTAATTGGCCGCGTCATTTCACCGCTCGGTGAGCCTTTGGACGGCAAGGGGCCACTCAGAAAGCTTACACAGAGGCCTATATTTGCCGTTGCACCTGCGATTCATGAGCGAGAGGCGTTGAATGAGCTTCTCGAAACAGGTGTTTCGACAATAGATTCGCTTTTCCCAATCGTAAAGGGCCAGCGCCTTGCCCTCATTGGTGATATGAAAGGCGGAAAGACAACACTTGCTGCTCAAGTCGGAATACACCAGAAGGATACCGATACAATTGTGGTATATGCGCTTATTGCACGACGACAAGGTGATATTGATGAGCTGGTGACACTCCTTGAAAAGAACGGGTCGCTTAATAGTTCAATTGTCATTGCCACGACAATTTTTGACTCTCTTGTTACAAGCTACCTTGCTCCGTATGTAGCCTGCGCGGTGGCAGAGTACTTCTGGCAGGATAAAGACCGCGATGCAGTCATTGTCTACGACGACCTTACTTCGCATGCGCAAATTTATCGAGAAATGTCACTCGTGTCGGGCACAAACCCGGGCCGAGATTCGTATCCAGGTGATATCTTTTATATCCACTCAAGTCTCCTCGAGCGAGCGGGTAAGCTTCAGCGTAACCACCGCACCCTCACCGCGCTTCCAATCGTGCTTGCGAGTGGGGGCGATGTGACGGCTTTTCTACCGACGAATATCATTTCTATCACCGACGGACAGTGGATTCTCGACGCCGAAATCTTTAAAGAGGGACTTAGGCCGGCAATTAGTACCTCGTTGAGTGTGACGCGTGTTGGTGGGCGAGGGCATACAAGCCGGCAAAAAGATGTTGCGGGTCGTACACTCCGTGCATTCAGCGCGTATCGACAGGCACTTGAGTACTCTCACTTTGGTGCCGAGCTATCTGCGACGAGCATGAATGATCTACGAATAGGTACCTTACTGACATCTGCATTAAATCAGTTGCCGGGCGAATCCTACTCCCTGCTTGCGCAACAACTTTTGCTCGAGCTCTTGCTCGACTCGAATGAGCACACGCATCTTCCTGAAATGGGCGAACTCAAAAAGAAAGCCGAAAGCTATGCGGCTAAAATTACCGCCAAGAGCCCTTACGAAGATGTGCTCGTCTCCTTTAAGCAACTCTATGGATTGAAAGGCTAAAGGGTATGCGGCGCCCGCAGGAAATCGACAAAGAGCGAGTAGCGATGTCGTCAATTGTGCAATTGACAGGCGCGTTTGAAGGTATTGCGAGCGCGCATATCGCACGCATTAAAACACAGGTGCAACAATCTGAGCTATTTTTTAAAGAGCTGTGGGCGACGTATACTGCACTTCGTGTGGGGAAAGAGTTTCACTCGGGCCACACCGCAAAAGGTGTGCAGATTCAAAAAGAATTGGTTATTCTCATTACTGCAGAGGGATCGTTGAGCGGAGACATCGACCAACGATTGATTGAGAGCGTGCTAGGGATTTATAAGAAAGATACGCATGACCTGATTGTGGTGGGTCACCACGGTAGTGTGCTGCTTGATCAGCGTAAAATTACACCCCTTCAAAAATTTCGCCTTCCCGAACAGGGCAATGAAGCATCAGTGGTCGAGCCAATTGTGGAAGAGGTTCAGAAGTACAGTTCTGCGACAGTCTATTATCAGGCGTATTTATCACTTATGAGCCAAGAGGTGAAAAGTATTCAGTTGAGTACGGTAGTGCAAGAGCGCGGTGAAAGTCTCGAAGAGAGTGGTGAGCTTGAAGGGCTTATTACGGACGTAAACTTTATTTTTGAACCTTCCGTACCTGCGGTGATTGACTATATGGAGCAATCTATGCTGGGAGTTGCGCTGAGCGAAGTGATCATGGAGTCAAAGCTTGCACAGCAAGCCAGCCGATTCCGAGCTATGTCAGCGGCACGCTCTCGTGCAAAAGAAACTGAAGAGGATTTACGGCTCCAATATAACCACGCCGGAAGAACGATTAAGGATGAGCGCACGAAAGAAATTGTCAGCAGTATACTTCATTCCAAAACAAAAAAGAGGAGATTATTGATATGAAACAGGGAAATGTTGATGCAGTTTCAACTACACTGATTGATGTGGTGTTTGATGATTTACCGCCTGCGGTTGGTGAAGTTGTAGTCGTTGATACGCTTAACGCGCAACTTGTCGTTGAGGCGATTCATGAAGACGGCACTGTGCAATGCCTCAATATTGGCAACAGCACGGATATTGAGCGAGGCATGAAGGTGACATCAACTGGCGCTGGTATCCATATTCCAGTAGGTGAAGAGATGATTGGAAGGATTGTCGATGCGCTCGGAAACCCACTCGATGGTAAAGGTCCTATAGAAACAAAGAAGACTAAAGACATCTCTCGAACGACGAGCCATACAACTGTTCGCGCAAATGCAGTCCCTGAAATTCTCGAGACAGGCATAAAGGTTGTAGACTTTTTTGCACCATTTGTCAAAGGCCGCAAGGTAGGCATTATTGGAGGTGCTGGTGTGGGTAAGACAGTCCTCATGATGGAACTTATTCACAACGTTGCAGAAAAATCAACAAGTCTTAGCTTCTTCACTGGTATTGGAGAGCGTATTCGCGAGGGTAATGAGCTATATGAAACTCTGAAAGAGCGCGACCTTCTTAAGAATACCTGCATGTTCTTTGGTCAGATGAATGAAATACCTTCACAGAGGTCGCTGGTCGGAGTTGCGTCAACTGCGCTTGCTGAATACTTCAGAGATGAGCATAAGAAAGATATCCTCTTTTTCGTCGACAATATGTACCGTTATGTTCAGGCACGCAATGAACTTGCCGCCGACCTTTCACAAATCCCATCTGAGGGTGGGTATGAGCCTACAATCTTTTCTGACGTGAAAATGCTACAGGATAGACTTAGTTCGAATAAAAATGGGTCAATTACTGCAGTCGAGACGATTTATGTACCCGCAGACGATCTATCCGACCCTGCGGTTCAGATGATTCAACGCGAGCTTGATTCGACATTGGTGTTGAGTCGTAGGGTTGCGGAACAAGGAATTCGTCCAGCTGTAGACTTGCTTCGTACCTCATCATCATTACTGTCTCCAGAAATTGTAGGCGCGCGACACTATAGCTTGAGCCTTCAGGTGCAAGCAATACTTCAAAAGTATGAATCGCTCCGCACAATTATTTCAATCATTGGGGAGAGTGAGCTGAGTCTTCGAGATAAGAAAGACTACAATAGGGCAAAAGATATTATTCAGTATTTTTCACAACGCGCCTCAGTCACCGAGGATTTAAATGGTGAAAAAGGCGAGTACTACACGCTAGAAGAAACGCTGAGTGGTATTGAAAAGATTCTTAAGGACTAGTGAGTTATGGACGAAAGCGAAACGCTGCTATCAGTGAAGATCTTCTCACCAAGAGAAGTCTACTTTGATGGTAAGGCCCAAAGCATTTCCGCAAAAAATGATACGGGTCAATTTGATATTTTGCCGCTTCATCACAGTTTCATCACACTCTTAAGCGCCGGAACGGTGAGCGTTGTGCAAAATAAGGGTAAACCAAAACACGTTGAGATAAAAAAGGGCCTTCTTCGCGTAAAAAATAATCAAGCTATTGTATTTCTTGACGTCTAAATGATGTATTTAACACATCAACTTGATTAAATTTTTAAAAAAATACATCACCCGTCAAATTGAATAATTATTTTTTTCGAAAACTATTGTGATTCTCTTGTGAACACCTTATAATTTTTAGCACAAGCATCAACAAAAACAGGTGATGAAGTGGTAGGAAAAAAGTATAGTTTTGGGGTAGTGGCATTCGCTGCAGTTGTCAGCGTTGTATTTGCTTTATCTTCAGCAAACTCTGCCGCTGCCTACACTGCCACTGAGTACTCAAGCGCTACTAACTGGTCTATTGGGATGGTCGCCTCCGTTAACAGCAACGGTGAACCTGTTCCTGCGTCTTTAGAAGCATCGAACTACATCGGCGTTGTGACCCAGGTGAGTGCGCGCAAATCCGTCGAAGTTGCCGGTACGGGTATAGTCACAGTGATGGTAACTGATAAGGATGGCAGTATCGGAAGTGGTACGCGCCTTGGAATCTCTGCCGTGTCTGGCGTTGCTAGCGCATGGTCTGGGGGAACCATTATCGGCGTTGTACAGGAAACCCCAACTAAATGGAGTACCGTTGAACTAGAAGACAACTCCTCGGCAAAGGTCGCACTTGTGAAAACTCAATTGCTGAGTGACGGCTCATCAGAAGGCGGCTCAGTAGTAAGCCAATTCTTCTCGGCACTCGAGAAAACTGCATCAGGTGTCGCCGGTAAACCTGTCGACACCTGGAGGGTGATAACTGCGCTTCTCATCGGGCTCGGCGGACTAGTTCTTGCTTTCGGCCTCCTCTTTGTATCAAGCCGTGAAAGCTTTTTTGCCATGGGTCGCAACCCGATGGCGGGAAAAGTTATTATGCGTGGGCTTTGGAAGATGGTGTTCCTTTCTGTTGGTATCCTCTGTGTAACGCTTACTGCGGCCTATTTGATTGTGAGGATTTCATAATATGAATCGCAAGGCGCTCTTTCCAGTCTTTGTCTCATTAGGGATATTTGTCGTTATCTTTGCAGCCCTAGGGCTGTACTTGTGGAGTGCAAGTACAAAGGATGTAAATAAAGGTGCTGAGCAGTCGGTGACAAGCCTGAAAGGTCTTAAGAGCCTAGAGGTGCTCGACACACCATCTTCAGGTACAAAGCAGGTAATTGGAGGTGATCTTAAAGTTACAGGTAATGTGAGTATCATCGATGGCCTCTCGAGTTCATCACTTCAACTGACACCGGTCACTAATCCTTCCGGTTTGCGCACGGGTGAACTCTATACTGCAAGCGATAACAATCTTTATTACTATGATGGTCGTTCGGCGGCTAATATATCAGGCGGCCTTGCAACCGCTCGAGTCGACATTACTCGTTTGCAGCAAGAAACCGCGCGAATCGTCAGCCGCCCTGAAGGTGTGCTTACGCTCCAGGGTCAGTCAGGTAATGTCGTGTTGACGGGTTCAGATGGCATTACGATTGCGGGAACAAGCATCTTAAATAATGGTGTACTCACTGTGCAGGGTCGGGCGGGCAATGTGCAGTTTGTCAGCGGTGCGGGTATTGATGTGACGGGCACAACTATTAACAACACGGGTGTCACAAGCTTGGGTGGCCAGAATGGTAACGTATCACTTGGCTCTGGACTTAGTATTAGTAATGGGACACTCGTGAACACAGGAATTACTCAGCTGATTTCTGGTAGTGCAGACCTAGTTGTTGCAAACAATGGCGGTGGTGCCTACACAATTAGCTATGCTGGATCGGGTGCCGGGGGGACTGTTGCACTTGCACCAACTTCCACACAAGAAGACTCGAGCAATAATGCATCGATTGCATTTAATAAGACTGGGCTTGGTAATCTTATTCAAATTTCAACAGGTACAAATGCAACCAATAAGTTTGTCGTTGACCAGTCAGGTGCGATATTAAACGGAAGTATTAATTTCACGCAGGTGACCGGAGTGCCGAGCCTTGTCAATTCAATCTCAGGTCTTACAGGTACGGTGAGCCTTGGTGCTGGTCTCGCTGTAAACGGTGGTCAGATTGTTGCAACAACTGCAGTTAATAATTTAGTAGGTACTGCGAATCAAATAAATGTAAGTGGAAGTGGCACGTTAACTCTTTCGTTGCCACAAAATATTGCAACCACTTCATCACCAACGTTCGCAGGGCTTACCCTCACTAACGCATTGACAGTTGCTAATGGTGGTACGGGTGCGTCGACTGTAGCGGGTGCGCGAGTCAACCTTGGTGCTGCGGAAAGTGGCGCGAACACCGACATCACCTCACTCTCAGGTCTCACGACGGCGCTTTCGGTCGCACAAGGTGGTACCGGTGCGAAGACACTTACGCAAAATGGCGTCCTAATAGGTAACGGTACTGCGGCGATTTCTGCAGTAAATGCATCTGCAATGAACCAATGTCTTGTCTCGGGTGCGGGCGGTGTCGTCAGTTTCCAGGCATGTCCAGGTGCGGGCGGTGTTACTTCAGTGAATGGCAAGAGCGGCACAGTGACAATTACTGGCGTCGATCCTTCAAGTATTGATGCAACTGGAAGCACAATTGTCATCCGAGATGCCTCTTACACGACAAAGGGGCTCGCGTCGTTTAGTAGTGCTAACTTTAGTGTCTTGAACGGAAGCGTGAACACGATTCAAGATATTAATATCGGCGCAACGCCAACGTTTGCAGGGCTCAACTTATCGTCTTCATTGAGTGTTGGAAGCGGTGGTACGGGGCGTGCAACATTTGCCGCAAACTCACTGCTTGTGGGGCAGGGTGGTGCAGCCTTAAGTACTGTGGGTACAACTGTTGAAGGCCAGTGTCTCGTGTCTGGCACTGCAGGTGTCCTTGGCTTCTCGACATGTCCAGGTGCGAGTGGTGTATTGAGCTTGAATGGTGCAACGGGTGCAGTCAGCCTTAGTACCGTGAGTGCATCGAGCTTGTCTCAGTCTGGTAGTGTTATTACCATTAGGGACGCCAGTGACACCGTAAAGGGGCTTGCTTCGTTCAACGGTGACAACCTGGTGGTGACAAACGGAGTTGTGAATACTGTACAAAATATTAATACAACTGCAACGCCTAGTTTCGCGGGACTTTCTCTTGACTCAGCCCTTTCTGTTGCGAGCGGTGGTACGGGGCGTGCTACGCTCACCGCAAACAGCTTGCTTATCGGAAATGGCACAGGTGCGGTATCTATGTTGACTGCACCAAGCGCCGGCCTCTGTCTTGCATCTGGTGTGGGCGGAACTTTAAGCTTCGTGACCTGCCCAGGCGCAGAAGTGGTGAATACATTAAATGGTCAAAGTGGTGCACTCACAATTACGGCCGCGGACCCTTCTAGTATCACTACGACTGGCACGACAATTTCTATTCGTGACGCGTCGTATGCAAATAAGGGACTCGCGTCATTCAATGGCAGCAACTTTAGCGTCACAAACGGCGCAGTAAATACGGTGCAAGATATTGGCACGGCTGCAACGCCACTCTTTGAAGGCCTCTCACTTACGGGCGCACTCGGCGTCACAAGTGGTGGTACGGGTGTCAAAAGTTTTGCGGCAAACAGTTTGTTGATTGGTCAAGGGACTGCAGCGGTGAGTACACTTGGTACTACAACTGCCGGCCAGTGTCTTATTTCTGGTACTGGTGGATACCTTTCCTTTACTACGTGTCCGGGAAGTAACGGTGTTGCAAGCCTTAACGGGCTTATGGGCAGCCTCACGGTTAAGGGCGTGAGTGCATCGAGTGTACTTTCAAGTGGTTCTACAATCACAATCGCGGATGCGACCGATACAGTTAAGGGTCTCGCTTCCTTCAATAGCGCAAACCTCGTCGTGACGAATGGAGTGGTGAACACAGTACAGGACATTTCAATTAATGCAGCGCCTACGTTTGCGAGCTTATCTCTCACGAGTCCGCTTCCAGTAAGTAGTGGGGGAACCGGTGCGAGTAGTTTTGCGGCTAATTCGGTGATTATCGGAAACGGGAGCGCAACGCTCGGGTCTGTAACAGCGAGCTCTGAAAACCAATGTCTTATGTCATCATCTGACGGAACTTTGAGTTTCGCGACATGTCCGGGTGCGGGTGGGGTGACGACTCTCAACGGTCTTCAGGGTGCGCTCACATTGAATGCCGCTGATCCAAATAGTATCGCAAGTGTTGGATCTACAATTACGCTTCGCGATGCAACAAATGCACGTAAGGGTCTTGCATCATTTAATGCGGCTAACTTTACTGTGACGAACGGCGCAGTAAACCTCGTGCAAGATATTGGTACAGGTGCCACTCCTACATTCGCGGGATTAAACCTTGGCAGCGCACTTACCGTGGCGAACGGTGGTACCGGAGCTACAGATAGCGAGAGCGCGCGCAGTAACTTAGGTGCAGCGGCGAGTGGTGCAAATACAGATATTACCTCATTAGGTTCCGTGAGTGCTATTACATCGACATCAGGGCTGAACGTAAGCGCAGCAAATGGCACGCTCACTCTGCAGGGTGCTGCAACAGTTCTTTCTCAGACAAATGGCTCATACACAACACGTCTTGATTTTGAAAATCCAACCGCGAATGTCACATATCGTTTGCAAACTGCAGCTGCGGGAACCTATGAGGTGTGTACGACTGCTGGTAACTGTGTTGGTGTAGGTGGCGGGGTGACGACTACTGGTGGAACTATTGGGAAACTGTCTCGCTTCGTGAGCGGATCGGCTATAGGTGATTCAATCATTACAGATAATGGATCAACGGTATCAATCGGAGGCGCACTAAGTGTCAATACCATCACTCCTACTGCGGCGGCAATTATCGGTGCAACGACACAATCACTGACACTGCAAGGTTCGACTACAAGCATCAAGAGCAATGGTGCTGCAAGTACAAACACACTCACGTTCGCGACTCCTAGCGGAAGCAATAAAACAATCGTAATTCCAAATGCAAGTGGCACTATTGCAATCTCGGCAAGTGGTCCACTGAGCCTTGATGCAAACGGCAACCTTTCTTGCCCAAGCTGTCTCACGAGCGGCGGTGGCGGTGGCGGCGCAACGGGAGTTTCAAGTGTGAATGGCATTACGGGTGACCTCACCATTGTGGCTTCAGATGCAAATTCTTTGACCACTGCAGGCACTACAATCACACTGAACGATGCGACTGCAACGCGAAAAGGTATAGCTTCCTTTAACAGTGCAAACCTTACTGTTTCAAACGGTGTCGTAAACACCATTCAAGACATTGGTACCGGCGCAACTCCTACCTTTGCGGGCCTCAACTTAAGTACTCCACTGAGCGTTGCAAGTGGGGGAACGGGTCGCTCAAATCTTCCAAAGGGGCTCTTGATAGGTAACGGAACGAGCGCAGTTGATATCCTCGCACCAACTGGAGCCAGCGAGTGTCTCGCGTCAGATTCAAGCAGTAACCTTGTGTTTGTTGCCTGTCCTGGAACCTCAGTCGTAAACTTTTTGAACGGCCTTAATGGTACGGTGACTATCGACACCGTGTCTCCAAGTAGTCTTTCGGTCACGGGAAATAATATTCGTATCCAAGATGCGACGGCATCAATTAAGGGTCTTGCTGCATTTAATAGCTCAAACCTTACGGTGACAAGCGGTGTAGTGAATACGGTGCAAGACATTAGCACTTCATCAACACCATCGTTCAACGGCCTTAGTTTGTCGACTGCATTAGGTGTTGCGAGCGGAGGAACTGGCTCGACAACTGCGAGCGGTGCGCGTACGAGCTTGGGTGCGGCAGCGCGTGGCGCGAACAGCGATATCACCTCACTTAGCGGCCTCACAACTGCACTTTCTGTTGCACAGGGTGGTACAGGTCAATCTTCTCTTGTTGCAAACCGCGTGCTTCTTGGTAATGGTACCGCTGGGATCGCGGTCAGCAATGCTGCGGGAGCGGGACAGTGTTTAGTCGGCAATTCTAGTGGTGCGCCGAGCTTCCAAGCTTGTCCAGGTTCAGACGGAGTCCGTACTCTTAACAGCCTTAACGGTGACGTCACGCTTGATACCACCACTTCTTCAAGCCTTCTCGTCAGCGGCAATAATATCCGCATTCAAGACGCAACCTCGGCAATTAAGGGTCTCGCTTCATTCGATGGCAATAACCTTACTATCGTAAACGGTGCAGTGAACACCGCACAGAACATTACGACAAGTTCAACTCCAACGTTTGCTGGCCTTAACTTATCAGCTGCGCTGGGTGTTGTAAGCGGAGGTACGGGACGTGCGAGCCTCGCAACGAACGGTGTCGTTGTAGGGCAGGGGACAAGTGCGGTTACGACGGTCGGTACGACCACTGCAGGGCAATGTTTGGTATCAGGGACCGGAGGAGTGTTGAGCTTCGCGAGTTGTCCTGGCGCGGGTGGCGTGACAAGCTTGAACGGCTTGAGTAATGTCGTGACAATTGACACTGTGACACCTTCAAGCCTTCTCGTCAGCGGCAATAATATCCGCATTCAAGATGCAACCTCGGCAATTAAGGGTCTCGCATCCTTCAATACCGATAGCCTTGTAGTGACGAACGGTAGCGTTTCAACTGTACAAAGTATCAACACTACGGCAGCGCCAACGTTTGCGGGGCTGACTCTCACCACGCCTCTTGGAGTGGGGAGCGGCGGTACTGGACGCTCAACTCTTGCGGCGGGAAGCCTTGTGATTGGTAATGGCTCAAGTGCGGTATCAACACTCGGTACATCGGTAGCGGGTAAGTGTCTTGTGTCGGGCGCAGGTGGTGCACTTTCATTCCTCGACTGTCCTGGTACTGACGTGGTAAACAGCTTGAACGGTTCTACGGGTGTTGTGACTATCGCTGGGGTTGATCCTTCAAGTATCACGACAACCGGTGGTGCTATTACGGTCCGCGATGCGTCGTACACGACTAAGGGTCTCGCTTCATTCAACGGCGGTAACTTCATCGTCACGAATGGTGCGGTGAATACCGTGCAAAATATTGCAACAACCTCAAGCCCAACCTTTGCAGGCCTTACGCTTTCAAGCGCCCTTGGCGTCACGAACGGTGGTACTGGTGCGGGAAGTTTCACTACAAACGGCATTCTTGTAGGCCAAGGTACGAGCGCTGTCACCACTGTTGGGACGACTACCGCTGGACAATGTCTGGTATCCGGTACGGGTGGTGTGCTAACATTTGCAAGCTGTCCAGGTACGGGCGGTGTCACAAGCGTAAACGGCCTTAATGGTGCGGTAACGATTAACTCTACTACTGCAAGCAGTATCCTGACGAGCGGAAGCAGTGTGACTATTAGGGATGCAACCGATACTATCAAGGGTCTTGCAGCCTTTAACTCGACAAATCTTAGCGTCACTAACGGTATAGTTAACACAGTTCAAGATATCAGTACGACATCATCGCCAACCTTTGCAGGTCTGACCCTGGGAAGCCCACTAAGCGTCGCAAACGGCGGTACTGGAAGGACGACATTCGCAGCAAACCGCGTACTTCTTGGTAACGGAACCTCTGGTATTTCAGTAAGTAACGATGCTGCGGCTGGCCTTTGTTTGATGGGTAACGTTACCGGTGCACCTTCATTCCAGGCATGTCCTGTCGGCGGAAATATTTCTTCTGGCACGGCTCAAACTGCAGGCGTCGTCGCGATGTTTGACGTCGCTGCAAACCAAATTACGAATTCAGTTATCTCACAATCAGGTACGGCCGTATCTGTAGGTGGTCAGTTGAGCGCAACAACGATTAGCGGTAACGGAGCTGGGGTAACCAACCTTGATGCCTCTAATCTTGCAACCGGAAACGTTGCGGATGCTCGTCTGAGCGCAAATGTGACCCTGCAGGGCAATAGCTTTAATGGAAATGGACAACTCCTTAAACTAGATAGCGCTGGAGCAACTACTCAGAATGGGCTTTGTCTTATGAGCACTGGATCTGGCACCGGCACTGCATTCCAGGCGTGTCCTGGTTCAAGCGCACCAACAGGAGCGAACGCATCACTCTCGAACCTTTCTAATGTTGCAATCAACGATGTGCTTCGCCCAGGTGTAAACAACTCTATCGACATCGGAACCTCGGCACTCGCATTCCGAAATCTCTACCTTGCAGGAACTGTTACTGCGGCGGGTTCAATTAACGGACTCACACTTAGTTCAAATAGTATTCAGAGCGCAAGCGCGTTGAGTTTGATGGCGGGCGGCACAAATCAGGCAATTACCATTGCAGGCAGCGGTTCTGGTGGTGTAGTTATCAACCCAGGCACTGGAAGCATTACACTTTCGGGCGTAACTTGTAACACTTCTGCAAACGGCGGTAAACTTACCACCAATGCAGCGGGACTACTGAGTTGTGCTGATGATACGGGCGGCGTGTCTGTCGTAGGAACGATCGACTCTCAAACAGCGTCTGCAAACGGAGCGGTAATCAGTGGCAATACAGTATACCTCCAGACGGCAACTGCATCAGCGCCAGGCTTGATGGGAACGGGCGCGCAAACCTTTGCGGGCAATAAGACCTTTGCTGGGGCAACGACCCTTCAGGGCGCAACAACAATGAGTGGCTCGGTAACGATTGGAAACGCAGCAATGGGCGTGCTCTACACGGATGCGAGCGGCGTCGTACAGAAGGCGTTCACTTCAGGTGCAACGGTTGGTCAGTGTCTTGCGTATACCGCGACAAATACACTTGGTTTCCAAACTTGTAGTAACGGTGGTGGTGCAAATAACTCATTCATTCAAGGTGGTAACGCATTCAACGCAACTGCAACACTTGGTGTCACAGACAACCAAGCATTGAATATCATTCAGAACAACCAAAACCGCATTGCGATGCCAAATGACGGAAATATTATCGTCACGCCAATGACAGGAAAGTTCGTATTCATTAACACTACATCTGCCTCAGCTGACAGCGAAGCTGACCTCATCGTTAACGGACGCGTAAAGTCACTTACTGGATTCAAGGTTGGTAGCGTGAGTGGTGTGACAATCGCACAGTGTAGTGGGTACATTCAGAATGCTGTGGTAAGTGGTGGAATTATTACCGGAGGCAACTGTTCGACTGGTGGTTCCGCTGGACAGGCACTTGTACAGGGTGGAAATGCGTTCAACGGTACCTTAACGATGGGAACGACAGATAACTTCGGCATCAACATTGTGAAGCAGGGTAGTACTATGATAGGCATCAGCCAAGATGGTAATATCGATTTTTCACCAAGCGTAAATAAGTGGGTACGTGTTGGAACGACTAACACCGACGGAAGTGCGCAACTGATTGTAAACGGTCGCATTAAATCACTTACTGGCTTTAGGGTTAACAACTCAGACGGTATTAGCTTGACGTGTGGAAACGGAAACCAAACACTTGGAGCACCACGCTTCGAGGGTGGAATCTTGGTACAGGCGAGCTGTGCAACAAACAACTCCGATCTCGCGGAAAACTATAGTTCGCCACAAGCTCTTCAGCCTGCTGAAATCGTAATGGCCTCAGGACTTTCTGCAACGTCGGTTGTGCGTGCAACAAGCGAAGCGGATCGTGAGAAGCTTATGGGTGTTGTATCAACCGCGCCTGGCCAAACGCTTGGTACCGCGCAAGTCCCTGATGGATACCCAATCGCCCTTACCGGACGCGTACCGGTAAAGGTGAACGGAGAAGGTGGCCCAATTAATGTAGGCGACAAGGTGACCATTTCAAGTGTTGCGGGTGTAGGTAAGAAAGCGACTACCGCCGGCATGATTGTAGGTACTGCGGTCGAGTCATTTAGTGGTAATGGACAAGGTTCAATCGAAGTATTCGTCAACCTTATGTACTGGAGCCCTGTTAATGGTGATAACCTTCAGGCGCAATCCGGTAGCTTTGGCTCACTTAATATATCAGGACACACTACGCTTACTACCCTGACCGTAAGCGGCACCGCAACCTTCCAGGCAAACATCGTAGTGAACGGACACATCATCACGGGTGGCGGAGCGCCTAATTACAGCATTGGCGCGGCAGCGGGAGCAGGTGCGAATGTTCAAGTGGACGGTAACGATACCGCAGGTACAATCACTGTAACAACTGGATCTGGAGTGAGCACAGGTAGTCTCGCGGATCTCGTATTTAGCCGCACATATGGCAAGTCTCCACGAGTACTCATTACTGCGCAAAATGACAGCAGCGCGAATGCACGTATATACCCATCGGATAAAACAACTACTGGCTTCTCGCTGGGTACTTCACAGGCACTCGCCCCTAATACGACTTACGTCTTCGATTACTTCATCGTTCAATAGCAAGTGCGTAATTTATTCTGAAAGTATATTGGCGTATCATAAGCGCTTTGCTATAATCGAGAAGTTAACTAAATTCGAATCGACAAACAATTGGAGGGGAGTTGAATGGATTATAAGCAAGAGGCGGAGCGCCCTTCTGGTGCTCACAATGGCCGTAAGCAAGGTGCTGCAAAGCAAAAAGGTATTAAAAAGGTAGTCATTGTCGCTGTAGTAAGCGTCGTGATTGTCGCAATCCTCGCAGTGACTACTATGCTTCTTTTAAGTAGCATGAACAACAAAAGTGCGAAAATCAACAAAGATGACTATCAAGCGGTATTCCTCACCAACGGACAGGTTTACTTTGGTAAGCTACAAAACGCCGATGGTAATTATCTTACTTTGACAAACATCTATTACCTGCAGGTAGACAGCGATGTTCAGCAAGCGGGCACTACCGATAAGAAAAGCACGACAAATTCTGCAACTGATAGCAATGTGCAGCTTATCAAGCTTGGTAACGAGTTACATGGTCCACGTGATGAAATGCAACTCAATAACACCCAAGTTCTTTTCTGGGAAAACCTCAAGTCAGACAGCAAGGTGTCTGAAGCGATTAAGAACTACAAGCAGTAGACTGTACGTAAAACATACAAAAGCCCACCTTTTTGGTGGGTTTTTGTATACCTGTGTTTGGCCCGTAGTAAATACCGCTCATGGTAAAATGAAGAGGCGATGAAGCGCATTAATTTCCCTCGTATCAAAGCAGTGCTTACCAAGATACCAGTGTATGGCTGGATTGGAGGGGGTGTGCTTGCGCTTTCTATTGGGTACAGTATTATTTTTTTGATTCCAAAGCCAGTGCAATTTTCGTATGCATCAGAAACTTGTATAGGGCAGTGGGTTGTTGCACCCGGGCTGCAAAAAACCATTTCTAATGACTTTTCGGTGAGTTTTGAGGACACCCTTCGTATAGGGGGCGTTGATTTGCTTAGTACTCGGCTCTGTATCGAGCCAACTCGGATTCCGCAGATCGGAGAACATGCTATCGGCATTGCACCATTTGGAGGAGTGATTGCTCAAAAACAGCTCGCACTCCACGTGCCGTCGGCACCAACTGTGACGGCAAGTGATGTATTGGGGCGCACAATTTCTACCTCTAAGCCACTCGAGATTGCAATGAGCGGTAGCGATAGACTCTATACGTATAGTTTGAATATCGATGACTCGCGTGCAAAGTGCACCCAGGATGAGTCTCGTCTTCTTTGTGATGTATCATCACTGAAACTCGCCCATGGCGCCACTTATACGGCAGCGCTTTATAAATCCTACAAGACTGCCAAGACGAGGGTTTTTGAAGGTACACTCTCAACACTACAACCTCTTATTGCAACAGAAGTATCGGTTAGCGAGGGTCAAACGGTCTTTGATGCCCCAACTACCATTTCAATAGCTTTTGATCATCCCATTAAAGAGGTGGACGCATCACTTGTAAAGGTTGTCGGTGAAGTTATGCAACCAGTTTCCCTTGAACCTAAAATGAGCGGCACCAGTCTAACCTTAACCTTCCCTAAACTTGAACGCGAGGCGACGTACCGACTCACTCTGAATGAAGCTATTGCTGAAAATGGTAGTTCATTGGCTGCGCCTCTGATGCGGACTTTTCAGACTTCTGGCGGGCCTAAAGTTTCTTCCGTATCCATTGGGACGAATAGTGTTGCTCGAAATGCGACTATTATCGTCACGCTTGATCAGCCAATCGATAGTAGTGTGGAGATTGCAAAATTCGCTCGGCTCGAAGGGCTTGAGAGTGCAGTTCGCAGAAAGTCTGACACTCAGATAACCTTCACTATTAATGGGGGAGATTGCGCGCCGTTTAAACTTATTTTGGAAAAGGGCATTAAAAGTGGATCAAATGGAGAGCTCTCAAAAGATACCTGGAGTCACAGCTCCCGCACAATTTGTGGCTACTCATGGATCATTGGAAGTTCGGTGAAGGGGCGAGCTATTCCCGCGTATTCATTTGGCAGTGGTGCGAAGACTATCCTATTCACTGGGGGGATTCACGGGTCCGAGGGCAGCGCAACGACAACAATGCAGGCACTCGTGCAGTATCTACAGGCGAATGGCGATACGATTCCGGCTGATAAGCGAATTGTGATTGCCCCCAACACAAACCCAGACGGTATCGCGGTCGGGTCGCGTAACAATAGCCGAAACGTGAACTTAGGGCGTAATTTTCCAACCGCAAACTGGAGTGCCTCGATTGAAACAACCAGTGGCACGTTGCCAACTGGTGGCGGCACCTCGCCAGGTTCCGAGCCTGAAGCGGCCGCACTTATTCAATTGGTGCGCCAACTGAAGCCTCGGCTCTCTATTTCGTATCATGCTCAGGGAAGACTGGTGGGGGCAAATAAGTTTTCTGATTCTGTGGCGATAGGTGATATCTATGCAACAACCGTTGGATATAGAACAATGTACTATAACGCCGAAGCGGTGATGGGGTATGCGATGACTGGTGAAATGGAAGACTGGATGGGGGAAGAAATGAATATCCCGGCAATTCTTATTGAGCTACCGTCGGCATCGGGCAACTACTTAAATGCGCAGCTACCAGCGCTGAAGAAGATGTTCGCAATCTAGATAGTTTATAAGTATAAGAAAACGACCCGTCTCGCAGATCGGGTCGTTTTAATTTTGCGTGGCGAAGTGTGGTGGACTATGCGTATGCCTCGTGGTGGGGAGCCATATCTGCGTGTCGCGCTTCGCCGCTGAATCTTGTCTATTTTTGGATAAGATTCAAACAGGTGCATATCTATAGTATCGCATAGTTGGCATATGTGCAACAGAAACATTACCATAATGAGGTACTTTTGCAATAAATATTACATAACAAAATAATGCTTGTGTAAAACTTGACAAAAAGCATAAGCTATGCTAATATAACGATATACACATCGTGAGGTTTATATCAGGTGTGAGGTATACATGAGGGTTTCCAGGCCGAAAGGCTAGTGGAAATCTTTTTTATTATGTGGAAACCACCCGATAGGTGGAGGAGAAATATCATGGCAGGAACAAAAGAAGGCGGCAAGAAGGCTGCACTCAAGAACCTACAGCGCGACCCAAACTTCTACGCAAAGATTGGCGCGCGTGGCGGCAAGAACGGTACTACCGGTGGATTCGCTGCAAACCCAGAACTCGCTCGTATTGCGGGTGCTAAAGGTGGACGCATTTCACGTCGCCGTAAAGTTGAAGCTTAGTTTTTAGGTTTCTAGAAAATAAAACCCCTTCGATTTCGGAGGGGTTTTATTTTGCCAGACTGTAGCGGCGCAGGGCGCAGATGCGGGCCTCGTTGACCTTCCATTCATGCGAGCAAGCCGGGCATTGGTAGTGGGACGCCTCGGTTTGGTAACCACTAGCCGAGCACTGGGGGCAGGTACTCCGGGCGTGGAGCCATTCGCGGTAGGTATCCAGATGATCTTGAATAATCGCTTCGTTGAGCCGAACCTTATAAGTGTCGGCGTATTTTTTTGCCTCATCCCACGCGGCCGTCTCCATGGCGACAAGTTCAATGTCGCGTTGGTATTCACGGTGACCTAAAAGGGCGTGTGAAAGCTCGTGAAGTAAAAGGTGCGTAGAGTTGGCTTGGCCAGTTGTGTAATAGATGATTCGTTCAGAAGGAGACCACAAAAATTGTTCACCTTCAGTAAACGAAATATCAGGGTAGGTGGCTTTAAGCTTATGAATCAGCGAGGACATCGAGCGCATAGTAATAGCATCCGTAAATTACGGCCTGTTCAGGGTGTTTTGCCTGGACAAGCTTTGGGAGTGGAATATGAGGCGGCAGCTTCTCTTTTAAGATGCCCTTGAGCTGCGCCTGGTACTCGCCAAAGTAGGTACCAATACTTCCTCCAATAATGATCACATCGGGTTGGATGACAGGGATAACGGCCAAGAAGCCACGGCTGACACGGTCGGCGATCTTATTCCAGATACGCTTGCTTTTGATGTCGCGGGCGTACTTTCCGTAGGTGTTGTAGATGGCCTTTCCAGAGGCGAAGGTCTCCCATTCACGTACCGTGCCGTCGAACTCAACAAGCGCACGGCCAGCTTCGCTATAGCGAAGGCCCGGGTCGATCTTGCCGTTTGTAATGACGCCGCTTCCGATGCCGGTACTAATTGTGACGTAGAGGCTTGAAACGGGCACTTCTTTTAGTTGACGAGTTTCCGCAAGGCCCGCAAGGTTGGCGTCGTTCTCGACGAAAAGGGGCGCGCCACCAAGGACGCCCTTGAGTTCGGCTGCGACATCGAAGTTTTTCCAGTGGAGGTTATTGCACCATACGGCGATGCCATTTTTTACGATGCCAGGGAGTGCAATAACGATTGCGTCGACATTTTGAGGCTGGAAGAGAGCGGTGAGATGTGTCGTCAATGTTTCGACGTACTCGGTCTTTTTTAAAGGGGTAGGAAATCGGAATTCGGTAATAATTTTACCGTCCTCGCCATAGCTAGCGATTAGTGTTTTCGTTCCCCCAGTATCCACCGCAATAATCATGTTTCAAGTTTAGCATGGGTCGATTGGCGAGAGAAGAGGTTTGCGAGTGAGGGGAGTATTTGATGAGCCCATTCATTTTTCAGCGCTATTCTTGCCTTGGCGAGGACTGTTTGAGCAAAGCGAGTTCCGCAGTCAACAACGAATAGCGATGGAAAATGATATGGCGCGAGTCAACGAACTCTCCGAGTCGCAAATCGCTTCACTTGGCAACAGAGGCAGGCTAGAGTAGAATAAAGATACAAAACGGGAGAGTAAACCATGGCGGTACGCATAACAGGAGCAGGGGTGGCGCTCACGGTGGGAATCATTGTAGTAACAGGGCTTATCATTGGCGGTCTATTTTGGATTCGCGGAGCGGGTGAGCAGGCTCGACAGAGCGAGGCGACAAAAATCGCGCAGCAGCAACTCGAAGAAGAGAGTCGTAATGACGTCGCCCTTAACGAGGGCGATGAGGCGAATAAGGACGAGACCAAGAGTGAAGAGGAATCTAGCTCAAATGGAAGTGGTTCAACGAGCACCAACGGGCAATTGAACACCGAGTCGCAAACTGGTTCGCAAGGCCAGTCGGGTTCAAACTCGACCTCAGGCAATGCGAGCAACTCGGGCTCATCTTCAACTGGTGCAACCGAGCTACCGCAGACGGGCATTGATGACGCGGCGCCAGCCTTTGTGCTTGCACTTTTGGCTTTTAGTATTGGCTCTTACATTTCTTCGCGCCGGCAGCTTCAATAAAGCTATTGCTTTTTATCTGAGCTTTTCCTTACAATGAGGCGAAAGTATTAATAAGGCGTCCATTCGTGGCAATCTCAACACAAACACACCAACTTCTTGAACTTATAAACCACTATCCATCGCCCCATAATGGGCAGCCGATTGTCGTCGAGCTTGTCGATAAAACGACACTGAGGCTCTATTTTGATAGGGCGCGTGGCCTTCAGGCGACGGATATCTCGTATCTGTTTAGCTATGTATCGATGGGGGTGTTTGCCGAGCATCTTCAGCTATCCGGCAAGGCGTTAGGGCACGAGATTGCTTTGACACCTACGCTTCCTAAGGAGAGCGAGCTGCGTGGTGAGGGCCTTGTGCCATTCGCGCAAGCGACCGTGAAGTGGGACGCCTCGACGCCCGACGGGGCACTTCAGGGGGTGCTCGAGGCTCGCCAAACTTCTCGCAAGAAGTACTTCGAGGGGCCTGATGCGGTGACCGCAAAAGAGCTTGAAACTATCGCAGCTGAAGAGTCGATGTCGCTTGTGCAGCTTGACGCCAAGGCGACGCAACAAGCGATCTGGTTGAATCAACGCGCGGTGTTCGACGATCTTTTCGACGAACCAGTGCGTCAGGAGCTCAATCACTGGCTTCGCTATTCAAAGGCCGAAAAAGAGACCAAGCGCGACGGATTATCGTACGACTGCATGCAGATTAACGGTGGCGCGATGAAGTATGTCGTGAACCACCCCAAGCTTCTTAGAACCCCTGGTATTGGGCCAATTTTGAAGCAGTACTACCTTCGCACTATGAAGGACAGTAGTTCGGTATTTTACATGCTGGCGCCGTTTCAGACGGAGGAGCAGTCCTATGAGATTGGGCGAGTTGTGATGCGCATATGGAAGCGCGTGGCCGAAAAGGGCTACTCGCTGCACCCATTCGGCACCATTATGAGTAACGTGGCCGCGCACAAAGATTTTGCGCAGATCGCAGGGATTGAGCACGAGAGCAGGGAAAAATCATATCTCGTATTTATCTTCAGGATGGGTAAGTCTAAACCCGCCGTCCGAAGTGAACGCATCCCGTATCAAGAGCATTTGTTAAAAAAGGAGTCCACATCATGAGTACGAAGTTAAAGAAGAAGCGAAGGTCGGTTTCAGAGCGAGTCGCCACAGGCCTCGCGGCATTCATTGACTGGTTTATTTGGACTGTCGATGTGGGTCCGTCGATGCATCGCATCTTCTTGGCTCCTAATATTGGTAACTTCCGTGTCGAGATGGGCAAGATCCGTGCGGTGCGTTTGTACCGTCATGCCGCGAAAAAAGTACCGGCGTATAAAGACTTTCTTAAAAAGCACGACTTCGCGGGTCCGTATATTACTACCTCTGAAGTGACATTGAACGACCTGCCCGAGATGGATAAAGCGAGCTACATCAAGCCGTATAGTCTTGTTGACAAGCTCTACGACGCGAAATTACCGAAGACGGGTATTATGTTCGATGAATCATCGGGAAGCAGCGGAACACCTACGAGTTGGGTGCGCGGTCGCAAGGAGCGCCGCTTTACGCAGCGTATTATGCAGGTGGCGTTTCGCGAGTACATCGATAAGCGCAGTCCAATTGTCATTAACACCTTTTCAATGGGTGCGTGGGCAACTGGTCTCAATACAACGATTAGCTTGCTGGGTGTAGGGCGCGTAAAGTCGATTGGTCCAGACATTCGTAAGGTCATCGACACACTGAACGAACTCGGCAACGACTTTGACTATGCGATTGCCGGCTACCCACCATTCTTGAAGCAACTCGCTGATAGTAAGGAGATTGACTGGTCGAAGTTCCGTATCTCGGCGATTTACGGTGGCGAGGGGATTAGTGAAGCGATGCGCGACACGCTACTTGAGAAGTACAGCGACGTCGTTGGTTCGTACGGAGCTTCTGACCTTGAAATTAACATTGGTCACGAAACACCATTTTCAATTGCGCTCCGTAAGGCAATTATTCAAGATAAGGGGCTTCGCGAAGCGCTTTTGAAGCAAAACCGCGGTATTATTCCAATGATTTTCCAGTACAACCCGTACGATTATCTAATGGAAACAAATGAGAAGGGCGAGCTGGTGATTACGATTTGTCGCTTACAGAACCTCAGCCCACGTATTCGCTATAACATCCACGACCTCGGACATGTGATGGACTTCTATGAACTTAAAAAGACGCTCAAGGCGCACGGGCACGCTGATCTTTTGAAACGCGCCGAACTCGACTTTGCGGTGATGTTCCACTACGGACGAAGCGACCTTTCGGTTGACTACAACGGTGCAGTGGTAGGACCCGAAGAAGTGAAGCAGATCGTGAATAGTAAGCGTGAATACGCCGATCGTATCGAGGGCTTCCGTCTTATTAGTTATGAAGACGCCGAGGCGCATAAGCACCTGTTGATTGCTATCGAGCTTGAAGAGGGTGCGAAAATGCCAAAGGCCGATTCTGATGCACTGCTTGCGCACATTGTTGCCTCACTTCAAGACAGTAACCTTGACTTTAAGTCGGCGCACCGCACCTCACCACTTAAGCCCGAGCTTCGCGTGTATGAGTACCATACCGGTATTTTCGATGCGCAGCACCAAAAGCTAAAGAACGATTACGTGTGGAATATCGATCACAAGCGCGCCGTTGACGAAGGTATTCTGAAAAAGTAGCTTTTGGACGCGCGACGGCCACCCCTTAACTGGACGTATCTCTCTATCTGAGGTATAATAGAGGTAATCTTTGAGGAAAACCCTTCTCTTACGTGTGCATTGCGATTCGTCGCTCGTGCATGGCGCTCCCAAGCGGAACGGAAGCTGCAGGTTGACCCCTAGAATACAATTAAGGAAGGAGTCTTAAAAAGACTTATGGCTAAAGCCGCAATCACTATGGATGAGCTTCTTGCACTAGAAGAAGCAACTCTCAAGCAAGTAACACAGGGCGAGGTAATCGACGGAAAGGTTCTTACAGTTCGTAAGCACGAAATCCTTATCGACCTCGGTCCTCAAGGTATTGGTCTTGTACCACGCCGCGAAGTGGGATTCTCACGTGCGCTTAACGAAGGCGACGAAGTATCAGCAAGTATTGTTGATCCTGAACTCGACAACGGATACGTACTGCTTTCACTCCGCAAGGCTGCAAAAGACAAGGGCTGGGACGAAGTTATCGCCAAGCTCGAAAGCGGTGAAATCATCGACGTTACCCCATACGACGCCAACCGTGGTGGTCTCTTGGTGGAATACGAAGGTGTTCGTGGGTTCCTCCCAGTTTCACAACTTTCTGCTGAACACTACCCTCGCGTAGGCAGCAATGACAAGGACGAGATTCTTCAACGTCTCAACGCCCTTATTAACCAAACCCTTAAGGTTCGTATCCTCGATGCAGACCGCAAGGCAAACAAGCTTATCTTTTCTGAGAAGGAAGCAGTTAAAGAAGGCCTCGCTGCTCGTTTCGAGAAGCTTAAGGTTGGTGACGCGGTAAAGGGTGTCGCGACTGGTGTGGTCGACTACGGTATTTTCGTAAACGTTGAAGGTATTGAAGGTCTTGTACACATCTCAGAGATTAGCTGGGAACGTGTCAACAACCCATCAGACTACGTAAAGGTTGGTCAAACTATCGAAGCGAAGATTATCGCAATCGACAAGGACCGCCTCTCACTCAGCATGAAGCAACTCACTGAAGACCCATGGCTTGGTGAAGTTGACCAATTCAAGGCTGGTGAAACTGTTGAAGGTACTGTTACTCGTATCACCCCATTCGGTGCATTCGTACAAATCAGCCCAGCGGTTGAAGCACTTGTACACGTATCTGAACTTGGTGACGGCGACGGTGCTGACCCAGAAAAGGTATTTACACTCAACGAGCGTAAATCATTCGTTGTCCTCGACATCGAAAAAGAGAACCGCAAGATCTCACTTGGTCTTCCTGGTTCAAAGAAAACTAAATAACATTGGTATTTGGTAGACGGTACCCGGACATGCGCCGGGTACCACACACTAGTTACTAATAAGAAGGAGAACATCATGGCAGAGAAAGTCTTATCGATTGGGGGCTCAATTACTGTAGGTGAGCTTGCTGAGGTGTTAAATCTTCCTGTAACCACGCTGATTGGCGAGCTATTCAAGAACGGTATCGCCGCAACCATCAACCAACGCATCGACTTCGAAACCGCAACGATTATTGTTGAAGAACTTGGTCTTGATGTGGAGCTTCAAAAGAAAGAAGCCGCTGCGGGAACTGAGCGTGTAAAGCGTGAGATGAGCGACAAAGCCGTTGATCGTCCGCCGATCGTTGCGGTCATGGGTCACGTTGACCATGGTAAAACTTCACTTCTCGACTCAATTTTGGGGCAAAAAGTTGTTGAAGGCGAGGCAGGTGGTATCACCCAGCATATTAGCGCCTACCAAACGGTACGAAAAGATCGTTCAATCACACTCCTCGACACCCCTGGCCACGAAGCATTTGCGGCGCTTCGTCAGCACGGTGCGACACTTACTGACGTCGTAATTATTGTGGTTGCTGCCGACGACGGCGTGAAGCCACAAACAATCGAGGCGATTCGTTTTGCGCGTACTGCAAACGCGAAGATCGTCGTTGCAATTAACAAGATCGACAAAGAAGCGGCGAACCCGCAACTCGTAAAAACGCAACTTGCGACTGAACATAACCTGAACCCAGAAGAATGGGGCGGTGACGTAGTGATGGTTGAGGTAAGCGCGAAGACCGGACAAGGTATCGACAAGCTCCTCGACATGGTCCTTCTTGTTGCTGACCTCGAAGAACTTAAGGCTGAAACTGAAGTGCCATCTGAGGGTCTCGTGATCGAAGCGCACATGGAAACCGGCCGCGGTGCGGTGGTAGGCCTTTTGGTAGAGCAGGGTATTTTGAAGCCTGGCGCATTCCTCGTTGCAGGCACTGCCTATGGTAAGGTTCGTACACTCCAAGACTTTGCCGGTAAGGCGATTAAAGAAGCTGGCCCTGCAACACCGGTGACGGTAACCGGATTTAAGGAAATTCCTCAGTTTGGTGACATCTTCGAAGTTGTGAAGAATGAAAAAGAGGCACGTGCTCGTTCGAACGCGGTTCGTATTGAACGCGAAGCAAACGCCGCAAGTACCAACGTGACTGGTGCCGACCTTTTGAAGCTTATGACCCAAAAGCACGAAGCTGAAGACTTCAATGTGATTGTAAAGGCTGACGTGCAGGGTTCACTAACCTCTGTCATTGACAGCCTCAAGCTTATTGAAACCGGTGGAGAAGTATCGCTACACATCGTGAGTAGCGGTGTCGGTAATATCACCGAAAACGACGTACGTCTTGCGGCTGACGGTAAGACGGTAATTTACGGATTTAACGTTGACCTGCCACCAGCAGTGAAGCAACTCGCAACCCGTGAGCGTGCCGAAGTGCGTATCTACAAAGTTATTTACGAACTGCTTGATGACGCAAAGAACTCAATGGAGAAACTCCTTGCGCCAGAGGTTGTTGAAACCGAAATCGGTGTGCTTGAAGTAAAGGGTGTCTTCCGCACCATGAAAGACGAAGTGATTACTGGTGGGCTCGTAAAGAGCGGCAAGATTATGCCTGGGCTTTTGGTGCGCATGAAGCGTGGCAAGGGCGAAGCAGCTGAAGTACTTGGTGAAGCAGAAATTACCGGCTTGCAACGCGAAAAAGTTGACGTGAAAGAAGCTTTTGAAGGTGATATGTGTGGGCTTAACCTCAAGACAACCAGGAAAACTCTTCTTGAGATTGGTGACACCCTTGAGTTCTTTACTCGTGAGGTTGTTGAGCGTCACCTGTAGAACTCCTTATAACAGAGGTGCAAAAAGCTTGTGGTAACACGAGCTTTTTGTTATCATGGGGGCAAAAGAAGCTTCAAAAATAAAAAAAGGAACACACATCATGGCGGAACGAGAGCCAACGATATCGGCGCTACCGATTGCAGAGCGAGAGCAGCTCGAGTCTTTAGAGGCGAAACTTGCTTTTGCACGAGACGAATTAAAACGTGAGCAAGCACGACTTCTGAAGAATGTCGAAAAAGCGAGCAAGGCTCACGAAAAAACCAAGTTTGATTTAGCGCAGCGAGCTGCGTTTGGTGCGTTTGATGTGACCGTACCAAACCACATCGAGACTGTGCGCGACAACGGCGAACCGCTTGAGTACACCGAGGTGAACTACAGCGAATACATGGCCGCAAGGCCTGCAAAAGCGACTGAAGGCGTCTCTCGTAACGCCGATGGTACGCGTTTTTATGACCATGACAAAAAGAAGACTGCCAGCGCGCAGGAATACCAAAATCACCAACAGCGCTACTGGGAGCGAGAAGCGCACTACGACGCCATCATGGAAGCGCATGATACAGGTGCCGTAGAGGCTGAAAAGCTCCAGAAGAGTAGCTACATGGCGCTTGCACGCGAAGCTGCGAAAGCACGCCTCGATAATGACAAAACTCGCGAGCAAGATGTACGCGAACTCGCTTCACAAAAGATGGATGCGTTGATTCGTGCTACTGAAGAAGGTGATTATGAAGCGCGCCTTGCTGAGGAGATGGCTCACTTTGATGAGCTTATTGAAGAAATTCCTGCGCGTCTTGAAAAGCTTGCCGAGCGTCGCGCGGCGCACGCTGATGAGCGTGTTGAGGATGCGCACGAAAAGCCAAAGGGCGAAGGGCATCCATCAGCTCGTGCCTCAAAAGCGGAGACTGAATCATCTCAGGGCGAGGAAGTTGAGACCTATCTTGATGATGAACCTGTAGAGGTGCTGAATAGTTTTGAATCTGCTGATGGATCCGTTGTCGTGCAGGTGAAAACTGCAAGTGGTGAAACGAAGTTTGTGCCAAAGACTGACCTTGTAGAGAAAGAAGTCTCGCAGGGTGAGGATACTCGCAGTGAAGCGGGCCGTAAGTTAAGCGGCCTTGTAGAAGATGCTGCGAAGGGGCGACTTAAGACACGCCTTCAAGGTGACGGAAGTGAAGTGGACGAAGATGAGAGTAGCGATGAAGAGGAGAATGCTCCTGCGCCTAAGGCTACTGATAGCGTAAAGGCTGACAAGAAAGAAAAGTCTGAGAAAAAAGACAAAAAGGCTAAGAAAGTCGAAGCCGATCAGGCTGACGAGAGCGAAAGTGAAACCAAAAAGGACGAACCCGAAGCGAAGCCAGAGAAAAAGAAGAAATTTATCCCAGGTAATTTCCATGGCACTAAGCGCGTCAGCCTTGTAGGGGTTGAGCAATCTGGTGACAAGCCGGGCACAGTAAGCGTGCGTGACGAAGAGGGAAACCAATATGATATTCCTCGCGAGGAACTTTTGTACCTCACGGAAGAGCCAAAGGTGCCCGGTAAGGAACTCGAGCTCTACGCAGGTCCACGTGATAACGACTCTCCAAAGACTCCAGGTAAAGAGCTCGAATTATATACGGGTAATGAAGATGATCATGCCGAGTTTGGGCCACTTGCGCCATTTGTAGAGGTGAAGGAGCCGAAGCCATTCAAGGTGGATTCAGAGGGCGTAGTTACCGACCCTGAAGCCAAGGAATCGGTAGGCGATCGTGCAAAATCATGGTTCGACCGCACTCGAAAGGTAGCGGGCCAGAAGTTCTGGTCTGGTTGGGAGCGTACTAAGGGCTACGTGCTGAATATCGGTACGAATCCTGACATGACACCTGAGCAAGTTGAATCAACGCAAAAACGTAATCGAGTTCGTATGACCGCAGGTGTGCAAATTACAGGCGCGTTGTTGGCGGCCGGCCTAGTATTTGGAGGTATTGCTGCAGTTAAGGGTGCTTCAGCGAATGAGGGTCCTGAGCCGACAAGCGTCGATTCAACACCGACACCAACTCCAAGTAGTGAACTCTACGGAACTCCTGGTGGCTCATTGTACGGCACACCAGACGACGAGTCGGCAAATACTCAAGAAGGTGAACAATAGGGGGGTATAATGTTTTCAAAAGAAGAAATCGTAAAGAGGCTCGGCATTGAAGACTGGTCAAGCGAGAAGCAAGACGAAGCGGTCGATATTGCGTTTGTACGTATTGGTGCTGCGGCAACTGACGACCTGAGTGAGCAGGACTACAACGAGTACGAAGCGATTATCAACAATGACCAGGCGGTCATCAGTGCATGGCTTGATGCGAATGAACCTGAGTATAAAAACTCTCCAGTCTACCAAGCATTCGAAGAGGGCTACGAAGAAGATCCCGAAAAGAATGACCCGGCGAAGCTTTTTGCTTCATTTGCATGGATTCAGCAGCATGTGCCAAATAAAGATGCACTGATTGATGAAGCACTCGAAAAGTATAAACAAGAACTAGCTGCCTAGCTGCTGGTATAATAGAAATAATTTAAGGGAGAACCTACAGAATGTTTCAACTAGACGATCAATTCCTACAAGATATTGGCCTCGCAGATTTGCCGGATGAGCAAAAGAAGCCATTCCTTCAGCACGTCTATGACCAACTTGAATACCGAGTAGGTGTTCGCCTGAGTGAAGGTATGTCGGACGCGCAGCTTGAAGAATTTGAATCTATTATCGACCGCAAGCCAGAGGTGATTGATGCATGGGTTGCACAGTACGCGCCTGATTTTACGGCCGATGAATTGTTTGCAAAAATCGTCACTGCAAGTGGACTCCCCGACACTGACCCTCGCGTAAAGGCTGAGTTTGCTGCGACGAAGTGGCTTGAAGTGAATCGCCCTGACTACCGCGATGTGGTTGCGGCAACACTTGGTGAACTCAAGCAAGAGATTGGCCAAAACAAAGACGCCATTCTTGGCCCGCCATCAACACCGGCCGAATAATCAAAATCCCGCTCACACGAGCGGGATTTTTTATTTAAGATAGCCGTTTATAAAGCCCTGTGCGTTCATTGCTTTGCCGCTTGGGCCGATAAGCTCATCGACCGATAGGAAGCGTCCATCGGCACATTCGATATCGAGCGCGGTTGAGCTCGAGGTGCTGACGTGCGCCTTGGTCACTACGATTTGCTGTCCCGCCACGGTTACTTTTGTTTTAGGGAAGGCGAGGTAGGCGCGGACATGTCGTTCGGCTTGCTCGGCGGTAAGTGCCTGTGTGTCGAGGAGACTCTCTTCTTTGCTAAGCAGCTTGCAGTAGGTGGCAATCTCGTCATTCTGAGGGGTTGGCTGCACGGTGCCGTTCATGATTGCAGGAAGGGTGAGTCCTAACTCTTGGGCACCAAGTTCACCAAGTTGTACCTCGAGGTCCGGGGCAGCCTCGACATCAATAAGGGGGACGGTAATTTGGCTGTAAATAGGTCCTGCGTCCATGCCAGCACTGAGCTGCATGATGGTTACGCCCGTCTCGGTGTCACCGTGAAGAATTGCCGATTCAATAGGGGACGGTCCGCGGTAAAGTGGGAGTAACGAGGGGTGAACGTTGATGATACCGGGCTTAAACAGGTCGATAATCGATTGAGGGATAATCTTACCGTAGCTTACAAGCACGCCAATTGGATCGTGAAGTCTTTCGACGTGTTCAGCGATTGCGCGTACGTCGAGAGGCTGCCATACGGGGATGTTATTCGCTTCGGCAATTTCTTTAACGATAGGCTTGGCGAGCTCGCGTCCGCGGCCCTTGCGGCTATCGGGTTTTGTAACGACTGCGCTAATCGTAAAGCCCTTCGCGATTAGTTCGCGAAGTGAGGCAGCGCTAAATTCGTCAGTCCCAAAGAATACTATTGTCTTTGATGTGTGTGTCATAATCGAGTGGCTCCAGTTCGCCCTTTGCATCAAGCGTGTAGAAGGCTTTTGTTTCTTGTTTGATATGGTCGATAAATACGATACCGTTTGTGTGGTCGATTTCGTGCTGAATCACGCGTGCGAGGAAGCCATCTGCCTTGAAGCGTACTTCTTGGCCGTCGATATTAATCGCGCGTACGCGAATCTTGCTAAAGCGAGGCACCTTGCCGTAGATGTCTTTGACACTCAGGCAGCCTTCGTAATCTTCAATAAGAGATCCTTCGTATTTGACGATTTCAGGGTTAATGAGCGCGGTAAATTCGTTATTTTCTTTGTCTTCAAAGTCGCTACGAATAATCACGACGCGCTGCAATGCATCGATTTGTACAGCTGCAAGTGCGGCACTGATTTCGTGAGGGCGAGATGCTTCCCAGTCGATTGCAGCAGCGGTCATTTCCTTAATAAGCGTAAGAGTAGCCTCGTCGATTTCGCGGACTTTTTCAGACTTTTGACGCAGGTGGTCGTTAGGTAGGGTGATGATGTCGTCTTTTGTCATTTGTTTCAGTATACCAGAGGCTAACAGGGGTTGCCAGAGTGTATTTTGAGATGCGGTTTTCTCAAGCCTTAAAAATATTCGTGCAAATTCTTGGGCGTCTGCGGAACTCGCGTTGCTCAAACAGTCCTCGACACTCCAGGAACTCGCACGAATATTTTTAGGTCTCGCCAAAGCATCTCAAAATACACTCTGGCAACCCCTGTTATACTAGATATATGAAGCAATTGACCCAAGATGAGTTTAACGAGGCGATGACCCAGGCATCAATTCGCCCGCGCGTGAAGCGTGAGGTACGTTTTGCGCAGTCTACGAGCGACCTCTCTGCTGAACAATGGCGCGAAACGGAACTGCTTGGCGTGAGTGATCGCGCGGGAAATAAGGGAGTGCTTTTGCTTGATTCTGGTGCCACACTGTACGCGGCTGCCTATGAACTGTCGCGCGGTATCAGGAGTAGCAGCGGCAAGGCGCAACCGATTATCTGCGACTTTTGCCGTACCTGGCAAACGGGCAGCCGATCGGGGAGTGTGACGCTCATGAGACCAGTGCGCGACAGCGGCTCGGTGACCTTTTTGTGCTGCGCCGACCTTGAATGTAGCCGTCATGTACGTAACTTAACGAGTGCGGCCAAGACCTCTCGTTCACAACTACGCGAAGATATGAGTAATGAAGAGCGTATCGAGCGTTTACGGGTGCGAATTAGCGCTATTGCCGAACAACTTGCGCTTGCTCCTATCAATTTATAGGAGGCTCGATGGGTCGAGGTCGGCCTGCCAGTGAGTTGGCGGCAGATAGGCGAGCGCCTGGACGAGCGCGTCGCGCTTTGGACTCTTGAGGGTCAGTTGCCATCGGTAAGTGTCGTGTTGGCGTTCGTAAAATGCAGGTGTTGGCCCGAGAATATCAATGCCTTTGGGAAGATTCTTTTTTAGCTCCTGCGAGAGCATCTTCGCGTTACGAATTGCGGCCGCTTCGCTTTTATAGACGTCGGTCAATTGCAATAAGTAGCGGAAAGGCGGAAAGCCACCCTTTTGACGCTCCTTCAGCGCGTATTCGTAGAAGCCTTCATAGTCCTGTGTAAGGCCGAATTTAATTACCGGGTGGGTGGGTTGATACGACTGCACGACGACGGCCGTTTCGCGCTCGTCGCGGCCCACGCGACCCACAACCTGTGCGAGCAATTGAAAGGCGCGTTCCGCCGAGGCGTAGTCGGGAAGCGCGAGGCCGCTGTCAGCCTGAATCACTCCAACTGTATGGAGTTTTGGTAGGTCGAGGCCCTTTGCGACGACCTGTGTGCCAATGGCAATATCGATCGTACCGTCGTAGAGGTCTTTGTAGCGTTCATTCACCGTCTCTTCGTGGGTGCTGTCGCCGTCGAAGCGGGCGATGGTTGCTTTGGGGAAAAGGCGACGAAGCTCACTTTCAATAAGTTTTGTACCGATACCCTTATGGATGATATCAGCGCTATGGCAGACGGGACAGGTGGTGGGGACCTTGTCGCGGTAGTCACAGATGTGACAACTGAGTGAATAGGTGTCAGCGTGCAGTACGAGCGGTACGTAGCAGCGCGGGCATTCGGCAGCCCAGCCACAATTTTCACAAAGTGTTGTACTCGCGCTGCCGCGACGGTTATGGAAAATCAGCGTTTGCTTACCCGAGGCGATATTGTGTTCAATTTGCTCGAGCAAGGCGTCGGAAAGGAAGCGATGCTTTTTGAAGTTGTCGCGTTTTTTCATATCTACTAGTATCGGTGTGGTTGCTTTTGCCCCGAGTCGCGCAGGGCGGGGAAGGCGCACGATAGGTGAGCCATTCGCCTCGGCAACGTAGCGATCGGCCACGAGTGGCGTAGCGCTTCCAAGGAGTACGCGGGCGCCCGCTGACTTACCTAGCACACTGGCCGCGCGCAGCGCAGAGTAGCGTGGCGCCTGTTCTTGCTTGTAGCTTGGCTCGTGGGCCTCATCGACCATAACCGCACCAAGATTTGGTACGGGCATGAAGAGCGCGGAGCGTGGGCCGATGACGACAAGCGGTTCGCTGGAGTGGAGCGCTTTCTTCCAGGCCAGGTGTCGCTCGGCTTCGGTCATGTGCGAGTGGGTCACGAGGACATCTGGGAACTCGTGAGTGAACTCGTCAACGACCTGACTCGTAAGACTAATTTCCGGTACAAGCACGATAGTGGACTTGCCCTTGGTTAAGTTTCGACGGGCTAGTTCTTTGTAAATTTCGGTCTTTCCTGAGCCCGTAACACCTTGAAGAAGTATGGTTCCGCTAGGAGTTTCCATAATTTTGTGCAGGGCTTTTATCTGATCCTCGTTGAATACAATTTGTGTTCGATTTCGTGAAGACTCGTGTGGCTGAGCTGTTTTTTCACGACGCTTCGTCGTCAGCCCGCGGGGGAGCACTGTCTGTAATACTGTCGCCAGGGGAGTCCGATAATAGCTCGAAAGCCACAGTGATAATTCAATTAAAGGCGCCGGAAGTGGCACCGGCTCAATAACTGAGCTAATCTCTTTTGTCTCGTAGGGGGGTTTAGATGCCCCATTAATAATGAGGCCATTTAGTGTCTGCTTGCCAACGGGGATAGTCACAAGAAGTCCTGGCTTAAGCTGCTCGCTTGAATGGTACGTAAAAACAGAAGCCCCGCTCCGAACAATCTTAGTAGGCGCAACCTCATAAAACCACATATATACATAGTATAGCAGTCGGGAAACGAGGGCACATAGCTACATTTTGAGACGGCTTCGCGCTGGGTTTCAATGGGGCCTCTGCGCCCATTTCAACTCAGGCTGCAGTTGTCGTCAAAATATACCTCTGAACCCTCGTTTGCCCGTGCTAGAATATAAGCATATGTATTTTGAGTCTCGCATCCACGCTGGCCAACAACTTGCCGCCCAGCTCTTTGAGAAGTACCGCTACGAAAACTGCGCAGTCGTTGCGTTGAGTGACGGTGGTGTCATGGTGGGCGAGCAAATTGCGGCGCAGCTTCACTGCGTGCTGACGATGCTGCTTGTTGAAGATATCGAAGTCCCCGGTGAGAGCGTGAGCTTTGGCGGCGTGTCTCAAACAGGCAACTTTACCTATAACAGTGAATTTTCGAGTGGTGAAATCGAAGAGTATACCAGTGAATTTCACGGCTATCTTGACGACCAAAAGCGCCAAGCCTTTCAACGCATCAACCGATTGCTTGGTGAGGGTGGATTGATTGATTTCGACCTGTTGCGTGACCACACGATTATTCTTGTTAACGACGGCTTCTCTGATAGTACGGTGCTTGATGTGGCGCTTGAGTTCTTGAAACGAGTCCGCATTAACCGCCTGGTGATTGCTGCGCCCGTAGCGTCAGAGGGGGCAATTGACCGTTTGCACGTGATGGCCGACGAGCTTCACATCCTTGACGTAAAAGTAAATTACTTCGACACAGACCACTACTACACGGTAAATGAAATTCCTTCTCACGAGGAAACTGTCGATAAAATTAACAAAATCATCCTCAATTGGCGTTGACCATACAGGGTTAAGAAGTGTAGAATAATTATCAACAGGTTCTGAGAGGCCAATAGTAGTTAAAAGGGGAAGCATGTTAGACGTTTTCATTACATCTCGGGTTAGGCGCAAGATTGTTGTGGTCTATGCCAAATACCCAGATTTTCGTACTCACGTACGTGGCCTTGCCAAGCTAATTAAAGAAGATCCAGGCAATATTCAGCGTGAGTTGAAGCGTCTTGAAAAGGTGGGATTCCTTTTGAGCGAACGTCAGGGTAATACCAAGATTTACGCAACCAATAAGCAGTTCCCAATCTTCAAAGAGCTCCAGAGCATCGTGATTAAGTCACAGCAACACGCTGCACGACCAAAGCGAACTTCATCTGACGTAGCCTAATGAATTTATTTGACCGCATTCTGAAATCCAGAGGTATTACTCCGGAACGGAAGGCGGTTTTTCTTTCGCCAAATTACGACGCAAAGCATGATCCGTTTTTACTTCCTGATATGCTTCCGGCAGTCGAGCGATTAGTAGAAGCACATAAGAACCAGGAGCGTATTACGATTTATGGCGACTACGACATTGACGGGCTGACTGCCACCACGGTGCTTTTGGACGCGCTCGCAAGTTTCGGTTTCGAGCACGTCGATGCGTTTATTCCAAACCGTTTCACCGAAGGGTACGGGCTGACGGTAGACGCCATTGAGCGAATCGCCGAAAAAGGTGCCGATCTAATTTTGACCGTTGACTGCGGAAGCCTGAGCCACAAGGAAATTACGCGAGCGAAAGAGCTTGGTATGGACGTGATCGTGACCGATCACCACAACGTTGCGCCCGAGCAGCCGCCAGCAGTTGCGGTCATTAACCCAAAGCGGCTACTGCAAGATTTCCCTGATGAGTATGAGAAATATCTTCTTAAACCTGATTCCAAGCAGCAGGGCAAAATCTATCCATTTCTTGATCTACCTGGTGTGGGAGTTGCCTTCAAGTTGGTACAGGCGCTACAAACAAAGCTTGGTGGGCTTGAGACTGGCCAAGAAAAATGGCTGCTCGACCTAGTGGCGCTCGGTACGGTATGTGACGTCGTGACGCTGGTTGATGAAAATCGTACACATGTCTTTTGGGGTCTCAAGGTGCTCGCGCGTACGCGTCGTCAGGGACTTAAGGCATTGATGGCCGTTTCTGGCGTGCGCCCTGAAACGGTGAACGCACGGAGTCTTGGGTTTTCTTTGGGGCCTCGCATGAATGCTGCGGGACGACTCGAAACTGCGCAGTATGCGCTCGATATGCTCAGGGCAACTGACCCAATGGAGGCGTTGCAGTTTGCGCGTCAACTTGATGAAATGAACCAGGCTCGACGCAAGGAACAAGACGAGATATTAAAAGAAGCGTTAGTGCAGGCTGAGGAATTGAGTAGTGACCCGGTGCTGGTAGTAAGCTCGACCGGCTGGAATCACGGCATCGTAGGTATCGTGGCAGCCAAGCTTTTAGAACGCTATCAAAAGCCAACGTTTGTGTTAGCTGAACATGGCGAAGAGGCGAAGGGTTCGGCGCGAAGTTATGGCGACTTTAGCGCAGCGGATGCAATTCGTTCGGCGGACGATATTATTACAAAAGGTGGTGGTCACAAGCTTGCTGCGGGTGTGACGCTTCCTACTGCGAACGTCGCTGCATTTCGAAAGCGGGTGAATGAATTTTATGTGCAGCAAAAACTACAAAACCAAGCAGCGCTTCTTTTGCCGGTTGCTGATGCCGACGCGCTACTTCATGAAGTCACGGAAGAGCTGATTGGGTATTTAGATACACTTGAGCCGTTTGGAAATGGTAACCCGCAGCCGATTCTTCGCAGCGAAACGCTGACGGTATTTGGCGTACGGCGAATGGGCGATAGTGGGCAGCACGTGAAGCTTACACTCAAGGATGCAGCGGCGGGAAAGATAGACCTCGTGGCCTTCAATGCACCCGAGCATTTTTATGTGGATCAAGGCGTGCAGATTGTGGCGTGGTATGCACCGGAGCTAAACGAGTGGCAGGGTCGACGGAGCGTCGAAGGCCGCTTGCTTCACCTCGAGCTTATATAGGTTTCAGTGTTTGATAATCACTACCGCCTATGCTTAACTGGTGGTAATGAAACGGTGGGCAAAACAAACAAAGGGCTTTACAATCGTCGAACTCCTTATCGTTGTCGTGGTAATTGCAATCCTTGCGGCCGTGACCATTGTTGCGTATACAGGCATTCGAGATAGGGCGGAGGCAAACTCGCTTCAAAGTAACTTAGCTCAGGTGAATAAGAAGGTGTTGGCGTACGCAGCGCTTAACTCGGACAACTATCCTGCGACTCTCGTTGATGCGGGGATTGCAAGCGGTGAAGCGGCAAAGTATGAATATTCGAGTGATAATTCCGCAAACCCTAAGACGTATGCCATTACTGCATCAAAAACGCCGGGTAGTACGACGTCGTATTATGTTTCGAATAGCCAAGCAAATGTGACGAGTGGCATCGCGCCTGGTCATAACACGATGGGGTGGAACAAGCCTGAAGTTGCAACCGCGCCTGTGCAGGCGGCGAGCGGTGTCACGATTGATACGGGCGTGTTCCGCACGAGTGGTGCTTCGATTCGCTTATCGCCGGGTGCAACAGGCCGTCCACTTCGAAGTAGTCCACTCACTGTTGAAGTAGGGAAGGTTGTGACAGTATCTCTTTGGATACTTACTGACGCGAGCTGGGACGGGTCGGCTAATAACTCGAAGATTCGATTTGGTGGTGTGTCTGATGGGTCGCTACTTGCTGCGTGTGGCTACAACGGCGCAAAAGCAACCTGGACACTTGTGACATGTAGCCGAACGGCAACCGCAGCGTACCCTGGTATGACGATTAGCGTGGGCAATGACGGCTCGACGGGTAATATTTGGCTCGATGACATCTCTTTGTCGATTCGATAACACCTCTTGCGTAACTCGCTCTCATCTGTTAAAATAGCGTAGATATGGTACAAGTAACACGTAAAGACAGCAAGGAAGCGAACGAAAACATCATTCGTCGTTTCAACCGAAAGGTGCTACAAAGCGGAGTCCTCGCTGAGGCCAAGGCTTCTATGCGCTTTTCAAAGGACATCAGCAAGGTTGAACGCCGCAAGAAGGCGATCATCCGTAAAGAGCGTAAGGCCGACAAGCTTGCAAAGGCTCGTCTCGGCGTTCGCTAGTAGGTGACCTCGTGGCGTTAAAGTCACAACTCGATAACGATATTAAAGCCGCTCTTTTGGGCGGCGATCGTTTTCGTGCCGATGTGCTCCGCGGCCTTAAAGCCGTGATTCTTAACGAGGAAGTCGCAAAGAACAAGCGCGACGAAGGCCTCGATGATGCATCTATCGAGCAACTCGTTGCCAAAGAAGTAAAGAAGCGCCTTGATAGCGTGCAGCAATACGTTGCCGCCGAGCGTCCTGAACTTGCCGAAACCGAGCAAGCAGAAGCAAAGATTTTGGAAGCATACCTTCCAGAACAACTAAGCGAAGAAGACATCAAGGTTGCAATCGACGACACAATTGGTGAACTCGGCGTAGCTGGCCCGCAAGCAATGGGGCAGGTAATTGGCGCGGTAAAGGGTAAGCTTGGGAATGCCGCAGATGGCGGCACCATCGCCCGACTAGTAAAAGAAGCGCTGAATTAATCGGCGCTTTTTATATAAAAAATAAAGATGAACAGGGTATCATAAAGACATGATTGTATTTTTCGGTCCAGCAGGAGCTGGTAAAAGTGTGCAGGGGCAAATTCTCGCAGCGCGCCAAGGTTGGCGCTGGTTAAGTGCGGGGCAAATCCTACGCGATGCGCACGACTCTGAACTTTTGCAAATGATGCACGAAGGTAAGCTTGTGCCGCACGAAGTTATTACACGCATTATGGGCGAAGCAATTTCTAAGGCCGGTGATATTGACCAAGTGATTCTCGATGGCTTCC
This sequence comes from Candidatus Saccharibacteria bacterium 49-20, assembly GCA_001897295.1. GTDB lineage: Bacteria > Patescibacteriota > Saccharimonadia > Saccharimonadales > Saccharimonadaceae > Microsaccharimonas. Next base: position 583,606 of record MKSN01000001.1, on the reverse strand, counting down.
CACGCGAAATGCCACAAGCGGAATGGTTAGTGAACAGCAAGACCGATCACGGCCGTGATATTGGCGTCGTAATTGTACTCGAGGTGCCGCGCGAAGAATTGCTTCGTCGTCTTGCGATTCGTGGGCGCGCCGACGATACTCCAGAAGCTATCGACCAGCGCCTCGCAATTTATCGCCAAGAAATGTACCCGATTCTAGGGCTCTTCAGCGAGCAACACATTCCAGTGGTGCATATCGATGGTGTGGGTACAGTGGGTGAAATCCACGACCGCATTTACGCCGAGCTTCAAAATAGGGGAATTGCACTCTAATGCAGAAGCCAAAGACCGAAGCTGAAATTCAGGCAATGCGTGATGGGGGTAAAATCCTTGCTCAACTCCTCGAAGACCTGAAACAACAGGTAAAGCCGGGTGTGTCTGAAAAAGAACTCGACGCGTGGGTAGACCGCGAAATCAAAGCGCGTGGTGCAATCGCAACCTATAAAACCGATGAAGTAAACTTTCCAGCTGCAATTTGTATCTCTACCAACGAACAAATCGTACACAGTATTCCAAGTGATTACATCTTGCAAGAAGGCGATGTTGTGAGCTTTGACCTCGTGATTACCTACAAGAATATGAAAACAGACAGCGCATTTACGATGATTGTCGGCGACAAGCCAAGTGGGGCGAAGAAGCACCTTATTAACGCGACCGAGCAAAGCCTTTATGCGGGCATCGATGCCATTAAGGGCCCAGTTCGTATTGGCGACATTAGCGCGGCAATCGAAAAGGTACTAAAAGATGCAAAGCTTGGGATTGTTCGAGAACTCGTGGGGCACGGAATTGGCCATGAAATGCACGATGGCATTGAAATCCCAAACTACGGCAAAAAGGGAACTATGGGGCTTTTGACACCTGGTGACACGATTGCAATCGAGCCGATGGCAACTTTGGGTGGTGAAAAAATCACCGTGGACGCTGACGGCTGGACGATTAACACTTGGGACGGAAGTCTTGCGGCTCATTTCGAGCACACGGTGCTTATTACCGAGGATGGGGCGGAGATTCTGACGCGCCTCTAATGGGTGAGCTAGCTCGTCAGTACGACGCACTGCTTGGGGCTGTTCGACCACGTCCAGCCATCGAAAATTTTGATATTGATTCACGCGCAGCAAGTGAGGCGCGTGAATTATTTTTTGAAGAGGTGCGCCGCGCACTTGAGCAGCGATTGAGCGCGCTTGCGATCCACGAATGTATTCGAGTTGAGCGAGATGCTCCAGCGGAGGGCGAGTGGGGAGAGGGTGATGTCAGCGACGTGCTGACGGTTGATGGTGTCAGCCCTTTGGCCTATGTGCGCCAAGCGGCTGAAGATGAGAAAAAAATTATTCGGTTTGGAGTGGTTCCAATCGACAGGGCTGGTGAGCAAGTTTTGGCTGCAATCGAAGAGGCCGATGAGGCACTTGGTAGGTCATTCTTTGGCGCTTAGGTATTCACAACCTCTACCACAAGCGGTATACTAACCCTATGCAAGAGTCGTCTTCGTATGCTGTAGGTCTCGATATTGGAACAACCAAGGTGCGTGCCGTTGTGGCGCATGTTGATAGTTCGACCGGGGTACCAACGATTGTTGGTATTGGGCAGGCAGCAAATACCGGTATGCGCAAAGGGGTGGTGGTTAATCTTCAGGGCCCCGGCCATGCTATTGATGAAGCGCTTGGCGAAGCCGAGCGCATGAGTGGATACCAAGTTCACGGTGCTACCGTGAGCGTGAATGGTGCACATATTTTGACGACTCACGCCGACGGCATGGTTGCCGTGGGCGGACCTGAGCACGAAATTTCTCGTGATGACCTTGACCGTATTAAAGAGGTCGCAACCCTTGGTAAGGTGCCTGCGAATCGCGATATTCTCGATGTCGTGGCGCACGCCTATAAGCTCGATGGGCAGGATAATATCAAGGATCCGCTTGGTATGACTGGCACTCGGCTTGAAATTGATGCGCACGTCGTATCAGCCCTTACGCCGTACCTCGTGAATGTTGAGAAAGCGGCTGAATCTGCGCAAGTTGAGCCACACAATGTCGTGCCAACTTCTATGGCCGCATCGCGCGCAGTTCTTAACGAGCAGCAACTCGAAAATGGCGTTGCAGTAATCGACCTTGGTGGTTCAACCACTAGTATCGCTGTGTATGAAGAGGGTGACCTTCAGTATGTGGGCGTTGTACCGATTGGCGGCACAAGCATTACTAACGACCTCGCGATTGGCCTGAAAACTGACCCTGAAGTAGCCGAAGAGGTGAAGGTAAAGCACGCCTGTGCGCTGAGCCACAGCGAAAGCGCCGGGGTAAGCGTGAAGCACGAGGGTGAAATTTATAGCTTTAAAACAGAAGACATTAATGAGATTGTTGAAGCGCGTCTTGAAGAAATCTTCGATGGCATTCAACTTCACCTTAAGAAAGCTGGTCGTGCGGGTAAGCTTCCGAGTGGGGTGGTGCTTGTAGGTGGTGGCGCAAAGTTGAAGCATGTTGCTGAATACGCCAAGGAGACACTTGGCCTTGCTGCACGTCTTGGGCAGCCATCTGGCTTTGGCGGCGTGGCAGAAGATATTGATAAGTCCGAGTTTGCCACTGCGATTGGCCTGATGCTTATCGATAGCGATCAGACATCTCGCGAAAAGCCTCGCGGTGGCGGCGCGAAGTTCAAAGCGCCTTCAACTAAAGATCTTAAGGGCGGCGTCTCTAAGATTTTCGGTTGGTTTAAGCCGTAAGGAGATCTTATGAACGAACAACCTCAACCAATTCAAGCTCCTGAATCGCCTCAGGATAGTCTTCTTCAAGGCTATCAGCAACGCTCATTTATATTTGGGCTTGTGAGTATTGTAACCTGTGTGTGGCTCGCGCCCGTGGGGCTGGGCTTTGGTATCGCAGGGCTCGTGCAAACACGCAAGACGCGTCGTCGAAGTGTTGAGCTTCAAGAAAAGCCACCACGTCAATTTATGCCGCAATTTGTGCTGAGCCTTCTTGGTACTATTGGTGCGTCGGTTGCGATGGTGCTCTTTGCGATTACTGTGCTCGCCAGTCTTTCTACGCTCGGTCCAATCATTAACGGGCTCTTTACCACATCGAGTGAATATCCAAAGGCGGTTGCTACACTCGAGGCTGCGAAGAAGGATTTCTCGGCTGACGAAACGGTTGAGTTTGGTCCATTTGATATGACGATTCGTGATGTACAAAAGGGCTACGCGCCCACGAGCGAAGAGGTCTCGCAGCCACGAGAGGGTGTGGTGTATACAAAATTTACCGCCGATGTCAGCTACAACGCCGAAAGGGGTGCTACCTATGATCGCCTGATGATGGATGTACGCGGCTGGGGTGATGGCTTGGGGTGGATGGAGCTGGACGGTACGCGTTGCGGCACCTATCCGACACCTAAAGAGCTTGAAAAGTACAATGCCAAGTACAAAGACGACTACATGGATTCAACGACGATTACCTACCTGTGTGCCGGGACGGCCGATGGTGCAGGGAAGCTGACGATGGAAGTTTCACTCTTCTCGAAGGTGTCATCTATCGTAGGTACCGAGGGTATGCCGCGTAAATACGTTACATATAGTGTTCAGCTTTAGCTGCACACACTACTTGTTCGAACACATAGGTGTTGCCGTTTGCGGGTGCGTGGTATACTAGAGCAAAGGGTTAATTATAGGAAACAAATCTAGGAGAGACAGGCATGCCTGAAGTAAAACCAAGTGACATCCAGACCTTCGCGAGTATTAAGGTTGTTGGTGTAGGTGGCGCGGGTGGTTCCGCAGTAAATCGTATGAAAGAAGCTGGCCTTGCCGGTGTGCAATTTATTGCCATGAACACCGATGCACAGGCACTTCACAACAGTAAAGCTGATATTAAGATTCACCTTGGCCACACCACAACAGGTGGCCTTGGTGCGGGTGCTGATCCTTCAAAGGGTGAGGCTGCAGCAAATGAATCTCGTGATGATATTCGTCAATCACTTGAAGGTGCTGACATGGTGTTTGTCACTATCGGTGCGGGTGGTGGTACTGGTTCTGGTGCCGGCTACGTCGTGGCCGAAGTGGCCCGCGAAATGGGCATCCTTGTGGTTGGTGTTGCAACCAAGCCATTTAGCTTCGAAGGCGAGAAACGTCGCCAAAACGCTGACTGGGCAATTACTCAGCTCCGCCGTCACGTCGACACATTGATTACTATTCCTAACGATCGTCTTCTCCAAACCATCGATCGCCGCACCCCACTTCTTGAAACCTTTAAGATCGCCGATGATGTGCTTCGTCAGGGTGTCCAAGGTATTTCCGAGCTCATTACCGAGCATGGACTCATTAACCTCGACTTCGCCGACGTAAAGGCAATCATGAGCAACGCTGGCTCAGCGCTTATGGGTATTGGGCGCGCTTCAGGCGACAACCGTGCTGCACTTGCTGCACAACAGGCGATTGAGTCACCACTTATCGAAGTATCAATCGACGGCGCACGGGGCGTACTCTTCAACGTAACCGGTGGCTACGACATGTCTATGAGCGAAATCCAAGAAGCTGCCGAAATCATCACCAGCGCCGTGTCTCCTGACGCAAACATCATCTTTGGTGCAACGCTTAAGCCGGACATCGAAGACGAGCTGATTATTACCGTCATCGCAACTGGCTTTGATTCTGCCTACTTCCAAGATGAAGAGCCTGCAACTGAAGTTGCTGACCCTGAGATTGCAGAAAAGATGAGCGCAGCAATCGATGAAACCGAAGTAAAAGACATCGACATGAACCTCGACCACACAGAGGCCGCTCAAATCTTCAACGAAGAGCCAACTGAAAGCATGTGGAACCAAGCGGTAGAAGAAGACGATGAGTCTGACACACCGGCATTCCTACGTCGCCGCAAAAAGAACAAAAAGAACAAGAAGGACGAGGAGTAGTCATATATGGCAAAAGTAGTAATCGGCGATAGTCGTGTTATTGAATCACGCGAAGTGAGTGACGGCGTAACGATTCGCCGCCGCCGCGAAGCACCTGATGGAACTCGATTTACTACTTACGAGCGCATTGAAAAGCCAAATCTTGCGATTGTAAAAAAGAATGGTGCGCGCGAGCTATATGACCGCGATAAGCTTGCAACGGCTATTAAGCGTTCGGTTGGCAAGTTCTTTACCTCAGAAGTTGAAGTTGAAGAGATGATCGATGTGATCGAGGACGGCTTGTACGACCTTGGTGAAAGTGAAATCACCAGCCAGCAAATCGGAGACAAGGTGCTCGACGAACTTGCTGCGCGTAACGAGGTTGCCTATGTGCGATTCGCCAGTGTGTACCAAGAGTTCAAGACGCTCGATGACTTCGTGAAAATCCTCGAAGAGCGCCGCGAGCAAAATCAAGCCAAGAAGGTCGCCTAAGCTATGCGCGTAGTGGTGGTCTACAAGCAAGCAACTGATTACGCACGTCGCGTTGACGAATTTCTGGAAGACTTTAAGCGTCAAACCGGGCGTGAGCTCGAAACCCTCGACCCGGACACTCGGGAGGGGAGTGGGTTTGCTCAAACCTATGACGTCGTGGAGTACCCAACGATTATTGCCATCTCTGACGATGGTCAAATCCAAAACCAGTGGAAGGGCCTTCCACTACCAACCCTAAGTGAAGTGAGCTACTATGTCTAAAGTAAAAGATTTTATCGGCTATTTTAAGCACGATGACAAAAAGATTCGCGACAATCGCTGGATTTTCGCAAGTATGTTGGTGGGTGCGCTATTAAGCCTGTTGGCGGCATTTGTATTGTCGGTCGAGGCAGTAGAGCTTGCTAAAAACCCGAATGCAGAATTAAGCTGTAGTGTGAATGTGGTGCTAAACTGTGCAACAGTCGCCAAGCACCCAAGCGCCGAGCTTCTCGGTTTTCCAAATAGCTTCTTTGGTCTAATGGCTGAGCCGGTCGTGATTACCGTGGCGATTGCAGGCCTTGCGGGCATCGCATTTCCGCGCCGCTTTATGTTCTGGGCGCAAATTGGCTATACAGCTGGGCTCGCGTTCGCAATCTACCTGTTCTTTACGAGCATGTTCGTCATTGGCGCGCTTTGTCCTTGGTGTCTGCTTGTGACCGCGTCGACTATCTTTGTCTGGTTCTCGATTACCCGCTATAACATTCGAGAGAATAACCTGTATCTTCCGAAAAAAGCTCAAAAGGCAGCTGAAAAGTTCGTCGCAAAAGACTACGACAAGCTCGTACTGGGCGTGACTATTGCGGTGCTAATCGCAGCTATCTTTATCAAGTACGGTGACAGCCTCTTCCTATAGGAGCCGTCCGTGCCGAATGATTCTATTTCAAAAATAACCCGTACGCGGCTTGAGGCGTATGGGTTATTTGATTCTAAGGTGATCGACGCGGTTTCATCGCAGGCGACGGTGCAGCAGGGGTTTGAAACGTACGAGGCGCTCTTTAAAAAAGTTGGCGTGCCGCTTGAGCCAACCTTGTTTATTACCAAAAAAAGGAAGGGTGTACCTTTGGTCGACGTTGACGCACGCGAAACGCAGGAAGGCGTGCTGGTAGTGCATCTGCCAATGGGTAATTCGCTTGATCCAAATCAGTTGTATCAAGTGGCGACGCTGGCGCTTGCGTTCCCGGCCTATCGAATTATTGCGTTCGGCAATCCAAGCGGAAAGCCATTTGCCTACAAGCAAGAGAACTTTTCGTTGGCGGATTGGTGGCGAGTGGCTTTTACGAAAAAACTTCGAGCCGCGGTTGGCGTCGAGCTTGAATACCTCACCTCGCAGCGCATCGAAGGTGCGTATCAAGTAGGATACTCTTACGGTGCGCTAAAGGCGCTACTCGCTGCATACTACGCTAATCCAGCACAAACCAAAGGACTCATTTTACTAGACCCGGTGGCGCACCCGCGCTATCCGCAGCAATTGTTAAAAGATTTCACTGCTACATTTAAACCACTCGGTGAGTACGTGAATCGCACGAAGCTGCAGACTTTTTTGGATGCACGTCAGGATGCGGTGAAGTTTGTGCATTATTCGCAGGGGATTATGCGTCCGGTGAATATTGCGATTGGGTTTATGCTAGCCCGGGTTGATTTTGTTCCACTTTTGACGCGTACGCTTCAAAAGCATACTGACATGACTGCGTCTGTAGCTTGGGCGGGGAAGAGTGAGCTTGGAAACGATGCGCACATGGCTACAAGCCTTGATATGTTGAATCGCGATGCGGCGAAGGGGCGGGTCAAAGCGCTACGACTCAAGGACGATACACATGCGTTTGCGAACGACGTCTTTTTGCAGGTTGCGATTATCAAGCAGGCGCTAGCCGAGCGCTTTGTGGTTTGATACTATATAGCATATGATTCGTGGGCAAAAACAAACAGGGTTTACTATCGTTGAGCTTCTCATTGTCGTCGTGGTGATAGCTATTTTGGCAGCTATTACAATTGTTGCATATAATGGCATTACGAATCGCACTAAAGATACGGCGGTAAAAGCTGATATTGAAAATGGCGTGAAGCGACTTGAGGTAGTTAAATTGCAGAGTGGTACCGAGATGTATCCTGCGTCACTAAGCGCGGCTAATATAGTTGCAAGCTCTGGTAATACTTACTACTACCAATACAACAGTCTTGATAACAGCTATTGCCTTGAGAGCTCAAATGGCTCGTTGCGTTGGTACGCGAGTTCAAGCACGACGAGTCCAGCAGTTGGGCGTTGTGGAGCTGATGGCATGGTTGGACATTGGAACTTTGACGGTGGAGCAAACGACACGAGTGGAAATGGGCTAAACGGCACCGTGAGTGGTGCAACACTCACAACTGGGCAGGACGGCAGCGCAAATGGTGCGTACCTCTTTTCGGGTGCTGCAGCGTCTATTACGATGGGAAACTCGACACTATTCAATAAACCAGATCTCACCCTAAGTGTGTGGGCGCGTTCAACTAACCTTGCTTCGGTGGGGACATTGATTGCCAAAGAGGGAAAGCAGAAGTATCGCTTTAATGCTGGAGGTACTGCGGTTGGTATGCTCGCATCGAGCACTACGGGTTGGACCGACACCTATAACTGTCCGGTAAGCGTCGCGGTAAATACCTGGTATCACGTCGTTTACACAATTAGTTCGAGTACAGGGCGCATGAAGTTATATGTGAACGGCTCTCAAATCTGTGACGTAGCCGGACCTGTCATTACTGGGTATGGCACAAACGATGTTGTTGTTGGAGCTTATAACACGGGCGGGACTGAGGGTTTTGTTGGTTCGCTGGATGATGCACGTTTCTATGGTCGTGCACTGACTGGTGCGGAGATTAAGAGTTTGTACGACCAGGGTGCGGAGTAGTTCAATAGCTTGTACGCCACTGTAGTTTGAGGTAAAATAAGGGCATAAACGTTTGAGTGGCTATCACCCACGAGTTTTGGGAAGAAATCGAAAGAAACTAGACCCCAACGCGATTCCGGCGACACAGTGAACTAACGAAGTGCTGAAAGCAAGACTTTCGGAAATCGGATGGTACCACCCGCAACGCGGGCTCCGATGGACGAAGGTCTTTTATTTTTTTAAACAGGAAGTATCACTATGGGCTCAATGTACGATCAAGGACACGTGTGGGTAGGGCAGGCTGCGATTATTATGCGTGATGGCAAATTCTTGATGATGAAACGCGCCGGTAAGCATGGTGCGGGTACGTGGTCGGTCCCTGGTGGGTGGCAAGAGGTTGGTGAAACTTTCGAACAGGCAGTGACGCGTGAAGTCCTCGAGGAAGTGGGCTGCGAAATTGGGAATCTGCGCTTCGGGGCGGTTACTAATAACTATTTCCCCGATGAAGGCGTGCACTCTATCTCGATATTTAGCATTGCTGATTGGGTGAGCGGGGAGCCGCAAAACCTCGAGCCCGAAAAGTGTGAAGAGTTACGTTGGGTAGACTTCGACTCGTTGCCCTCGCCGCTGTTTACACCCTGGCAAGAACTACTCAAAAGTGAATTTATGGAACATCTAAAAGAAGAATTGGAAAGGAGCAAGTCATGAAGTTTCAATCAGGGAGTCGGCGACGCGCACTCGAATACGAAAAAGAACTCGTAAACTACTGGAAAGAAAATAAAACGTTCGAGAAATCGATTGAGCTGCGCTCGAAAGAGAACGCTTATGTATTTTATGACGGGCCTCCATTTATTACCGGCGTGCCGCACCACGGAACGCTGCTGAGTAGCATTGTGAAGGACGCGGTGCCTCGCTACTGGACAATGAAAGGCAAGCGCGTCGAGCGTGTCTGGGGTTGGGATACTCACGGCCTGCCAGCTGAGAACTTTGTCGAAAAACAACTCGGTATTGTCGACCGTCGTCAAATCGTGACCACTGCTGACGCACCGGCACCGCTTGATAAAGATGGCAACGAACTTCCAACCGTCACGCTTGAGCACTACATCACCAAAGCCCGTGAAAGCATGGTGGCGAACGCCGCAACTTGGGAGGATGTGATTGACCGCGTGGGTCGTTGGGTCGACTTTAAGGGTGCCTACAAAACCATGGATAAAGACTTTATGGAAAGTGTCTGGTGGGCGTTTAAGACGCTTTATGAAAAGGGCAAGATCTATGAAGGCGAGAAGGTGCTTATGTACGACACCCGCTTCGCGACGCCTGTGAGTAAGAACGAAGTCACGATGGACAACGACGCCTACCAAACCGTCACCGACCCAAGTGTCTACGTGAAGTTTAAACTCGATAATGGTTCGACGCTTCTTGCCTGGACAACCACTCCATGGACGCTTCCGGGCAATACTGCGCTCGCAGTGAACTCTGAACTTGAATACGTAGAAGTGAAGGTGGGCGACGATCAATTTATCTTGGCGAAAGAACTTGCTGCGAAAGTCTTGATTGACGAAAAGAAGCAGCCGCTTGCCTACGAAACTCTCCGTGAACTGAAGGGTGCTGAGCTTGTCGGCCTTAGCTACGAACCGCTCTTTGTAAACCACGGCGAAAACGCACATAAGGTATGGGCGGCGGACTACGTCAGCGCTGAAAGCGGTACTGGTATTGTGCACCTCGCACCAATCTATGGTGAAGAGGACTTTGTACTCGCGCAGGCGAATGACATTCCGCGTGTGCATGTGCTTGACGACAACGGGTTCTATTACCCCGAAGTTGCTGAAAAGCTTTACGCACTTATGCCGTGGCTCGATAGTACGAAGCCTCTTGAGGTGTGGGACAACAACAAGAATATTGCGAAGGCGCTCGAAAAGGCGGGTGTTGTATGGAAAATTGACTACATCCAGCACGAATACCCTTTCAACCCTCGTTCAAAGCAGCGCATTATGTATCGGGCGATTCCAAGCTGGTTCTTTGATGTGCAAGATTCTAAACCGCTGATGCTCGAACAAAACGAGAATATCAACTGGTTCCCAGCACACTTAAAGAATGGTCGCTTCCAAAAGAATATCGAACAAGCGCCAGACTGGAACCTAAGTCGTGATCGTTTCTGGGCGACAGCGATGCCGGTTTGGAAGGGCGACAGGGGAACGGTAAAGGTTATCGGCTCGTACCAAGAGCTCAAAGATCTGAGCGGTGTCGAGCTCGAAGATTATCACCGTCCATGGGTCGATGACATCACGTTTGATATCGATGGTGAGCACTTTACGCGCATCGATAAGGTGCTCGACTGTTGGTTTGAGAGTGGCAGTATGCCATTCGCGCAGCTTCACTATCCGTTTGAAAATAAAGAAAAGTTTGAGCAAAACTATCCAGCCGATTTCATCGTCGAATATATCGGCCAGGTTCGCGCATGGTTCTATTACGTGCACACTGTGAACACGGCACTCTTTGGCGACCACGCCTTTAACAACGTTATTACTACTGGCGTCGTAGCGGGAAACGATGGTCGTAAGATGAGTAAGAGTCTCGGTAACTTTACTGACCCTAACGAGCTCATGGATAAGTTTAGTGCCGACTCGCTTCGCTTCTTGCTGCTTTCAAGCCCACTCCTGAAGGGTGAAGACTTTGCACTGCAAGATAAAGATGTAGGGGATGTCGCTCGTAAGCTCAGTATGGTCTGGAATATGTACGACTTCTTTACTATGTACGCCGAAGTCGATGGTTGGGAATTTAACGGCGAGCTGGTTGACCCGTCCGATGAAGTGACAAACCCACTCGACCAATGGATTATCAGCCGTGTGCATCAATTGCTTCAAGAAATTGAAACCAACATGGACGCCTACGATATTCCAAACGCAACAAGTCCAATTCTGCCATTCCTCGATGATGCATCGAACTGGTATGTGCGTCGTTCTCGCCGTCGTTTCTGGAAATCTGAAGATGACACTGACAAGAACAATGCCTACAAGACGCTGCACTATGTACTTGTAAGGCTTAGTCAGGGCTTGGCGCCGTTTGTGCCATTTATGGCGGAAGAACTGTACCAGAAGCTTACTGGAGGCGAAAGCGTTCACTTGACCGATTGGCCAGAAGTGGGCCACGCAAACGACTTCGTACTTGAGCGTATGGCACAAACCCGCGAAGTGATTGAGCAGGGTCTTGCACTGCGTATGTTCAAGGACGAACATGAACCGCAGATTAAGGTGCGTCAGCCACTTTCGAAGCTTACTTATGGCGGTGAGCGACTCGATGCATTCTATGAATCGATTATTGCTGAAGAGGTGAACGTAAAAGAAGTTGCGCATGGCGACTTTGAGTTCACGCAACTTGATAAGAATGTCACCCCAGAGCTTCGCCGCGAAGGTATGGCTCGTGAAGTCATTCGTCACGTTCAGGCGGCGCGTAAGAATGCGGGGCTTAATGTTGATGATCGCATCTCTCTTAGCCTTCAGGCTGAAGACGGCGAGTTGCAGCAGGCGATTCAAGAGTACGCCGAGACTATTGCGACCGAGACGCTCGCTGAAGCTGTGTCTACTGGCGGCTATTCGTTTAGCGTAGAGGCAAAGATCGAGGGCGCAGTGCTCACGGTCTCTCTTCAAAAGGCGTAGCGAAGTATCGCAAGAAATGGAAAGCCCCTCGAGCTTTCCGTTTCAACCGCAGCCGTAAAGCTGGGGACTCGGAAAACCCAAGGGGTCTAGGGGTTGATGATGTCGAACTCGGTCGACATCTTGGTGGAGGTGGATGATGCGTCGAGCATGAACCAGCGACCGTATTGGTCAATCAGCTCGAACGAATCATCTTCGTAATCAACATTTTTCACTCGGACGACGAACTCGTACTGCAGCGCAGTGGGGTTCGGGTCATCGAGGTTCTTCGCGAAGAAGGTTGCGGTCGTCTTGCGGCGGCCAGCTTCTGCGAGGAACTCGTTGATTTCGTGCGCACTCGGGGCGGGTCCATCCTTACGGGGGACAGGTCCGAGGGCAACGACTTGAAAAGTCGTCGATCTCCCGTTCATCCTCTCTCCCTTCTGGTTGTAGGAGGACGTACGATAAACATTATAGCATAAACTGTATGATTTGTAAAGTATTGCGCTTATGAATGGTACTGAAGGGCGCGTGAACCAGTGTTTCGTGCGGCACGGTGCTGACGGCCAAGTTCACCCGAGCGCATCTTGCGGATACGATCAATAAATGCAGGTGCATATTTCTTTGCAGTGGCAAATGAGATAGAGACTGAATCTGACATGTCATCCTTGGGGCCACGGAAGTCGGCGTCGGTAAGGCCGGTCCATACGGCTTTTGAAAATCGTTGGCGCTGGTGGGTCTTTCGCTCCTTACCAAAGCTCGCTTTAATATCGATACCACCCCATTTTCCATCAACTTCGGCGTAGATATCGCGACCGTGCTTATCTTGTTCGTCGGTTACGTTGTAGTCGTAGTTTAGGCCTGCCGCAGCAAAGAGCGTTTCTGTCGCAACCTCATGACGCATACCATTAATAACTGCTTCGATGTTATACAGGACATCTTCGGCGGGGCGTCGAGAGATTTCTTGGGTAGGCTGTTCTGGGCGAAGAGTGTTGTGGCGGCCGTAAATGGCGGTGTAGGCGACGGCGAGGTTGTCACGAAGGTCACCGGCGTTGAGGGTAGGGTTATCGAGAATCAATTCTTTAACCGCGTGGTTGAAGGGGAGCATATACTCTTGTTTAAGCTCGGCGAGGCGCTCGATATCATCCTGTGAGATATCACTACCGCGTTGCTTCTCGAAATCGCGTACATTATTGATGTCGTCGATTTCTCGCTGTGCGTCCATATAAGTACCGAGGCGACTAACCGTCGTAAGAAGGGAGCGGTCAAAGTCATCAATTTCTTCAGGTGATTGAGCGAGCGCTGCGGCTGCTTCACCAAAGGCTTGTGCTCCAGATAGGTTGGAGTTACGGGCGAGTGCGAATTCTTTTGAACGCAGTACGCGTGCGCTCGACATGGCGCGTACGTAGTGTTCTGATTGAGCGAGCCTTTCTTGAGCCGAGAGTTTTGGCTGTGTTTCTTGAGAGGCTGAATTGTGAAGGACTTCGCGATTTTGGTGTTCGGTCATTTGAAGTTACATTAGCATAAGCTTGATAAAAAGTCAATATTAAGGGGGGGTGAACGTAGGGGATTGACTTTTTAATATGTTTATGCTTAAATATGCACATAACCAATTAACACAAACAGCAGTTTAACAAGATGTCATTATTCCAATATTTACAACTTCAACCAATCGATCCCCAGGATGACGGCAGCGTGAGCGAGCTTGATACCTATGAACAGGACGAAGTGATCGACCTCACTCAAGATGAAGACGGCGCGGCGCTCCTTCAAGAGTGGGAAGAGATCACCAAAGACCTTCACGGAAACGTGCAATAAACTAAACGCGCTACCTGATATACTGTAAAAATGCTTACCCTTACCGACGAAGAGTTTGATGCGCTGATTACGCGCGCTATGGATGAACTACCTCAAGAATATATTGAGGGACTCAACAATGTCGCGATTATTTATGCCGATGACCCTGATGAATACCAGGTACAGAAATCACACCTTGATGAACACCATATGCTCCTTGGCCTATACGAGGGGATTCCATTGACCCAACGTGGCTCGGGCTTTAGTGGTATGTTGCCAGATAAGATTACGTTATTTAAGAATTCACTGCTGCGCGTTGCCGAAGATGACGTGGAAAAACTTTTCCAAGAGGTGAAACGCACATTATGGCACGAAATGGCCCATTATTACGGCCTGAGTCACCGCGACATGGATACCCGTATGGAGCAGCTCAACAATTAACCCACCATATAGCGGTTATGCTATACTAGAAGTACGCTACATATAGTTGTCGAGTGGGGAGGGCACGTATACATGCGCACACTGCGAGGGTTCCTACAGGGTAAAATACTTATCGTGTATATAGTAGTGCCTGCGCTCCTAGCTTCCAGTCTCGTTATTATCAACTCTCGGCCTTCTTTTGCCGAGAGTCCTTCTTTATTACGGACGGTAAGGTGCGTGGTTCGGACGGTGTTGTGGGTAGAATGTCCTAAAAATGTGACATCTTCTACTCAACAACCTGCGCTCACACAAGCACCACAACCTGCGAACCCTACGCCACCACCTGCGGCGACTCCCTCTAATACCGCAAGTATACCAGTTAACACTTCGTCTAAAGTACAGGTACAAGAGGTGAGCGCGCCTAACCAGACGCTCGCACAATATGAACCGCTTGAGCAAGTCCCTGTTACCGCTTCAACGACCAGCCGCATGAGTGAGTCGGAGTACGTGGCGTATTTTAACCGGTATAGCCCGTATGCGGTTGCGGCCGCCCAGACAATGAAACCTGCTCCCGTGGAACGCACTTCTGAAGGCTGGCGATTGTTTGGGACGGCGTGGTATTGGTGGGGAATTCTCGCCGCTATTGGTTTTGCTTTATTCTTTGCTTTTAAACATAAGGTTTTAAGGAAACGTTCAGTATTGCCAAAAGCAGAATAAAGTGATAGAGTTAAGAAAAATAAAATACAAAAGTTGAGATTTGTGTTAAGAATTTAATGGTGAGATATCAATAGCCGGGATACAGGCCGTGCTGAATGTCGACCAGGGAGTGTTTTATGAAGCTACGTATGCGAGCGACAGCGCTAGGAAAGAAAATAACATTATTAACAACTGCATTTATATTAGCGGTGAGTACTTTGACGGCGAGCGTGCCGTTTATTTTATCTCAAAACGCAAGCGCAGTTGCGGGGACTACCGTGAGCGGTATTACCACATTTGACGCATTTAAAGATGCGTTGAACGATCCAAATGTAGGGTACATTAACCTTGCTTCAAAGGTGACTATTACTGCACCTGAAAAGCTCGTATTGAGCCGAAGTGATGTACGCATCAATGGTAACGACAGTACTATTGTATTGAACACCGCCACTTCTTCGCTTGAGGGTTGGAAGAGCGACTACGTATTCCAGGCTTACAATGTCTCAAACGTTGAGATTAATAGCCTTCGTGTAAAGGGTGGTGACGCCGGTTTCTTAATCAACGGCTCACAAGTTACCTTGAAAGGTAATACTCACGTAGATGGCCACGAATTTGGCGGCATCGAAGTGTCACGTGGAAGTAGTCCTTCACTTTCAAACTCACAATTAACGCTTCAAGGTGCGCTTTGGAGTGAATCAGCGCCTTTTGAGGCAGTCAACAAGCCGTCTGTATGGGTAGTAGATGGGCAGGGTTCAGTCGATAGCACTGCACTCTACCAAAAACTTACTGCAGTTTCATATGTTGCTCCTGGTAAAACCTATCTTTACCGCAACGTGTCTGTCGCAAACCCTGTTGCAACTAATCTCAACAAGCAACAGGCGTACGACAGTATTGAAAGCGCGATTGCAGCCGCTTCAACTGGAGACACCCTTCAACTCAATAAAGATGTAACACTTACACAACCTGTACAAGTAAACAAGCCAGTCACTATTGATGGTGCTGGCAAGACAGTGACGAGCGCGTTTGATCGTACAAGCAACCTGAATAATGCTGCATTTGTTGTAACTGCAAATAACGCGACTCTTAAAAACCTTACTGTTACTACTACAAGTACACTTACCGCGACTTCAGGCTTCCCAACTAAGCCACACGCAGTAGTGACCTATAACGTAACTGGCGCCCTTATTACCAATGTGACCCTTAAGGACAACCTCGCAGGTCTCATTGTGAACGGCTCCAAGGTGACTATCGACGGCGTTCACACCGCTGGCAACCTTTGGTACGGTATTGACGTGGACAAGGCGGGTGCAATCCTGACTGTACGCGGCACCAACACGCACACCGAAGCAAAGCACATCTTTGTCGATGACACATGGACTGGTGCGTATGTGATTGACCAATTTGGTAAGTACAATAAAGAAGTTTCTGGTCGCGAAAATACGTTCAACCTCGACACTTCAACACCAGTAGTGAACTCAATTAACTACGCAGACGGCACTGAAGTAGATGGCAGCCGTACCAACAAGCAATTGCATACAGTGAACGTAAGCTTGAGCGATGGTACGAAGACTGCAGTTAACTTTACGAACTTCACTGTACGTAAGGGTGGCGTGTTTAAGGCACAAGGTTCTGGCGGTAGTAGCCTCAACCCAACCTTTAACCTTGATACAACCAACTTTGTCGATGGTTCAGACTATACTCTTGAAGTCTATGGTCGCGACAACAGCGGCAACACCTTCAATGAAACCGTTAACTTCACCGTTGATGGCGTTGCACCAGAAGTGCTTAGTGTTGATTACTCAACAACTGCACAAACACGAAACAATGTACTTGTTACTGTGACTGTTGACGAAGCCTCAAACGCTCCTCAGGGATGGGTGAGCACCAACGGTGGTACGGTCTTTACTAAAGAAGTTACAGATAACGAAGCTTCAACTGTGAACTTTACCGACTTTGCAGGTAACACCGGCTCATTTAGCTACAGCGTAGAGAATATTGACCGTTCAGTGATTGGTGCAATCGCCCCAATCTCTCGCACTACCACAACTCCAAACATTTCCGGTGTGATTTCTTACAACGTAGATGGTGTGGGTGTTGAAGGTATTGCACTTGATATCTATGTTGACGATGTAAAGTACAGCCGCACTACAGATGAACAAGGAATTTGGACTATCAGTGGTGTGAACCTTGCAAACAACACGACTCACAGGGTTGCGGTGTTCCAAGCAGGCGCTGATCCAGAAGTAGACGACGCATTTGATACTGAGGCCTTTACTACTAATGTGATAATTAGCCAAGTTGTGACGCCTCCTATTCAACCTACTCAAGATTCTAACTCATTGAGCAATCAACCAAATGGCGGGTTGCCACTTACAACCTTTGGCGCAGCCCAAGTTCTCGGAGCTAACACTGGTGACGACACCACTGAAGGCACCAAAGCCGTCGAAGGTACTTCAACCGAAAAGAACCTCGCTGCAGCAGTCGACACCGACAGCAGCGATGGCACTGTGCTTGGAATGGCATGGTACTGGTGGCTCCTAATCGTTGCAGCACTCGCAACGCTTATCTGGTGGATTGTCGGCGCAGCGCGCAATCGCCAAGCTGAATAGTGAATAAAAAATAGCTATACCATAAAAGCCCTTACGCTCGTAGGGGCTTTTTGCTATACTGAGGCTGATCGTGAACACGAAACACACACAACGAAAACCGATTCAGAAGCGCAGTACCTCAAAAAAGGTACCTCTTAAGAAGCGCGTACAGAGCCACGCGAAGCACGTACTGGTTCCGCACAAGGCAAACGAATATCGTCCACATTTGATTCGGGCGCATGGCATTATTGCGGTGCTCATCATCGCGTTATTGGCGCAGGTAGTATATGGGTTCGCGACAACAGGCCATTTAAGTGTCTTGGCGAAGCAATCGAATATTCAAACCGAAGAGTTATTGGCTGATACGAACCTCGAGCGTGAAAAAGTTGGGGCAGGGGATTTGCAAATTAATGCGCAACTGAGCGATGCGGCATTCTTGAAGGCGCAAAATATGTTTACTGAACAGTACTGGGCGCACGTCTCACCTAGTGGCACTGAACCGTGGAAATGGTTTGGTGATGTCGGGTATAACTATAGTGTTGCGGGTGAAAACTTAGCGAAAAATTATCCCACTTCACAAGCGACAGTCACTGCGTGGATGAATTCGGCGACTCACCGTGAAAATCTTCTTAAAAATGACTATGTGGATGTAGGATTTGCAGTGGTTGACGGCGAACTAAACGGCCAAAAGACCACGCTAGTAGTGGCCCTGTACGGTGCGCCAGTTGCGGCAGTGGCGGCAAGTGAAACGCGCTCACTTCAGCCTACTTTCTCGGCTTCAAAGGTCGCGAGTGAAACGCAAAACCCTCTGGCGTATTTCGGTACCATTCTTGAATCATTAAGCCCTGTGACAATCGGCGTATTAGGACTGCTTGCGATTGTCGCGATTGTGGGTGTTGTTGCACATCACCACCGTGAAAAGCTACCTAAAGCACTCAAAAAGAGCTGGCGTTTACACCACGGTATGTATACGTTCCTCGGTATGATTAGCCTTGGCGTGCTTATTATTATTGCAACTGGCGGCGGGTCAATCTAATTCTGTTCGGTGTAAGCCGAACCGCCGTTCATGCCGCCACTGTGTGGTTCAAGCCATGAGCCATTTTCGTAGTAATGAGTAATTTCATCTTGGCGGGCAGTTGCAAAGGTCGTATCGATAATAGGGCCACGTACTGAATATGTCCAGCTTTCTCCGTCGTGTGAGCCGCCTACGATTTGGCCAAAGCCACCGCCTCCGTCTTGTTTATAAATAATCCACTGGTCTGGTTTGTAGGTTGGTTCAATCATAATTATGCTTAGTATACTATAGGTTTGGCTCGAGCGGGCGGCTGAGCGTCTTTACATTTCACTCTATCTCTGTTACAATTACTAACTGATTGTTAAAACAATAAAGGATTTAAGAATGACAAAAGCAGTCGTTAAGATCGGTGGCAAACAATTTGTTGTTGCCGAGAAAGAGACCCTCATGGTGGACCTCCTCCCTGAAGGAACTAAAGAGCTCACGCTTGACGCACTGTTGGTGATTGACGGTGATAAAACCACTGTTGGCGCTCCAACGGTCAAAGACGTGAAGGTAACCGCAAAGGTTATCGAAGACGAAATTAAGGGCGACAAGGTCCAATACATTCGTTACAAGGCTAAGAAGCGTGTTCACAAGGTGAACGGTCACCGCCAAAAATACTCAAAGATTGAAATTTCATCAATCAAGTAATTGAAGCCCTCCGGGGCTTCTTTTTTATGCAAAAAATAGGGAATAGGGAAATATGATTATCGCAATTACGGGTCCATTGGGTGCGGGTAAGGATACTGCCGCAGAATACTTAGCAGAAAAGATGAACGGTGTGCATGTCTCGGGTGGAGATGTGCTTCGTGAAATGATAGTGTCACTGGGTCTTGAGCCCAAGAAGGCGGCGCTGGGTGACTTTGGGACATTCCTGCGCACCCATTATGGGCAAGACGCGGTCACGAAACAGATTCAACGTAAAGGCGAGTCGAGCGAGCATCTCGTCGCCAGTGGCTTCCGCTCGCCAGTAGAGGCGGAGTCGTGGAAAGAGCGCGGGGCGATTATTTTGTATATCAGTGCACCCGATACGCTGCGCCATACCCGTGTGAATACACGTGGTCGCGAACATGACACCTTCACACAAGACGACCTCAAGAAGCTTGATCAGCAGGAGTTCGCCAGCAGGGCTGCGATGGCTGAGAATCTTACCGTTGTGAAGGACATGGCCGATGCGACGGTGGAAAACGATGGAACAATCGAGCAACTTTACCAAAAGCTTGATGAATTCCTCGTGCAACACACCTAACCCTCGTGCTATAATTGTCTCAATGAAAGAGGGTCTGAATTTCTAATGGCGACTGTAATTGCTGTCACCAATCAGAAGGGTGGAGTGGGTAAGACAACTACCTCTATTAACTTGGCATACTTCCTTTCAAAGGCGGGCAAGCGCACGTTGCTCATCGACTTCGACCCACAGGGTAACGCAACGAGCGGACTTGGTATTGAGAAGGCCGACCTTACTGGCACGATGACCGATGTCATTAAGGGTGATCAGACTCTTGAGCAAGTGATTCTTCCAAGTGAATACAAGAACCTTTGGGTGGCACCAACCACCTCGATTCTTGCGAATACAGAGGCTGAGCTTGCGCAGCTTGAACGCCGCTTCTCGCGCCTAAAGCTTGCGATCGATCCACTGCAAGACGCGTATGATTTTGTCATTATTGATAGCCCTCCGAGTTTGAGCCTTTTGACGGTGAATGGACTCATTGCGGCGAAGTACGTGCTTCTTCCGGTACAGGCTGAGTTCTATGCGCTCGAAGGCCTTGGGCAACTCCTCGAGACGATGAAGCTGGTGCGTAAGGGTATGAACCCGAGCCTTGAACTTCTTGGCGTGCTTCCAACTATGCTTGATTCACGCACCACGCTCAGTAACCAAGTACATGCTGAAATTAAGCGCCACTTCCCGGGCAAGGTGTTTGAAACGACCATTCCTCGTAATATTCGTTTGGCCGAAGCGCCAAGCCACGGTATTCCGATTGGTGTGTATGATAAGTTTTCAAAGGGTTCACGCGCATATAAATCACTTGCAAAAGAAGTGATTGAACGCAGCGAAGGTGGGCAGACAGGGGTGGCTTCATGAGTGCAGCAAAAAAAGGCCTAGGACGCGGGTTTGAGTCTCTGATTCCAACCGATCTTATTGACGATAGCTTTAACCCAAATAGTGCCTACGACCCAACCGCCCAGCAAGATGAGCGCGTCAGCAAGGAGGCGACGTTACCGCTTGATAAGCTTCAAGCTAATCCAGATCAGCCACGCCAAACCTTTGATAAAGACGCACTCGAAGAACTCGCTGCGTCTATTAACGAACACGGTATTATTCAGCCAATTGTCGTGACACCTAAGGGCGAGGGCTACGAAATTGTCGCCGGTGAGCGTCGCTACCGCGCGTCGAAGCTCGCAGGACTCACTGAAGTGCCTGTTATTGTGCGTTCAATGTCCGACCAGACGCAGCTTGAAATCTCGTTAATTGAGAACATCCAGCGCCGTGACCTTAATAGCATTGAAACCGCGACCGCGTATGCGAAGCTGCGTGACCAGTTTAACCTGACGAACGACGAAATCGCTAAGCGCGTCCAAAAGTCATCATCGGCTGTTATTAACACTATGCGCCTGCTGAAGCTTCCTGCAGAGGTGATTGCCCTGATTGCCGAAGGCCAGCTCTCTGAAGGCCAGGCGCGCCCGCTTATTGGCCAGGACAAAGACTTCATTGTGAGTCTTGTCCCGCGCATCGTGACTGAAGAGTGGAGCGTACGTAAAGTCGAGCAATACCTCGTTGATCTTAAAAACGGCAATAAAGAAGTCACCAAAAATACCGAAGTGGTGAGTGAGTACGAACCGACTCTTGAGCACCTCCGTAGCCGTCTTGGCACGGGTGTGAATATTCGAGTGAATTCCAAAGGTGCCGGCAAGCTGACTATCGATTTTAAGAATCAAGAAGAATTCGACCGCATCAAGGCATTACTTGGTTAAGCAAAAGAGTCCGCAAGGTCTCACGAAACTTGCTTCACGCATATAAAAATAAGGGCCTCTGCGCCTTATTTTTATTGGTTACGCGAAAGTGTTCTTTGAGACCTTGCGGAATCTTTTGCTCCCGCGAGATGCTAGAAAGTTCGAATCTTATTGAAAGGGAAAATTCGCATAGAAACAGGGCCGACAACATCATAAAGTGGAATCGTCCCCATGCCCTCAGACCCATTACGAGAGTCAAAAGAGAAGTTTCCCACGCGGTGGTCACCCGACACGAATAGTTCGCCTTCGGGCACAACTGTGTCGGCTTCGCCACTTGTAGGGCTGCCCGGTTCGCCGTGATTGAACTGGTCGGGGTCGAAGCCTTCTGGGTGAGCATCATTATACACGACGTAGTGGCCATCTTGGATCACAACTCGTTCGCCCGGGAGGCCAATCACGCGTTTTACGATGTATTCATCGTCAGCACCAAGTGTGAAGCGAGGGTTCTTGAATACAATGACATCACCGCGCGCAGGAATGTATGACTTACCTTGAATAGAAGACCAGGTAACAGGGAGACGGTTCACGATAAGGCGATCGCCCGTGTAAAGTGTTGTTTCCATGCTTGGCCCGACCACATTATAGCTTCGGAATACGAAGGTATTAATAAGAAGTGTGCCGATGACGACACAAATTACGAAGATAATCAGACTAAAAATGTCTTTGAGTAAGGGGTGACGTGTGAAAAACGAAGCTTCCATAGAACTTTACCCATTATACGGGAGAGGTGCAGTAAAAGCCACTAGCGGTTCACCGACCCTTGTGGGCAAAATGCTTATGATAATAAGGTTATTTTCAACAACACCTTGTAGGCTTTAAAATGGTGCATTTTGCCGTATAATAAGTACAAGTTTTATGACAAAGAAAAATTCATCTATCGACGGGTTTGTTCCCCGTAGGCCTGGTAGTCAGGTAGGAGAGCGTCATGTTGTGAACGCTTCTTCGAGTGCGCCTAAGCGTAAAGAACTTCGCAGCGAAGACGACCTTCAAAAGAGTGCAATTGGCACCCCGCGAGCGGGGCGTCTCATGGGGCGTTCTGATATTGACGATTCATTGAATCAAATCGATGATCCGACCGAAAAACATCACGAACGCAAGTTGTCGCGTAAAGAACGCAAGCGGCTTAAGAAAGAGCACCGCACTCGTGGACAGAAGATTCGTAAGCGAATTATCGTTATCGCCATCCTTGTGATTGTTGCGGCAATTCTTGCCGTTGGTGGATTCTTGGCATTTAAGGCCTTTAACGCCACAAGCTCGGTGCTAAAGGGTAGTTTTGTTGACTTGATTCAAAATGTGCCACTTAAGGAAGATGAAAATGGACGCAGTAACTTCCTTATCTTGGGTACATCCGAGGATGACCCGGGGCACGAGGCTGGGTATCTTACTGACTCTATTATGGTCATGAGTGTCGACCAGGATAAAAAGAACGCGTACATGTTTAGTATTCCGCGCGACCTTTACGTTAACTACGGTCAGGCGTGTATGTCGGGCTACAAGGGAAAGATTAACGTCTACTTTAACTGTGTGAATGACGCCGAAACAGACGAAGCCGAGCAAGAGCGTCTCTCTAAGACACAAGAATTTATTGGCGGTATCGTTGGTCTTGATATTCAATACGGTGTTCATGTGAACTACACAGTAATGCGCGACGTGATTAATGCTATTGGTGGTTCAATCGACGTCACAATCGACAGTCGCAACCCACTTGGTGTGATGGATAGCAACTTCGACTGGAAGTGTGGAAAGCCTGCAGTTCGCAAGCAAAACTGTCCACTTGGCCACTATATTCAATATCCAAATGGGCCAGTAACACTTGATGCCGAGCACGCGCTGTACCTTGCGCAGGCTCGCGGTGACCGTGCGCCAACCTACGGATTTGAACAGTCTAACTTCGACCGTGAGCGCAACCAGCAGATGATCGCTGTTGCCATTAAGGACAAGGCATTAAGTGCGGGTACTCTTACGAACCTCGGTGCGGTAACTGGACTGATTGATGCGCTTGGCAACAACCTTCGTACTAATATTGAGACCAAGGAAGTTCGTACGCTTATGGATGTGGCGCAGCATATCGACAATGCGAACATCCACTCACTCGATTTTTACAGTGATGACAATAAAATCTTTACCACAGGTACACTACCTGGTGCGGGAAGCTCAGTCTATCCAGCAGCTGGAGTAGGCAACTATTCAGCGCTACAAGCCTACATCAAGAAAGAACTCACTTCTGATCCATTCGTCAAAGAAGAGCCGGTAGTAACCGTCCTTAACGGTAGCGGTGTTGCGGGTATTGCGCAGCTAGCCGCTGACGCACTTGAAGAAAAGGGCTTTACGATTGGTGATATTAGCAACGCTCCAGAGGGTTCATACGGTAAGGTGACGATTTACCAGATTAACACCGAAAAAACTGCCTCTGCTGCTAAGTTGAAGGAAATTTACGGCGTTGCACCGACCAAGGGAACTCCACCTGTGAGCATTACGGGTGAGACCGACTTCGTCGTGATTATCGGTGACGCGAGCGTTGTTTCAGGCAAGCAGTAACGCTTCTGTGGTACAATAAAGGCACGTATGGAGCTTCTTAAACTCGTCCGCAAACGGTCTTTCCTCAGTGAATTGATTTACACTGTATTGAATATTGCACTCGCCGTTGCGGTACTTCTGATTGTCCGTTACACCGAGGCCGTGTGGTTTGCAATTCTTCTTGTGATCCTCAGTAAGTGGCGCGTCTTCGCGGTGCGTCCACGCTTCTGGTGGGCGAACTTACGCTCGAACATGGTCGACTTTATTGTCAGCATTAGTATTGTGCTACACATGTACACCATCAACGTGTCGGCGATAGGTGAGACGACGAAGCTATTCCTTATGATTGGTTTGACGCTCGGCTATATTTTCTGGCTGCTGTTTATTAAGCCGCGCTCGAAGAGGGCCTTTATGGCAACTCAGGCGGGACTTGCGGTCTTCCTTGGTATTTCTGCTTTGTTCACGATTTCGTACAACTGGCCGGTTTCAATTGTAGTGCTCTTCGCGTGGTTGATCGGCTACTCGGCCGCACGGCACATCCTCAGTACCTACGACGACGAAACCCACGGGTTGTTCCTGGGTCTCGTATGGGGATTCATTATCGCTGAAATTACCTGGGTCTCGTACCACTGGGCGATTGCGTACCCGCTGCCTGTCGTGCCTGCACTTATGCTGCCTCAAGCTGCACTCGCGATTACACTCGTAAGTTTCCTTGCATACAAGGTCTATGACTCGTTCTATCATCACTCAAAGGTGCGTATGACAGACGTATTGTTGCCGCTTCTTTTCACCATTAGCGTCCTTGTGGTGCTACTCATTGTCTTTAACCGAGTCGGAACAGCAATCTAGGCCCAGCAAAGTCTTTTCCATACTATTCAAAGAACACTTTCACGTAACCAAAAACCTTAAGGCGTAGAGACCCTTAAGGTTTATTGCGTGAAGTAAGTTTCGTGAGTATGTATGGAAAAGACTTTGCTGGAATGGCATATTCCGTGCTACGCGAGTTTATCCAAAAGCAGCCCGTAGTCACGCTGTTCGTGAAGCACGAAGCCGTAGATAGCGGCTTCTTTTATAATCGCCTTGTGCTGCTCGGGGTCGGCTTCGAGAATTAATTTGCCACCTAGGGTGAGCTTCTCTTTGGTTTGAATAAGTAGCTCAAAAATAAGAGCAAGGCCGTTGTTGGGGGCGAAGAGGGCAGAGTCTGGTTCGTGATTTGTCTCAGGTGAGCGCTCCCATTCGATATCAACGTAGGGGAGGTTGGCGATGATGACATCGGCGACGAATGGGTATGAAGTAAGGAGATCGCTTTGGACGGTGTCGACTTCAGCGTGAAGTGCTTCGGCATTTTCTTCGGCCACGTTCAGTGCGTGACGACTAATGTCTACAAGTGTCACTTCAAGCTCGGGGTGTGCAAGCTTTGCGGTAATACCAAGATTTCCACTGCCCGTACCAACATCAACAAGGCGTAGTGGACGATCAACGATAAGTCGCTCGTTTTTAGGGAGCGCTTCATCGAGTAGTTCGATAAGCGTTTCTGATTCGGGGCGGGGAATGAGGGTCGCGGTTGTGACCTTAAAGGGGTGTCCGTAGAATTCTTTATGGCCAATGATATAGGCGACTGGAACGCGGTCGAGGCGCAGGTCAAGGCGTGCGTTGGCGATTTCAAGTTGGCGCGATTCAAGCGGCTCGTCGTGGTGACTATGAAGCCAGGTGCGTGGCTCGCGCAGGGTGTGAGAAAGAATGAGCTCAGCGTCTAGGCGAGCGCTTGGAATATCGGCACGGGTAAGTTGGCTGGTTGCACGCGATAGCCAGTCCTGGATAGTAGTAATTGACTTATCTATCATTACATGACATAGTTTAGCACATATGACCCCTAATAAAAACAGATACGTGCAATCATTTGCGCAGCTCAGCGATGAAGAAAAAGCGGCGCTTGCACGGCTCGACGAAACTTCGTCGGACGTTGTAAACGCTTCGTGCGTGATGAATATTGTTGGAGTGATGGCGGGTATTAAGCCCGCTGCGTATATTGAAGTGCGGGACGGGTATGCGCCGCTACTAGAGCAATTGGGACTTATCTGCGTTTCAACGCAACACGAAGGTATTGCGGTATCTTATGATGCGCAGCTCGCTACCCAGCTTGCCATGGATATTCAAACTACTTGGGGTAAGAAACAGCTTGACCGCGCTGCCGAGACGCGTATCGGTAAGGCCTTAGGCTATCCAGAATCTGCAATTGAGCATTTCATCGTCCGCTTTGCGGCTGCGCCGGGTGAAGAATCGCCGATGGTCGAAGTGCCCGATACAATCCCGGATATGCCACACGAAAACTTCGTCCAATTTATCCTTTCGCCGGGGCACTACCTGGACGAGATACGTGCGTATGCGAAGCCACTCGAAGAAGCGACCCATATCTATGCGCCGCGTTCTTATGAAATTATTATCGAAGATTAGTTTGCGCTTTGGACGGCAAGCTCGCGTTCGTAGGCCTGCAAATGCTCAACAAGGTCATCAATTTGACCATTCATAGCCTGCGGAATACCAGAACGACTGTAGCCAATGCGGTGATCGGTAATACGGTCTTGTGGGAAGTTGTAGGTACGAATCTTTTCAGAGCGGTCACCAGATCCAATCAGGCTGCGGCGCTCGGCGGTAAGCTTGGCGTTTTCTTCGTCAATTTTTTGCTGAAGTAGGCGAGAGCGAAGCACACTCATGGCCTTTTCTTTGTTCTTCAGTTGTGACTTTTCATCTTGGTTTGTTACGACGAGACCTGATGGGATGTGGGTAATACGCACGGCAGAGTCGGTGGTGTTGACTGATTGACCACCATGGCCAGAAGCGCGGTAGATGTCGATACGAAGGTCGGCCGGGTTGATTTCGATGTCGGTTTCTTCGGCTTCGGGAAGCACCGCAACGGTAATGGTGCTGGTGTGGATGCGGCCTTGGCTTTCGGTTGCAGGCACGCGCTGCACACGGTGCACACCAGATTCAAACTTAAGTTGTGAGTAAGGCGAGTCGCCCTTTACTTGGAAAACAACTTCTTTGTAGCCACCGGTGTCGTTGGCGCTTTCGCTGATGAGTTCTGTCTTGAGATTATGCGCTTCACAGTAACGTAGGTACATACGGTACAGCTCGGCTGCAAAAAGGCTGGCTTCATCGCCACCCGCGCCGGCGCGGATTTCAACGATAACGTTTTTGTCATCGTTAGGGTCTTTTGGAGCCAGCATGAGGAAGAGTTCTTCTTCGAGCTTAGGGAGTTGGTCTTCGATTTCGGAAACTTCCATTTTCGCAAGCTCTGCGAGTTCGTCGTTACCGCTCGCTAGTGCTTTAGCTTCTACGAGTTGCGCTTCGAGGGTGTCGCGAAGGGTGCCTTTTTCAAGAAGGTTTTGGAGTTCAATGAGTCGTTTGTTTTTCTTCGAGAAGTCAGGGTCGCTATAGGCGGTTGGCTGCGCTAAAAATGCGTCGAGGTCATTTTTTTCGGCAGTGAGTTCTCCGATGTTGAGTTCAATTCGTGGCATAACTAGGGGTAATTATAGCAGATTACCCCTGTTTTGTCTGTAGTTGGTATACTAGAAACAGTGAAAACGATAGCGCGTAGCATTTGGCAGAAAATTCTGTGGCTGTACGACAAGACTCATTGGTTTACCGATAAAGAGGCTTGGGGGATTTTTCGCTTTTTTGCAATCCTCGAGGCGGTGGGGTGGACACTGCTTATCGGCGCAATCGCGTATCGAGGCCTGGGTTTACCCGAAGCGGACTCAGTCGTGTCGTTTATGGGGCATCTGCACGGACTAGGATTTGTGCTGTACTTCCTGTTCGCATTCTTAACAGCACGTAGTATGGGCTGGGGTATCAAAATGATTGCAGTAGCCGTCGTTGCTGGTATGCCGCCATATGGCTCGATTGTGTTTGAGCAGATCGTGGGGCATCGTCGAAAGACGAAGCCTGTGTACGTGGCGCCACCAGTGGGCGCAGAAGATTAGCGCGTTTCTTTACGCGTAATCAGAAGAATAATGCCAATGACAAGCCCTGGAAGCCAGGCGAGTACACCAAACGCCCCTATGACAAATAGGACGATGTTAAGGAGGGTAATTGCAAACGGTGTTGCGTTGAAGTCCGCGGTGTCTGGGGTTGGCCAAAACGTAGGGTTGAAGATAAGGTTTAAGACTGCGAAAAGCATGAGCGAAAGCGCAATCATGCAGGTTGGCGCGAGCATGAGCCATAATGTGAGCTGTGTGCGTCCACTGACGCGCTTGCGGTAGGGAGTTACTGGTTGGGGTGTATCCATGAAATTCTCCTTAACTATATTTTTATTGTAACAAAAAACGACTCCAGGAGGAGTCGTTTTGTCGCTATGCGAGAGGGTTAGGCGTCAGCCTTACGAGCTTTGTTAGCCGCAGCCTTCTTAGCCTTGTTTGCAAGAGCTTCCTTGCGAGCTTCTGCAGCCGCGAAGCGGTTCTTGAAGCGGTCGACACGACCTTCGGTGTCGATGATTTTTTCTTCACCGGTGAAGAATGGGTGAGAGGCACTAGAAATGTGTACCTTCACGAGTGGGTATTCGTTTCCGTCTTCCCATTTAATTGTTTCGGTGGTTTGTGCAGTTGACTGAGTCAAGAACGCAAAACCGGCGACGTCATCGCTAAATACGACGGGCCTATAGTCGGTTGGGTGTAAATTGCTTTTCATAATCTGAACTATTGTATCTGAAAATCGTCAGTTTGTAAAGGGGTGGGATGGGGCACGCTCTGTGCGGTACAATAGGACGTAATAGACGCGTAACTCTAGCGGGTTAAACAGACAGGGGGTGCATATCGTACTACAAAAAATAGCGCGCATCGGCATGATTGTGATCGGTAGTATATTGGCTGCTGTTGGGCTGCAGCTCTTTTTGCTACCAAACCACCTGTTGGACGGTGGTGTGACTGGCATATCCATCTTGAGTGCTCACTTATCCGGTATTCCGTTCGGCGCGTTTCTTTTGGTACTCAATATCCCGTTTGTATATTTGGGCTGGAAAAAATTCGGTCGAGATTTCGCAATATACTCGAGTATTGGTATCGTGACTCTCGCGGGGTTAACCTTCGTACATCTTCCGCACGGTTTCACTGATGTGCCAATTCTTGCCGCGGTATTCGGGGGTATTTTTGTAGGCGTAGGGGCGGGGCTTGTTATTCGCTACGGTGGAGTTATTGACGGTGCTGACACGGTTGCCGTACTGATCGATCGCGTGACCGTATTCTCAGTGGGTGAGGCGATTATGGTGATCAACGGAATTATTATTGCTGCCGCTGGGTTTGTATTTGGCTGGGAGAATGCACTGTATTCGCTTATCGCATATTTTGTGGCTCATAAAGCAATCGACGTAACTGTTGAAGGGCTCAATGAGTCGCGAGGTGTCTGGATTGTGAGTCACCATGTGCGCGACATTGGTGCGGTGATTAACGAGGTGATTGAGGAGCCCGTCACCTACTTAAAAGAAAGTAATCCTAAAGACCCCGAGCCGCACGGCATTCTACTGGCGGTGATTACGCGGTTTGAAGAGCAGAAAATTAAAGCGGCGATTTACTCGGTTGATCCAAGTGCCTTTGTGGTGATTTCAAATGCACATGAAGTCATTGGCGAAAGTGCCAAGTACGCATCGCTTGCCGACTAAGCTTTCTTTGTTGTGAGATGCTTCTTGCGGTAAATCAGACTTGTCCAAACAGCCGCCCCAATAAAGACGACGCCAACGAGGCCGGTCACGAACTCATTTAAGTGATATGACATGCTGATAAGCAAGATAACGGCGAGTGCACCAATGGCCCAGTGCGCGCCATGCTCGAGGTGAACGAAGCTATCAAGCGTACGGCGACGTACCATGAACACGGTAAGCGAGCGCACGAAAATGGCACCAATGAGGCCGAGGCCGAGGGCGATGATGATTGGGTCTGAAGTAATCGCGAATGCGCCAATCGCACCGTCGAATGAAAGGGTGGCGTCGAGCACTTCAAGGTAAAGGAACAGGAAGAAGCCAGCTTTTCCGACTGCAAGGGTGGTTGAGGTTTTGGCCTTCTTTTCGCCGTACTTACGGAAGGCTTCGCCGAGGCCGTGCACGACGAAGAAGACGAAGATACCAATAAGCCCTGCGACAAGTGATTCAACGCGAATTTCACCTTCGAGCGGCAGAGTCGCGAAGAGTAGCG
The DNA here is from genome assembly GCA_001897295.1 of Candidatus Saccharibacteria bacterium 49-20. Lineage (GTDB taxonomy): Bacteria > Patescibacteriota > Saccharimonadia > Saccharimonadales > Saccharimonadaceae > Microsaccharimonas. The sequence goes on along the minus strand of MKSN01000001.1, from coordinate 553,410 downwards.
CAAGCACCGCAACGCCGATAGAAATAAGGGGAATCTTTCCGATTTTTGCGAGTGGTTTTTCAAGCCAAGTGATCCAGGTAATCTTGCGGGTTTCGAAGACGAAGTTGAGGAATAGGAGTAAGAGGAACATGCCACCAAATGAGGCCACGATAGGGTGGATTGAGGCGAAGATATAGCCGTAGGTGCCAGGTTCGTGCGGGTCGCCCTTTTCAAGCGCGAGCTTGAGGGTGTCTGGAATACTAATGCCCGCCGCAATACTGACAATGAGGAGCGGGAAGACGAGGCGCATGCCAAAGACGGCGATAAAGATACCGATGGTCAGGAATATCTTCTGCCAGAAAGGGCTCATCTTTCGAAGAATTGTTGCATTTAATACGGCATTATCGAATGAAAGCGAGACTTCGAGGATACCCAAGATAATACAAAGCACCAGCGCAGGCCAGCCCCCATATAAAAACGCGAGCACCAGCGAAATCGCGGTGATAACAAATGACCATCGGAATGTTTTCCAGAACATGAATACCTCTTACTGTGTTGGTTTAGTGGAAACGGTTATTCTTATTGTAATATACTAGATAGAAGGAGAAAAGCAGGGATGTCAGTTGATCAAGAGGGTGAGGGTTCATCTTCGTCCGACCACGAGTCGGGCGCTGAACTTCGTGCGCTTGAGAGTGACCTTCATGCACAATATGGCGCTGGGCCTGCGACGCATGAGGCCCACGCGCATCTGCCCGCAGCACTCGAGGTGCTCGATACAAAGCACTCGGTGTTACCTGGCTTTGAGCCGTTTGTGGGTCGCAAAGAATTCGCAGGCTTTATGGGTGCGAGTGAGGCGCTACTTTATCAATACCAGGATGTCACCGTGCGCTATGGCGGCAACGTTGCGGCGGTGCATGCGTCACCAGAATGGAAGCAGCTTGAAGGTGCGACCGACGCATTTCATAAAGAGCTGACTGAGCTTCCCTGGGGTGCCATGAAAGCCGAAGAGGCGGATAGCCTACTCAAGGCGGTCTTTATGCTGCAGGGTGAAGCGGACGATTTTACCTATGGAAAAGACGAGCTGCGTATCCCAGGCGCACCGAATATTGATAGTGTGCTCGAAAGTGGTGTGATGCCTCGGGAGCTTTTTCAAGAGACGTACTGGCTGACGCCTGAATCAACCTCGCGGCATCATTCGGGGCGTAGTTTCCTTGCAAACCTGGCGGCATCGGATCATATGAGTACCCAGAGTCGGGCGAATGTGCTCGCCTCGGCCTACTACAAAAAGCAGCCCCTTGATCTTATTCCAAAGGGTGAAGATCCTGCGGTCGACTTACTTCGCCGTGAGTCCGGCATGTACCCTATGGCGGAGTATGAATTTGCACATAGTGAGCCAAAAGAATTTACCCCAGAAGGCATAGCGCTTCACGAAAGCCAGATGCGCCAACGCCTTAAATATATGCTGGAGTGGATGGGACTCAGCGAGGCAACGAGTACTAAGTATCTTCAGGCGCTTCTGCATCGTTCGCTTGCGCAGCGCGTAAATGCCGAGGAGGGCGAGCCGCAGTATATTTCCGGCCAAACTATTCGCGAGCAGGTGCAGCGCGCGAAAAAGCTGACACGTAGGGTTGCGCCCGAACTTATAAATGTATTGTCTGAAGAATTTGGACTAGTGAATATTGATCGGTACGACGAGACAACGATTGATAATATGAAAGCCTTGATTGGTAGTGATGACCGATCAATTGAATTGCGTGAAAAGATGCAGGGAAACGGCGTAACAGTAGTGTTTTCAACGGCGTACTCTGATCATAACAATGCCATGGGCGATGTGGGGCGCATGTACTCGCGCGAAGATGCGCAGACGCTGCTATTTGAAGTGTCTCGGCCGAGTGATTTTTATCGCCGCCTATTGCTACTAAAGAAACATGGCATTAAGGCGACTTCAATTGTAATTGCCGCGCATGGACTACCCGGAGCGACCGAGTTTAGCGACGGCGTCGATATTTTCTATTTGCTTTCCGAGAATACCGATCGCGGGTTGAAGCTCCCAAAGAGCGTTGATGTGCATATTGATCAAATGAACCTTTCGCGCGTGGTAAGCGATGAGTTTATGACGGACGACGAGCATGGCGAGCGCCGTATTATTCTTCATAACTGTAGCAGTGCCGCTGAGCGCGATGATGGTGTATCGGTTGCGCAGACATTCCTGAAGCGTGCGCAGCGCATGAACCTTAAGGTCATCGGTGCCTCGGACGTGATGGCAGCTGGGCGACACGATGAACAGGGCGTCGTGAGGTTTGCGAACTATGATGACACACAGCAACGAGGGCTCTCGGTGCTTGATGCGATAAGTGCAGGTGTCGAATTATCGCTTGAAACGGTGCCGCCAAGGTCACTGACGCGAAAAGAACGCGTGATGACGCGACTTGGGCTGCGAGAAGTTGAAAAACCGACAGTTACTATCAGTAAGCGCGCAATCGACAGCTTTGAACCCGTGCGAAAGGCGAGTAGACTAGAGGAAAAGGTGTAAGTAGTATGGTAAATTTTGAATTCCCCGAGCCGCCAAAAGAACCAAGTGTTACCGTCAGTGCGATTGAACACGACACTGATTATGAACGCGATTTTAATGGTATTATTGCGCGCATTCCACAGGATATTTTTACCTTCCGTGCCGAGGCCGACGCACCCGACGACGTAGTGTCTCGAGAGGTTTCTTTGCCGTTTGGCCAGACCGATACCGTGACGGTCGTTTCCGAGCATGAGGGGAGCCTGGCGATCGAGCTACCATCTGATTCTTCTGACGAGCCAGATTCTGCGTTAGTCTTTGAACATTCTGAGTTGAAGTTCCGTCATGGCGATGCAGAAGTTGTCTATGAGCCAGATGCTGAGGGTGTTGCGGCGGGGTATCGAGTTTTTAGTGTGTTGCAGGCGGATTTGATTGCACGCGAAGCCGAAGCGTAGGGGCATCTAGACAACCCCTGTAAAATGCGCTATAATAACAGGGTAACGAGATTTAATGAAACACCCGAATCGCAAGTTACTCCTTTGGCTCAATAGCTAGAAGGCGCGAACGGGGAAGTAAAAGGAGTAATATCATGGCCGTTGAGGTTGATATTAAGCAGCTGCTCGAAGCTGGTGTGCACTTTGGACACAAAACGAGCCGTTGGCACCCAAAGATGGCGCCATACATTCACAGCAAGCGTCAAGATTCACACATCATTGACCTTACTAAAACTGTAGAAGGTCTTGAAAAGGCGCTTCCATTCATCACTGCAACTGCAGCTGCTGGTAAGCCAATTCTTTTCGTGGCAACCAAGAAGCAAACTAAGGACATCGTGAGGGCAACCGCTGAAAGCCTTAACCAACCTTACGTGACCGAGCGTTGGCTTGGCGGTATGCTCACAAACGTGAACACTGTCACTGCACAAATCAAGAAGCTCAAAGACCTCGAACGCAACATGGCGTCAGGTGCATTTGAAAAGAAGTACAACAAGCTTGAAATCCAACGTTTCCAAGAGGAAATCGACGAACTCAACAAGAAGTACTCTGGTGTAAAGGACCTCTCTGGCAAGCCAGGTGCAGTATTCCTTATCGACGTACTTGGTGATGTAAACGCAATTAACGAAGCGAAGACTCTTGGTGTTCCAGTTATTGCACTTGCAGACACCAACGTTGACCCAACTCGCATCGACTACGTGATTCCTGGTAACGACGACGCGATCAAGGGTGTACAACTTATCCTCGACTACGTAGCGAAGGCTATCGAAGCAGGTAAGGGCGTAAGCAAGAAAGACAAAGAAGGGGAGGCGTAATACTCATGGCAGTATCAATCGACGACATTAAAAAGCTCAAGGAACTTACTGGTGTTGGTCTTACCGACGCAAAGAATGCACTTGTAGAAGCTGACGGTGACTTTGATAAGGCACTCGAAGAAATGCGCAAGAAGGGCCTCACGAAGGCTGAAAAGAAGGCTGACCGTGAAGCACTTGAGGGTGTAATCGACAGCTACGTACACGGTGGACGCATCGGTGTCCTCGTAGAAGTAAACTGTGAAACTGACTTTGTTGCTCGCACTGACGGCTTCAAAGAATTTGCACACATGATTGCACTTCAAGTTGCATCAATGAGCCCTGTCTATGTTTCAGAAGCAGACATTCCAGCTGAAGAAGTTGAGCGTGTGCGCGAAGAAGCAAAGAACAGCGACTCACTCGCTGGCAAGCCTGCTGAAATGATTGACAAGATCATCGACGGCCAGGTAAAGAAGCACTTTGCTGAAAAGGTACTTCTTAGCCAGAACTACATCATGGACGACTCTAAGACTGTTGAGCAATTCCTCAAGGAAACTATCGCTCTTACAGGTGAGAACGTGGTGATTCGCCGTTTCAAGCGCATTGAGCTTGGCGTAAACGACTAATTTATACGGTCTATTACGAAATATCCCCGCGGCATGCGGGGATATTTTTATTCAAGGTTTCCGAGGACGCGGAGCGCATTTTTCGTGAATGATGCGACGCTAGGTTCGGAATTTTTATGGAGCTTTGAGATGGGCCAATATTCTTGACTTGTGCGTTCGTCGTGGCGGTCGTGCTCAACATAGCCAAGGCCTATTGCATAGTGAATGGACGGCTCAATATCGGCATAGGTTACTTCCTTAAGTGGGCGGTGCACTTGCTGGAGTCGGTCGAGAAGCGGGAGGACGGCACTTTTTCCAAAACGTTGCACGCTAGCAAGGCTGGCGCGATCGACGCCATCTGGAAGCCATAGGGTTATATCTTGGCCATCACCTGTGTCATGGATGTGGGTGCTTAGTGCGCCTGTTTCATGACGGAAAAGACTTTTTGTGTCGATGAGAAAATTGCGCAGTGTGCCGTACTGTTCGGCGGCGAGCTCGGTCGAGTGATCAAGATCCCAACTGAGAATAAACGCATTTGGCGTGGCAGGCGCAAGGAGTTCGAGCGTGTCGCCGATAGAGTCGGTTTTGAGCGAAAAGTCGCGAAATGCGGCGGCAACATCGTAGACTGTATCTTCGTGTTTCGCCCATGCTGCATCTATTGCACGCGTGTTGGTTGGAACTTTGCCGTAGCCCTTATTGTATGCTGCTTGGAGTCCGCCCGTAATAGAGTCGTCGATGATGAGGCGGTGGGCCCATGTCATGTGGGCATCGGGGTTCATTCGGCTTTTAAGGAGCGCCGGCTCGGGCATTCGAAGGGCGGTGCCGAGTGCGGCCGCACCAAGGTCAACGCGATGGTTTTTGATTTTTTCTTGGTAAAACAAAAAGCGGTCAATGTCGTCCGAGTCTGGCTGTACGGTTGCGACAGCACTGGCATTGTCGCGGTGCCATTTATCTACCGCAAAATAGACGATTCCGTCGAAAGTTGGTGTGAGTTCCGCGAGGTCGTCATGAAGAGGTTGGAGCGCTTCCGAAGCTTCTTTGTTGAGCCGTTGCGCCTCGCCGCTCCACTCGCGTTGATGAGAAGGGGTGGGCATATATCGAATATATTATATCACTTTATTAATAATTACGCAATGTAGACAGGGGTCAAGTCGCCTGTGAAATAGCTTCGATTGCTGTATAATAGAGGCAGCTAAGAAAGTGAGAACTATGTTTGATACAAAACAATACGAAGATAAATTCAGTGGTGCAGTAAGCCACTTCGAGGACGAACTCAAGAAAGTCCGCACTGGCCGCGCACACCCGTCGATGCTCGACGGACTTACCGTTGAAGCTTATGGTCAACCAATGCCACTTAACCAAGTAGCAAACGTAGTTGCTGCTGAAGCGCAAATGCTGACGATTACACCGTTTGACCCAAGTAACATCCAGGTCATTACTGCGGCTATTCGTGCTGATCAGGGTCTTGGGCTTAACCCAAGCGACGACGGTCGTATTATCCGCGTGCCAATTCCACCGCTCACCGAAGAGCGTCGTAAGCAAATTGTGAAGCAGACCTCTGAAAAGGTTGAAGAAGCTCGTATCGCACTTCGTAACGTGCGCCAGGATGCACTAAAAGAAGCCAAGCGCCTTAAGGATGCTAAAGAGCTTTCAGAAGACGACCTGAAGCGTGTAGAAAAGTCTATCGATGACTCGATGGCTGCCTACAATGGCCAAATCGACTCAGCATTCAAGGATAAAGAGAAAGAAATTCTTACAATTTAATGACTGACGAGCAAGCCCTCACTATTCCAAAGCACGTGGGGTACATCGTCGATGGAAATCGCCGTTGGGCGAAGTCGCATGGACTGCCGCCTTACGAGGGACACCTTGCGGGATACAACTGCCTTAAGGATGTGTTGATTGAAACCGTGCAGCAGGGTGTGCCATATGTGTCGGCCTATGTGTTTTCAACGGAAAACTGGAAGCGGAGCGCCGATGAAGTGAAGCGCCTTATGGCGTTGATTCTTCGCATTTTGACCTCTGACGTGCCAATCTTTAACGAGTACAATGTACGCTTGAAAGTCATTGGTACTCGTGAAGGGTTGAGCGCAAAGGTGCTGAAGGCGATTGACTCAGCTGAGGCGGCGACCGCACAAAATGACGGTGGTGAGCTGGCACTTTGCTTTAATTACGGTGGTCAGCTCGAGATTGCCGATGCGGTAAAGAAGATCATTGCGGCAGGTACGAAAGCCGAAGACGTCACGGAAGAACTGATTGCACAAAATTTGTATGCACCAGAAGTTCCGCCAATCGATTTGATTGTGCGCACCAGTGGCGAACAGCGTATCTCGAACTTTATGCTGTGGCGCGCGGCCTATAGCGAGCTTATGTTTATAGATAAAAACTGGCCAGATATGACAAAAGACGACGTCACATTTATAATGAACGAGTATACAAACCGACAGCGTCGTTTTGGCAGCTAGTCATTTCAGAATTGTCTAAGTAAAAGAGGGTAACGTGGAGGGAATATGTTGATCCTAGGAATTATTATTGGGCTATTTGTGTTAGTCTTTTTGGTGGTCATCCACGAATTAGGGCACGCGGTTGTTGCGAAGCGCAACGGGGTAGTAGTAGAAGAGTTTGGTGTAGGCTTCCCTCCGAAAGCCTGGGGCAAGAAGCTGAAGAACGGTGTTCTTTTCACGCTTAACTGGCTACCGCTTGGTGGCTTCGTAAAGCTTCAGGGTGAAAATGACTCCGCCTCTAAAAAGGGTGATTACGGCGCGGCTACCTTCTGGCAAAAGACGAAAATCCTATTTGCCGGTGTGGTGATTAACTGGCTCGCTGCGGTAGTGCTCCTGATGGCTCTCGCGTGGACGACGGGTATTCCTAAAATTATTCCTGACCAGTTTAGTGTCGCGAGCGATACGACTGTTGTCACGACTCCTGTGCAAATTGGCACGCTTGTTGAAGGGTATCCAGCAGAGAAGGCGGGTCTTGAATCACGCGACAAGATTATTAGCTTTGCAGGTGAGCCAATCGAGAATACTCAAGAGCTGATTGATGTCAGTAAGGCGCATCGCGGTGAGACCGTCGCGGTCGTCATTGAGCGTGATGGTGCACAAAAATCCGTTGATGTTGCACTTCGTGACGCCGACAGTGCCGTGTTTGGTGCGAGTCTCGGCCAACAGGAGAGTATTAAAGCGACCTGGTCTGCGCCAATTACCGCAACCGTTGATACGCTGCAGTTTACATGGGTGACGCTCCAAGGGCTTGGTAACCTTTTGTACAACTTTGTGGGTGGCCTTGTAGGGCAGTTGAGCTTTGATTCAGCGTCGCGTGAGCACGCTTCAGAGCAGCTCGGTGAAGCGGGCGCGAGCGTGGCGGGTCCAGTCGGAATCCTTGGGGTAATCTTCCCAGCGGCCAGCGAAGCGGGGCCTGAACAAGTAGTATTTCTCGCGGCAATCATCTCGCTTACTTTGGCTGTCATGAATGCACTGCCAATCCCAGCCCTCGACGGTGGTCGCTGGTTTGTCACCGCACTCTACAGGGTTATGAAAAAGCCCCTTACCAAAGAAAAGGAAGAGAAGATTCATGGCACTGGCTTCATGGTACTAATGGTCCTGATTGTTGTAATCACGGTCGCGGATGTCGCTAAACTCTTCTAGCGCCCCAAGTTCGTTACAGGCGACTCAACCCGAGCCGCCTGTGCCGCAACCGCATAAATATTCGCCGACCAAGCGATTGCTGTTTGTGATTGGACTCCCTGCGTGGGTATTTTTGGGCTTTATGTTGGCACAGGCGATTATCCTCGCGGCCATATCGGGACTGCAGGCGATGGGGGTGGATTTCTCATCGATTAACGCAATAATTTTTAATACCGTCGGTGGTGTGGTTATTTACGCGCTCGCTATTTTCCTAGTAGTAGGAGTGCCGTGGTTCGTGAAAAAGCGACCGACCACAAGGGAAGAACTTGGCTTGCAGCGACTTCCGCAGTGGATGGATTTTGTATGGTCACCGCTGGGAATGTTTGTCTACTTAGTGCTCACGACTATTGTGACGGCGATCGCAACGCAGGCGCTGACCTTCGTGGACTATTCACAAACGCAAGAAACGGGCTTTGCAGAAATTGCAACGCGACCCGAATATATCTTGGCGTTCTTGAGCCTGGTGGTTGTGGCGCCAATCGCTGAAGAGGTGCTGTTTCGTGGCTATTTGCTAGGGAAATTGCGTAAATATGCGCCACTTTGGCTGTCGATCCTACTTACGAGCGTGTTATTTGCGGTAGTGCATTTCCAGTGGAACGTGGGTATCGATGTGTTCGTGCTCAGTATCGTACTGTGTCTACTGCGCGTCTACACGGGCAGCCTCTGGGCGCCGATTTTACTTCATATGATTAAAAATGGCGTGGCCTTTTATTTACTGTTTATCAATCCGTCACTTCTCTAGTACAATATAAATACTATGCGAGTTACTCATTTATTCACAAAAACACTCAAAAACGCCCCAGCTGATGAAGTCGCTAAGAACGCCCAGCTGTTAATTCGCGCCGGCTTTGTCTACAAAGAGATGGCGGGGGTGTACGCGTACTTGCCGCTGGGTAAGAAGGTGCTAGAGAATATTATTCAAATCATCCGCGAAGAGATGGACGCAGTGGGCGGTAATGAAATTAGCCTGACGGCGCTTCAGCCAAGTGCAGTCTGGGAAGCTTCAGGGCGCTGGGACGACAGCGTGCTCGACGTCTGGTTTAAGACAAAGCTTGCGAATGGAAGCGAGCTCGGTCTTGCGCCAACCCACGAAGAGCCACTTACGAAGCTCATGAAGAGCTACATTCATAGCTATAAGGACCTTCCACTTTACCCATACCAATTCCAGATTAAGTTCCGTAACGAACTTCGCTCGAAGAGTGGCCTGATGCGTGGACGTGAGTTCTGGATGAAAGACCTCTACAGCTTTAGCCGCACTCAAGAAGAGCACGATGCCTTTTATGAAAAGATTTCTTTGGCCTATGACCGTGTCTTTGAGCGTCTTGGGCTTGGCGACAGCACCTTTAAGACATTTGCGAGCGGCGGAAGCTTCGCAAAGTTTAGCCACGAATTCCAAACGATTAGCGAAGTAGGTGAGGATATTATTTATCTGCACCGCGAAAAGAACATTGCAATCAACGAAGAAGTCTATACCGATGAAGTGCTCGCTGAGCTTGGTGTGTCAAAAGACGAGCTCGAAGAAGTGAAGGCGGTTGAAGTGGGCAATATCTTTACCCTCGGCACACGCTTCTCGGATCCACTCGATCTTAAATTTACAGATGAAAATGGTGAATCAAAGCCGGTCATTATGGGAAGCTACGGCATTGGCCCAAGCCGCCTCATGGGACTTATCGCAGAGCACTTTGCGGATGATAAGGGGCTTGTATGGCCAGAAAACGTCGCACCGTATAAGGCTTACCTTGTGAGTATTGGAAATGTTGCCGAGCAGGCCAATGAGCTTTACGAAAAGCTTCAAGCAGCAGGGGTGACGGTACTGTTTGATGACCGCGACGAGCGTCCGGGCGCGAAGTTCGCTGACGCTGAGTTGATTGGTTTGCCGTACCGTGTTACCATTAGCGAACGCCTAATAGGGGACGGAAAGCTTGAATTTACACCACGTAACGGGGGTGAAACAGAGTTATTGACACTCGACGAGCTGCTTGCTAAAATAGCATAAATAGAGGTTTTATACATGCCCCCCACGCTACATATAGCGTGGGGGGTTCCGCGAAGGAAGCGGAATTAGTTTTTGAAAAGGATTAATAACAAATGAAGAAGCACTATCAAATTACCGCTGAAGGTAAAAAAGAACTCGAACTTGAGCTCGAAGAGCTGAAGTCTCGTCGCGGCGCGGTTGCCGACAAGATCGCTGAAGCCCGTGACTTTGGTGACCTGAGTGAAAACGCTGAATATGACGCCGCTCGTGAAGAGCAGGGTCTGCTTGAAACTCGTATCGCTGAAATCGAAGATATCGTGACAAACGCCGAGATTATTAAGACGTCAAAGAAGAGCGCCATTGGCCTCGGAAGCCGCGTTGAACTTAAGACTGGTGCAAAGACCGTTGTTTATACAATCGTTGGTCCAGTTGAGGCGAACCCACTCGAGGGTAAGGTAAGCAACGAATCTCCAATCGGTATGGCACTTTACGGCAAGAAGGTTGACGATAAGGTCACCATCACGACACCTAAGGGTGATATTAACTACACTGTTGTTTCAGTAGGCTAGTTTGCCAAGCCGAGTGGCGCTCATATACTTCAAGAACACTTTCGCGTAACCAAAGAGCTCTAAGGCGTAGAGACCCTTAGGGCTCTTTGCGTGAAGCAAGTTTCGGAAGTATATGAGCGGTGATTGGCGGGTGGGGTATAGATGCTTAGCAACAGAGGTGTGCTATACTACTTGGTGATATGGCGACACTAAAAGATTTTCGTGATGAGCGTCTGCGCAAGCTTGCAGACCTAAAAGCACTCGGCTTTAACCCGTATCCGGCCGAGAGTCATCGCACACACAACGCGGGCGACGTGAAAACTGACTTTGAGACCCTCGAAGGTAAACAGGTAACTGTTGCCGGTCGAGTTATGGGTATTCGTAAGTTCGGTAAGCTCGCCTTTATTGTGGTACGTGATCAAACTGACGAAATTCAACTTTTCCTGCAAGAGGGAAAAGTGGCGGATCGTGACACTGCAGCGGGCGTACTTTCTTTGGCAGACTTGCCACTGCTTGATACGGGCGACTTTCTCGAGGCGACTGGCCCCGTGATTAAAACCAAGACTGGAGAAGTTTCTGTGGAAGTGCAGACTCTTCGTCTTCTTACTAAGGCTCTTCGTCCAATGCCGAGCGCACAAGACGGCTTCACCAACAAGGAAGAGCGCATGCGTCGTCGTTACATCGACATGAACGTCAACCTTGATGTGCGTGAACGCTTCGTGCGCCGTTCAAAGTTTTGGCAGGCGACTCGCGACTTCTTGAATCACAACGGCTTTATTGAAGTGAATGTGCCAGTGCTCGAGCACACGACCGGTGGTGCTGACGCAAATCCATTTGTGACACACATGGATGCACTCGACCAAGACTTCTACCTTCGCATTAGTCACGAGTTACCATTGAAGCGCCTTATTGGTGCGGGCTTTGAAAAGGTCTATGACATTGGGCCTCGTTTCCGCAACGAAAACTATTCAGACGAACACCTTCCTGAGCACGTGGCGATGGAATGGTACTGGGCCTACGCTAACTGGCAAGACGGCATGAAGTTCATGGAAGAGCTTTACAAAGATGTACTTCAAAAGACTTTTGGCACGCTTCAATTTACCCTGAATGGGCAAGAAGTAAATATGGCGGGCGAGTGGGAAGTTTGGGATTACGCGACGATTATTAAAGACCGCTACAACATTGATGTATATGAAAGCTCGCTTGACGATGTGAAGAAAGCGCTCGTCGACAATAAGCTCGAAGTTGAGCAAACCGAAAACCGTGCGCGTGGCATCGACAAGCTTTGGAAGAATATTCGTAAAGATGTCGTAGGTCCGGTGTGGCTTATTAACACTCCTAAGTTTATTTCGCCTCTCGCAAAGGCTAACCCCGAGGACGATCGTGTGGTTGAGCGCTTCCAGCCTGTGATTGCGGGTTCTGAACTAGGTAATGGATTTTCTGAACTTAATGACCCGGTTGATCAGCTTGATCGCTTCCTTGAACAACAAGGTATGCGTGACGCGGGTGACGAAGAGGCCATGATGTTGGATATCGATTACGTTGAAATGCTCGAATATGGCATGCCACCAGCGTGTGGCTGGGGCTACAGCGAGCGTGTATTTTGGATTTTCGAAGGCGTGACCGCACGTGAAGGTGTGCCATTCCCTCAGCTTCGTCACGAGTACGACGAGGTGACAAAATCACTGTATCCAGAAGTAACTTTTGAAACTCAGGTTGATGAACCCGACGCGTAAGTTCCAGCTTTTAATCATCGCGCTTATTATCGTTGTGACGGTAGGGCTGGTGCTTTTGGTATCGCGCTACGTCTATAACTATGGTGGCGTTGCGTACGAGGCATTTACGTATATTCTAAGTATTGTCGCGCTTGTATTGGCGATTCTTTCGGTGGTAAATGGTCTGCGACAGAGCCGCGCGATGAAGCGTATTGTCCGCGATGTCCATGAAGAACTGCGCCAGGTTACGAATCTTACTGAAAAGATTGAAGAGGGTATTAAGGAAGACCAGCAGGTGAATAGGGCTGTTGCTTCAATCCTTGCGAAGTACGGCGTCGAGGACACTCCTAAAGTTCGCCGCACGGTAAAGCATAAAACCCTTAAGCATATCAAAAAGCACGGCTTGTAGTTGCATCCTTTGAAATTATTGCTATACTAAATATAGTAAATATAAAAAGGGGATCTTATTGATGGCTCGTATTTTAGTTGTGACCGGCAGTGTCCGACCAAATAGTGTAAATGAAAAAATTGTACCGCTCGTTGTTGATGCGGCTGATGCGAAGGGCGCCGAGGTGAGCGTTGCGAACCTTAAGGACATGAACCTTCCGTTCTTCGATGACCCAAATTCACCAACGTCACCAGACTTTGCACCTACGCATGAATCTGTGATTGCGTGGACAAAGCAGGTCGCCGAAGCTGACGGTGTCGTATTTGTGACACCTGAGTATAACCACACGCTTGCGCCGGTACAGCTCAACGCAATCGACTGGATTGGCAAGGAGTGGGACGGTAAGCCTGTTGCACTCGTGGGCTACGGATGGACAAGTGGTGCAGGACAGGCGCACGCCACTGCCCGTGAGTCACTCGCCGTGAACTTGAAGGCGAAGGTGGGGGATAACCAGACGAACCTTTTCTTCATGAAGCATATCGCACCTGACGGCGCAATTCTTGAACAAGAAGAAGTTGCACAAAAAATTGATGCAACACTCAGCGAACTCCTCGAAACTATTGCCTAAGATGCTATCATAAGAGCGTATGAAGCGCTTTTATGGGGTAGTACTTGCAGCCTTGCTCGTGGTAACGGGCGTGCTTTTGCCTGGAACTGCCAGTGCGCAGGGTAGCGTGGATAGTTTTCGCATTACAACCTATGATATTCAGTATGAGCTCTCGCGTGATAGCGAGGGCCATTCTGTTTTAAAGACAAAAGAAACAATTACCGCCGATTTTCCGCTGAGTGATCAGAATCACGGGATTGAGCGAGCTATTCCGACTTCGTATGATGGACACTCGACCCACGTTTCAATTGACTCCGTGACCGACCTAGAAGGGCAGGCGTGGAATTACACGACTCGTAGCGAAGGCGATGCAATGATTGTACGAATTGGCGATGCGGCGACGTACGCGCACGGCCTGACTACCTATGTGATTGAATATACGCAGCGTGACGTGACACGATTCTTCCAGAATACGAATCGCGACGAATGGTACTGGGATACTAATGGTACGGAGTGGCAAGTCCCAATCGAGGAGCTCTCTATTACGGCTCGTATCGACGACGCGCTGATTACTGCGCGTGAGGGTGAGCCTTACTGTTACACGGGTGCACAAAACGCAACCAACTCGTGCGCAATCACCGAAGAAGAACCAGGGGTCTACAAAGCATGGGCGAATGACTTGAGCGCTGGTGAGAACGTGACCTTTTCGCTCGGTTTTAAGAGTCAAACGTTCACTGCATACCAAGCGAGTTTGTTTGAAAGGCTGCTTGGGTATTGGCTACTGCTGCAAATACTCATGGTGCCGTTTGGGGTGATCCTCATTATTACTATGGGTGTATTGTTTTACCGCCGTATGTATCGCACCAAAGAACAAGATCCGATTGTGGCTGAATATATCCCGCCTAAGGACGCGAGCGTGGTGGTGTCGGCGCAGACTGTTGCCGTGTCCGGACAGACGTTTACTGCGCAGCTGATTGATCTCGCGGTGCGCCGCTATATTGCGATTATCGAGACAGCGCCTGCATCAACATGGAAAACGGCGGAATACACAATTGAAATTAAGGCTGACCTTTCGACACTTCGTGAAGAGGAGCGCGAAATCCTTACAGACATGTTTGATGGCTCGGTAGAAGTCGGTTCGCAGCTTCCACTTAAAACGCTTCGCAATAACATGTCGTACCACAGCCGTACGCTCGATAACGACAGTAAGCTCAAAAAGTTGCTTGAGGGTATTTACGGGATTCGCGCCAAAGATCCAAGGGTTTCGAAGTTCTTTTATCGCTGGGCAATTATCTGCCTAGTCTTGGGTGTACTGACACTTTCGTTTGTCATGGGCATCGCGGCGTTTATTATCTGGATGTTTGGACTGACTATCCGCCCACTTACCGACAAGGGCCTTGTGGTGCGTCGCTATGTACTTGGACTTGATCGTTACATTAAGGCCTCAGAAGTAGAGCGCTTGAAGTTCCTGCAGGCACCCGATACTGCCGAAAAGATTGGCTACACGCTCAATACGAACGAACCGGGCGAGCTTGTGAAGCTATACGAACGTACGTTACCATACGCAATTCTATTTGGTCGAGAACAGCAGTGGGCAAAACAACTCGGCGAGTTCTACTCACGAGCAAATACCTCACCGGATTGGTACGGGGGTAGCGCAGCGTTTAATGGGGCAATTTTCGCCGCATCGCTTCATAGTTTTTCTACGGCGGCAGTTTCGTACGGCGGCATTTCTTCATCGAGCTCAAGTGGTGGGTCGAGCGGGGGAGGATTCTCTGGCGGCGGTGGCGGCGGCGGTGGTGGCGGCGGCTGGTAGAAACCAGCCGCTTTTTATTTTGCGTAGAAGTAGTTTGACTTTTTATAGTACCTTGTATAACATAGAACCATGACACGTGAACACACATCGAGTAGTGAATATGCCGAGCAGCTTGCGACTCAGCTGCGAAAAGGCTTCTTGGCGTACTGCGTACTGAAAACCTGTTCGCACGAACCAAAATATACGAGTGATATTATTACGCAACTTCGCGACGCCGAGTTGGTGGTGGTGGAGGGTACGATCTATCCGCTTCTAAGTCGCCTGCAAAAAGACGGCTTATTGTCACACGAATGGCAAGAGAGCGAGCATGGGCCGCCGCGCAAATACTACAAGACGACCGATTTTGGAGACGAAGTGGTCACGCAAGTAGGTAAGAAGATCGCAGCATTGACCGCAACAATGAAGAAACTATAAGGAGAGTACGATGAACGAAATTACACGAATTCACATTGCAAAAACCGCGTACGACATTGAGATTGCGGCGAAAAAACAACTTGAAAAATATATTAAAAGCCTTGAGACATACACACAGGATAGTGATGTACTGACCGACATTGAAATTCGCATGACTGAACTTCTTAATGAGCGCGGCGTGAAGGCGGGCGGAGTGATCAGCAGTGACGATGTTGCCGCACTTCGCAAGCAGCTTGGCGAACCGTACGAGTTTGCTGATGGTGAGGGTGATATTGCGGTTGGACCCGTGCAAGAAGCGGGCAGTCGACGTATCTATCGTTCGGTTGACGATGCGGTACTTGGCGGGGTGCTTAGTGGTGTGGCGACGTACTTTAACTTTAATGCAGTATGGGCGCGCCTTGGGTTTATTGTGCTCATGTTCATTTCGTTTGGGTTTGCGGCGCTACTCTATATTGTACTTTGGGTTATTTTGCCACCTGCTCGAACCGCAACTGAAAAGCTCCAGCTTGCAGGTAAAGACGTGACACTTGAATCAATTAAGGAACTGAATGCCGATGAAGAAAAAGCTCCCGAGAATCGAGTAGCCCCTGTGCTGCAGCGCGTCCTTTCGGTCGTGCTTGGCGCGGGAAGCGCGGCGGGTGCAGTTCTGACATTTCTACTTGTTGCGTGGCTCGTGATTGCTGCGGCAACTATGAATGGGCAGTTTATGGATCTTACCAATGGGTTTACAGGACTTGGCGACGGAAACGCTTGGATCGTATGGCTTGTGTTTGGCATTGTAGTATTTGGCCTGATGCTCCTGACGGCACTGTTCGGGCTGATTGCCTACGCATTTTTTGCACGAAAACTTACCAAGCGCATGGTCGTATCGGGAATCATCATTACGGTACTTGGAATTGCTTCGGTGGCGGCGACACTTTCAATTTCAACGACACAATCATGGCGCGTAGCGAATGAGACGCGCAGTATGATGCGCGAGACATCGGCGAATCTTCCAAAAGAATTTAGCACCGTGAATTCTGTAAAACTTTCAGTGAAGGCGAAAGCGACCGATGGAAGTGACACTGATTTCTTCGCACAGTATGCAACGATTCGCTACGTTGTTGACGAGGGCCCTGCGCGCTACGAACTTACCGCTTTGCCATCGGCGAAGCCTGTAGTGAAGGTTGAAGGCCAGGCGGTGTCGATCACGCTAGAGGTTCCAAGTAGCTTCCGTAACTCATTCGTGCAGCCAATTCTTACAGTATATGGTCCGGCGATCGCAACTGTAGTGGTCGATTCAGGCAACGGTGGCTCGCAGCTCTCGTACAACGGAACCACTCAGGACACACTGACGGTCGATTCGCTCCATGAAAACTCTCAAATTTCAGTAGCGGGATCTTACCAAAAGGTGAGCGTCAAGGGACTTGGTTCGGTTGCGCTTGATGAAAGCACGATCCAAAGCCTTGAGGTTCAAGCGAAGAGTGGTCTCCAGGTATCAGCCGGGACGGTGCGCGAGTTGAACGTGACGCAGCCGGATGTATGCGCAGGCGGAGTGACATCTGAAAATACGAGTGTTCGCCTATATGGAATTACTTCAGGGGCGATGACCTATAACGGTCAGTCGCTTCCAGCTGAAACGCATCGCACGGGCTGCGCATCGGTGGTTATCGAGCCTAGCGAAGATGAGTCCATGCTACAATAAGAACAGTAAAAAGACGGAGGGGATGACGCGTGATTGAAGTCAAAAACGTGACGAAGACGTATGGCAAAAAACATAGCACTTTTAAAGCGCTTGATGATGTAAGCTTTAGCATTCCTGAAGGTGCAAGCGTTGCCATTGTCGGAAAATCGGGGAGTGGTAAGTCGACGCTTATGCACGCCATGAGTGGGCTTGATCGCCCCGAATCTGGCGAGGTGATTATTGACGGCACGAATATTTTGAAGCTGAAAAGTAAAGCTGTTGACCGTTTCCGTTCTGAAAAAATCGGATTTATCTTCCAGGCCTTTTTCGTGCAGGCGAATGAAACGTGTTACGACAACGTGGCGCTGCCACTTGAGATTGCCCGCGTCAGCGGCACTGCACGTAAAGCTCAGATTGTAGATGCATTAAATATTGTTGAGCTTGGTGATAAGGTTCGCCAAAAAGCCCGCAACCTTTCTGGTGGCCAAAAGCAGCGCCTCGCGATTGCACGCGCGATTGTTAACAAGCCGAGTATTATCTTTGCCGACGAACCAACTGGAAACCTCGACTCAACGACTGGGGAAAAGGTTGAAGACTTATTATTTGGACTTAACAAGCAGAACGGCAGCACCCTTATTATCGTGACGCACGATGCAGACCTTGCGAGTAAGTGTGACATGCAAATTTATGTAAAAGATGGCAAGATTGACCGTATTGAAGGCGAGCAAGCTGCACCTGTTGAAGAGCCTGAAGAAGTTGTGGTAGAAAAAGGCCCACAAGACAGTCGCGAAGATTCGAGGCATCTTAAGGGTGTTTCGCGTATTGGTGGCGACAAAGAAAGCGAGGAGGAAGAGTAATGAAAACGACCGATATCATCCGACGCGCTGCTCGTAGCCTTGCAAATGCGAAGGCGCGCACAATTTTGACGAGCCTTGCAATTGGTGTGGGTGCATTTACGATTACCGTGTCACTTGCCGCAGGGCAAGGGGCGCGCGAATACGCCAACAACCTCATTAACTCAAACGTAAACCCTCAGTCGCTCTTTGTTGTGGCCGATGAGTCTATCGTGGGGGGCGGTGGGCTTCAGTCGTCTATTCGCGTCTATGATCCTGACACCACGACCACACAGGGTATTACTGTGAAGCAAATGACCCAAGAGGATATTGATATGCTTGCGGATCGCGACGACCTCACGAATGTAATGCCAATCTACCAACCGTCGGTGCAGTTTATGACATTTGGTGACAGCACCACTAGGTTTGTGGCTGACGTGTCGACCTACAACGCTTCAATTATTAGCGGTGTTGCGTATGGAAATGTCCCTCCACAAGGCGAAGCAATTGCCGCCGATGAAGTAGTGATTCCGGAATCGTATGTACAAACATTGATCGATAACAAAGTAATTAAAAACGGTTCAGAGCTTGTAGGCAAGAAGGTTGTGATGACCGCTGTACAGGCGACCGCGAGCCCAACTCCTGAGCAAATCCAGGCGGCCTTTGCCACTGGTGGCGAAACTGCGGTCCAGAGCTTGCTTCAGCCAAAGACGCAGACCTTTAGCTTTAAGGTCCGCGCAGTATCGGCAAAGTCTGCTGAGGCGCTTACATCAACCATGAGCGTACAAATTGCGCCTGACGCAGCCCGTGCAATTAGCGAATTTACTACTCAGGGCACCCCGCAGTACCAAAAGTACTTCGGTGCAACCGCAATCGTAAAAGATGGCATTGACCCAGTCACCGTGAAGGAAAGTCTTGCGAAAGATAACCTCTACGCCCAGACCGCGCAAGACCTTCAAGGTGTGGTATTTACAGTCGTGAACACGCTTCAGGGTATCGTGCTCGGGTTTGGTGTGATTGCGCTTATTGCCAGTGTCTTTGGCATCATTAACACCCAGTACATTAGCGTGCTCGAGCGAACCCGCGAGATTGGCCTGATGAAGGCGCTTGGTATGCGCGGTAAATCGGTGAGTCGTTTGTTCCAGTTTGAAGCGGCGTGGATTGGATTCCTCGGTGGCATCATTGGTGCGGGCATCGCGATTGTCGTAGGCTTGCTTGCAAACCCGTGGATTACAGAGATGCTAGGACTTTCAAAGGGCACGAGCCTGCTCATCTTCCAGCCGATTCCAATTGCGATTATGATTATTGCACTCATCATCATTGCGATGCTGGCGGGTTGGTTCCCGGCGCGTAAGGCTGCAAAGCTTGATCCTATTGAAGCACTAAGGACGGAGTAGGCCCAGTTTCTCGTACGCAACCTCTGTGCATTGTGCTACAATAACCCTAGTTATGTTAGATATTCGATTCATCCGCGACAACGCCGAAGCTGTACAAGAAAATGCTTCACGC
Organism: Candidatus Saccharibacteria bacterium 49-20; assembly: GCA_001897295.1. Taxonomy (GTDB): domain Bacteria; phylum Patescibacteriota; class Saccharimonadia; order Saccharimonadales; family Saccharimonadaceae; genus Microsaccharimonas. Next base: position 533,881 of record MKSN01000001.1, on the reverse strand, counting down.
AAAAATTACTCAGTTGATATTGCCAAGCTTCTGAAGCTTGATGACCAGCGACGTGAGTTATCGTCGCGTGCCGATGAACTCCGCGAGCGCCGCAATGCAAACGCCGCAAAGATGAAGGGTACATCAGGCAAGCCTGACCAATCGATTATTGATGAAGGTAAGGCTATTAAAATCGAACTTGCCGAGCTCGAAGAAAGCCTTGGCCTTGTTGAACAAGACGTGCTGACTTTGCAAAAGAAAGTGCCAAACATGGCCGCTGCTGATGTGCCGGTTGGTGCTTCTGAAGACGAGAATGTGATTGCGAAGGTAGTAGGCGAGCCAACAAAGTTTCACTTTGCACCACGCAACCACTGGGAAATTGCCGAACAGCGCGACTGGATTGATAAAGAGCGTGCCGCAAAAGTTGCGGGGAGCCGCTTTGCCTACATTAAGGGTGATCTTGTAAAGCTCCAGTTTGCGATTATTCAGTTCGTGATTAATTCACTGAGTGATTCTGAAACGATTGAAAAGATTGCAAAAGAGGCGGGTATTGAGGGTATTTCCGCGAAGCCATTTACACCAATCTTGCCTCCGCTTATGATTCGTACCGAACTCTACGACGCGATGGATCGACTTGAGCCGCGCGACGACCGCTACAAGCTTGAAGAAGATGACCTTTGGCTTCAGGGAAGTGCTGAGCACGTCATGGGAAGTATGCACGCCAATGAGATTCTTTCTGAGGCTCAGTTGCCACTTCGTTACCTTGGCTACGCCACGAGCTTCCGCCGTGAAGCGGGTACGTACGGTAAGGACATGGAGGGGATTCTTCGCATGCACCAATTCGACAAGCTCGAAATGGAAAGCTTTACGACGGGCGCTGATGGTATGAAGGAGCACCTTTTGATGGTTGCGATTCAAGAATACCTTTTGAGCCAACTCGAACTCCCATACCAAGTAATTCAAAAGTGCACTGCCGACATCGGTAAGCCAAATGCGCGTGGAATTGACATGGAAGCTTGGCTTCCTGGACAAGACCAGTACCGTGAAACGCACACCGCCGACTACATGACCGATTACCAGGCACGTCGCCTGCAAACTCGCGTGCGCCGCGAAGATGGTTCACTTGAATTGATTCACACGAATGACGCGACTGCGTTTGCATTGGGTCGTGCGATGATTGCGATTATTGAAAACGGCCAGCAGGAAGACGGTTCTGTCGTGATTCCGGCTGTACTGCGCCCATACCTAGGTGGTAAAGAGATTCTTTAGTCTATGGGTGTTGTGGTCGCGCTTTCTAAAGTCGCTGACGGTTCAATGTACGACCGCACTCAACCTGAAGATCAAAAAGTTATTGAAAATCGTGCGACGTGGCTTCACTCGCACGGTTTTTCACTTGATGATGCGACGCGAATTTACATTACCTATGGTGACGATAAGACCTATAAGAAGTATCTTGAAGTTAATGCGACTGACATGGGGAAGGGTATGCGCGCCAATGATATCGAATGGGCTGATGCGCTTGTCACGACCATACCTGGGCAAGTGTTGTTCTTGCCAGTTGCTGATTGCATTGCAACGACATTCTATGATGAAGCGCGCGGTGTATTGATGTTGTCGCACCTAGGTCGCCATAGCCTTGAGGTGAATGGGGCGGTTGAGTCGGTGCGCTACTTGCAGACTCACTATGATTCAAAACCTGAAGATATTCAGGTGTGGCTTTCGGCGAGCATTAGTAAAGACGCGTACCCAATTACAAAGCTCGACGGTAAGGGCATGAAAGAAGTAATTCATGAGCAGCTTGCGAAGGCCGGTATTGTACCCGAGCATATTATCGAAGACGCCGCCGATACGGGCACTAACCCTGAGTATTTTTCACACAGTGAATTTCTAAAGGGGAATAAGCCGAGTGACGGGTGTCATGCGATGATGGCGGTCATAGCTTGAACGATACTTATTAATTGATTAGAATAACTGTAATGAAGCGTGGGCAAACACAAACAGGGTTTACAATTGTTGAACTTCTTATCGTCGTCGTAGTGATTGCAATCCTTGCCGCTATTACCATTGTTGCGTATACAGGCATTCGAGACAGGTCAATTAATTCGGCCGTACAATCCTCAGTATCTCAAGCGGGTAAGAAAGTACAGACGTACGCAGTGACTCATAGCGAGACGGTACCGACTGAGGCGACGTTTTTAGCCGAGTTGGGACTGCCTGGCTCGACAGATAAGGCTACGTATGACTATTTCACAAATTCCAATCAAACCGCATTTTGTATTTCCATCACGGATACTACAGTGCAACCAGAAGTTGCCTATGCGTATACATCTTCGAGCAAGGGTGCCGTAAAGGGTCGCTGTGTAAAAAACCTTATTACCAATCCAAGCTTCGAGACACTATCGGACGGCAACCCGGTTGGCATTACTGCCTCAAGTCGAGTAACGGTTGCGACATCATCAACGGGTGTACTTTCAGGAGCGCGTTCAGTGGCTGTGACGCCGATTTATGCATCAAGTACAGACACCTTTGCTGATTTAGCAAACTGGGGAGTGCAAGCAAATACCACCTATGCGATAACCGCTTAGGTAACAATTCCAACGGCGGTGCCAACAAATGCGCGATTCAGGTTTAATGTGGGCGGGCTTGATTCACAATCTGGTGGTGGGAGTGCCGCAGGAACGCATCAGATTAGTTGGATATATGCCGTAAGCGCATCGAGCCCTATTAACTTTTTGCGGTTTATGCCTGGGGGGAAGCAAGGTGATGCTACGGTGTACCTCGATAATTATATGGTAACGGCGACCAGTAAAGCGTACCAGTACGGCGATGGAGATTCTGAAAGCTGGTCTTGGTGGGGTGCTGCACACGCTTCACCTTCTTTTGGCCCGGCGCTTCCTTTATAGTGACGATGCTTTTGGTATAATAAGAGTATCAACCAACCAGAAGGAGGGAAGATATGATAGCATCTATTGATATCACCGGTATTCAATATAACGTCAGCGAGAAAATGCAAAAGTACGTGACGGATAGGGTTGGGAAACTCGATCGATACGTTCCGGCACACGCACGAAAGTCGCTCGTCGCTGATGTAAAGCTTCGCCAGGTCAATCGCGACCACGGCAATAAGTATGAAGCCGAAATTATCCTGAAGGTTCCTGAAAAGACGATTATCGCTAAAGACACGACCATGAATATGCACGCCGCCGTTGATATCGTAGAAGCGAAACTAATCGCTCAACTTCGGAAATATAAAGACTCGATTACCGCGCGAAAACTCGCAGCGCAGTAACCTTTTGGCGGCTACGCGCGCTGCGGTGATGTAGACCTCTAAAAAATACTTGCAAACCCACTGCTTTCACTCGAGTGGTTATGGTATAATTACTATAAAGTAATTTACCGACCATATTTCCAAAAAGACGGGGGAGAGACTACATGGCAATTACACGGCAGGGTACGCTGACTAAAATTTTTGGCGATCCACAAAAGAAGATACTGAAACGACTTGAAAAGAAGGTCGTTGCCATTAATGCACTAGAAGAGAAGTACAAAAAGCTTTCGAAACCAGAGCTTAAGAAGCAGACCGAAGTTCTCAGGAAGCGACTTGCGAAAAAGGGCACCACGCTCGATTCAATCTTGCCAGATGCATTCGCACTTGTACGCGAAGCAAGTAATCGTGTACTTGGTATGCGTCACTTCGATGTACAGCTTATCGGCGGTATGGTGCTCCACGAAGGTGACATCGCCGAAATGAAGACTGGTGAAGGTAAGACCCTTGTGGCAACTCTTCCTGTATACCTCAATGCACTTGAAGGTAAGGGTGTGCACGTCGTCTCTGTAAACGACTACCTCGTGCAACGTGACGCGGGTTGGATGGGTGAGCTTTACAACTTCCTCGGCCTCTCTACTGGTGTCATCATTAACGATGCATCATTCATTTTCGACCCACGTTATGAAAATGAAGAACACACCGACCCTCGTATGAAGCACCTTCGTCCAGTGACTCGTAAAGAAGCATATGCCGCTGACATTACCTACGGTACCAACAACGAATTCGGATTCGATTACCTACGTGACAACATGGTGAATGAAGTTGACCTTCTTCGTCAGCGCGATCTTCACTATGCGATCGTCGACGAGGTTGACTCGATTCTTATCGACGAAGCGCGTACGCCACTTATTATTAGCGCCCCTGCCAGCGAAAACCCTGAAAGCTACGAGCAATTTGCACGTATCGCTGCAAAGCTTGCGCCAAATGACTACGTACTCGACGAAAAGCGTCGTATGGTATCACTTACTGACGATGGTGTTGATAAGGTACAAAAGCTCCTTGGAGTAAAAAACTTGTACAGCCCAGAATACGTTCGTTCGGTGTACCACCTCGACCAAGCACTTCGCGCACAAACCTTGTTCAAGCGCGACAAAGACTACGTGGTCACCAAAGACGGTGAAGTGATTATCGTTGACGAATTCACCGGTCGTCTTATGCAGGGTCGTCGCTACAACGAAGGTCTTCACCAGGCAATTGAAGCAAAAGAGCATGTCGACATTCTTCAAGAAAGCATGACACTCGCGACCGTTTCATTCCAGAACTACTTCCGTCTTTACAAGAAGCTCTCTGGTATGACGGGTACTGCATTTACTGAAGCTGAAGAATTCCAGCAAATTTACAAACTTGATGTAGTGCAGATTCCTTCAAACAAGCCGATTGCCCGTGAAGACAAGGAAGATCTCATTTTCCGCACTGAAAAGGCAAAGCTTAAGGCAATTGCTGATGTGATTAAGGAACATCACAAGGCGGGGCGCCCAGTACTGGTTGGTTCTGCATCAATTGCCAAGAACGAAATGATTGCTGCACATCTCGATAAAGAAAAGATTCCATACGAAATCTTGAACGCAAAGAACAACGAGCGTGAAGCGTTGATTGTTGAAAAAGCGGGTGAGAAGGGTGCGATTACGCTTGCAACCAACATTGCCGGTCGTGGTACCGACATTAAGCTTGGTGAAGGCGTTGCGGAACTCGGTGGCCTCGTAGTGATTGGCTCTGAGCGTCACGAATCTCGCCGTATCGACAACCAGCTTCGTGGACGTGGTGGACGCCAAGGTGACCCTGGTATTACCCAATTCTACGTCTCAACTGAAGACGACCTCATGCGTATCTTCCAAGGTGAGCGAATCGCCGGACTTATGGAGCGTATTGGTGTTGATGACGACCAGCCACTGCAACACAAGATGGTAAGTAAGACCCTCGAAGCGGCGCAAAAGCGCGTGGAAGGCTACAACTTCGACAACCGTAAGAACGTCGTCCAGTACGACAACGTGATTAACCGCCACCGCCGCGTGGTATATTCGATTCGCCGCAAGATCCTTGAAGGTGCAGACATTAAGGCTGAAATCGAACGCCTTATCGAAGGTAAGGTGCGCGAGCTTGTTGTCGTTCCTGCAAAGAATAATCCGAACTTTGACGTACAATTTGAGGAAATTTTCCCACTCAGCGACAAGCGCCTTAAGGCAATTGGTGCTGAAAAGCACGACAAGAACCGCTACGACCTTGCCCTTAAGGAAGTAAAGAAAGCGTACGCAAGCAAGGAAGAAGAGCTTGAAACTGATGTGATGCGTAAGGTAGAGCGTGAAGTCTACCTTCAAGTTCTCGACACACTTTGGATGCAACACCTCGAAAACATGCAGCACCTTCGCGAAGGTATCCACTGGCGCAGTGTTGGTCAACGCGATCCACTCGTTGAATATCGTTCTGAATCACAAAAACTGTTTGATTCACTTCAAGCAACACTTCGTGATGAAGTACTTCGTGCGATTATGCACGTCACTGTACGCGACGCAGTTGCTCGTAGCGAAGAAGATCACGATACCGAACTTACCCGCCTTGCTGAAACATCAGTCGAAAAGGGTGTCAACGAAATCACCAAGGGTGAAGCGAACCGCGATGATGACTTTAAGGTGAAAAAAGCCGAGAAGGCAAACGATGCGGCACACAAAAAAAATACGGCTCGTAAGAAAAAGAAGAGTCAGCGTCAAAACCGCAAAACCGGTCGTCGTTAATCGCACCGCTCCTTATACATAAAATTCAAGAACGTCCGAAAGTAAAAAAAGTATGAACCATACCGTTGAAGAAGTGAAACTAAAAAATGGCGCGCGCGGCCTGCTGATTAATATTCCAGGCGCAACGGTCATGAGTATGCAGTTTCATTTCCGAGCCGGTAATAGGTATGCGAAAAGCAAGGATATCGAGCAAGTTGCCCACATCATGGAACACATGGCGTTTGGGGCAAATGCTCGGTTCCGCAGCGAAAGCGCGTTTGAAGCAGAGTTTACCAAGAACGGCGCGTATCACAATGCGTATACCTCTGACTTTGCGATGGTCTACGAGGCGGACTGTGCGGACTTTGAGTGGGATCGTATCCTTGAACTTCAACGCCTGAGTATCTGTGAACCTCGTTTTAATGAGAAAGAGCTCGAAGCTGAGAAGGGGAACGTACGCAGCGAACTTACAGGTTATTTAAACGACCATCACCGTATTTTATGGCCAAAGGTACAGCAGCTTCTTGGCGAAGATGTGCTGACCTATCGTCAGGGACTTGCGACAATTAACAACGTGACATTGAGTGACATTCGTGAGCATCACCGCCGTACCCACACCACGCGTAATATGCGTTTTGTGATTGCAGGAAAGCTCCGTGGACGCAAGTCTGATATTATTCGCCAACTTGAAGCTTTCGAGATTCCGGAAGGTGAGCGCCTTGAAGTGCCACGAGACGAACTTCACAAAGCGAACCCAAGCCTGATTCGTCGTAAAGACGCATCAAACCTTACGTTTGGCTGGACGATGACATTGCCGCGCGTACTCGATGATGAAGAGCTGGATGCGTTGAACGCTTTGAATCACATTTTGACTGGCACGGCGACCTCGCGTATTTATGGAAAAGCGCGCTCGAAGGGTCTGGCGTACTTTGTGGGGAGCTATAGTGGTGCAAGTTTCTACGACAGTGCCTGGGATATTTCGGGCCAAGTAAACCACGACACTGCACCGGCATTGTTTGATATTATTGCGCGAGAGTTTAAGGCCGTGCTAGATGGCAAGCTGAAGGACGAAGAGATCGAATCTGCGAAGTCGTTTGGCCTGGGGCGCTACCAAATGGGAGCGCAGACCGTCTCGCAAATTAGTGGGTTTTACACCAATGGCTACTTTAATAACGATGTTGTGAAAGACTACGACAAAGTCCCTGACATGATTCGCAAGGTGACTCGCGAAAAGATTATGAAGGTCGCCCAGGAATTCTTCGATGCAAACCGCTGGGTACTTGCCGCTGTAAGTAGTGGCGACAAAGAAGAGCTTGTTGAGCTGAATGACAAAATCGCCAAACTGTACCCTAGTACGATAGAATAAGCAGTATGAAGATTGCGATTGCTGGTTACGGTGTTGAGGGGCAAGAAAACTACACATACTGGGCGAAAGACCCAGCGAATGAACTGACGATTGTTGATGAGCGTGCTGATGGCGGTGCGTCGTACCCTCATGGTGCTGATACTATTCTTGGGCCGGGTGTATTTACGCGGCTTGACGGCTTTGATCTTGTGATTCGTACCGCAGGTCTTGCGCCACATAAAATTAAAACCGATGGCAAGGTGTGGTCGGCGACAAATGAATTTTTCGCAAAGTGCACGGCGCCAATTATTGGCGTGACTGGTTCAAAAGGAAAGGGTACGACCTCGAGTTTAATTACTTCGATTCTTGAAGCGGCGGGTAAGCGTGTGTGGCTCGTGGGTAATATTGGTGTCCCTGCGCTTAGTGTACTTTCGCAGGTTCAGCCTGATGATATCGTCGTCTATGAACTGTCGAGTTTTCAACTCTGGGACCTTGAGAAGTCGCCCCACACCGCAGTAGTACTCTTTATCGAACAGGAGCACCTTGACGTGCACCGCAGTATGGACGAGTACGTTGAGGCGAAGGCACAAATTACGCGCCATCAGACTGAAGATGACCTTTTGGTGTACTACGCAAACAACCAATACACCGAACGGATCGCAAGCACCTCGAAGGCGCGCAAGGTTGCGTATCCATCGGCCGATGCGGCGTACGTGCACATGTACGACGAGATGTTTTGCTATGGTTCGAATGCACTTTGCTCGATTCATGAGTTACGTATTCCGGGTGAGCACAACCAAGTGAATGCATTGGCGGCTATTGATGCAGTCTGGCAATATACCCAGGACGCCGAGGCGATTAAAGCGGGCCTAAATAACTTCAAGGGTCTTCCACACCGCCTTGCATTTGTTGCGGAGGTGAATGGAGTGCAGTACTACGACGATAGTATCGCGACAACTCCAGGCTCTGCGATTGCAGCGCTTCGTGCGTTCGAGAATAAGCCAAAGACAATCATCTTAGGCGGTTCGTATAAGGGTTCTGATTTCTCTGAACTCGCACACGAACTGACCCAGCACCATGTGCGCGCACTGCTTATTGGTGATGAGGCGCAGCGTATTTCAGCGGCGTGTGAAGCGGCTGGGTTCAGGAACTATGAAATTATTGAAGGTATCCCTGCGCCGCAAGTCGCTGAAACTGTTACACGACGAGCTGCTGAATTAACTCAGCCGGGTGGGGTGGTTCTTTTGAGTCCTGCAGCGGCAAGTTTTGGAATATTTAAGAATTACGTGGATCGCGGTGAACAGTTTATTGCCGCAGTCAAGTCACTTTAGCCCCGTCGACCTTTACGGGGTATAATAGAGATAATGCAGCCACTTCTGAAACGCCTGAACGAACTTCGCACGCAAATTGATGCCGCCCTTGAGCGACTTCATATTGAAGATCGCCAGGCGCAAATTGACGACATGGAGGCTCAGCTTTCAACTTCAGAAATTTGGCATAACCCTCAGCACGCACAAGATGTGAGTCGCCAACTTGCGGCGCTTAAGAAAATGGTCGACCCTTGGCTTACGCTAAAAGCACAGGCCGACGACATGCTTGAATTGATGGACCTTGGCGACGACGAGCTACTCGGTGAATTTGAAGGTCAAATTGTGGCCTTCGAAAAAGAGTACGAGACGCTTCGAAAAGATCTTTTGTTTGATGGTGAGTATGACGATCACAATGCAATCCTTCGCCTTAGTGCGGGAGTAGGTGGAACTGACGCACAGGACTGGACGGAAATGCTCGAGCGGATGTACCTTCGCTGGGCCGAGCGCGCTGATATGTCGACAAGTTTGATTGAGCGCTCGACAGGTGAAGAGGCGGGGATTAAGTCCGCAGTCTTTGAAGTGACTGGTGCGTATGCGTATGGCCGCTTGAAGTCTGAGCACGGCGTGCACCGGCTCGTGCGCTTGAGCCCTTTCAATAGCGATAATCTTCGCCAGACAAGCTTTGCGCTCGTTGAGGTGCTTCCTCAGATTGATGCGCCAAGTGAAGTGCAGATTGATGAGAAAGATCTTAAGATTGATGTGTACCGTGCGGGTGGCCATGGCGGACAATCGGTCAACACGACCGATTCTGCGGTGCGTATTACGCATATTCCAACGGGTATTATGGTTGCAATTCAAAACGAACGTTCGCAGCTGCAAAACAAAGAAACTGCGATGAAGATTCTTCGTTCGAAGTTGGCGCAACTGCAACTTGAACAGCATGCGGCTTCGGTTGCGGAGCTTCAAGCGGGTGAGTCGGCAAACTGGGGGAGTCAGATTCGAAATTATGTCCTTCACCCGTATACACTGGTAAAAGATACACGCACGAAGTTCGAAACCAACAATGCGCAAGGTGTACTCGACGGTGAACTTGATCCGTTCATGGAAGCCTTTCTTGAAGCCCCGACTGAATAAAATCACCTCTGTAATATATTGAAAAAATAAACAAAATGTGATATAATATAGCAAGTTTTTGAGTGTACGCACCCAAGAAAGTTGCATTGAAAGTCTATTGCTACATATGGAATACCATCCGGTGTTTCATAAGGCAAACTCAGAGAAAGAGGTGGCATGGCCCTTCAGGGAAGTGCACTTGCAACCATTGAGATGATTAAGAGCGATCATTTCGGTGGAAAGCGGCTATTCGAAGCGGCGTATGACGCCGTGGATGAGTGCGGTCACGACGTACTCGACCCGATTCACATCGTATTTGCGGCGCTCGTCGACGACGACGCGCCCATGCGAGTCAAGCAGCTCATCGAGCGCTACGGCTTCACCGTGGAGCTCGCCGAGTCGGTGTTGGCGCTTCTGGCGATCGACACGGCTCGTGCGAACATCGTGGTGGTCGGGGAGCGTCAGTACATGGCGTTGCCGGCGGTCGAGATGTACGCCAGCCTCGCGCTGCGGTTCGAGGTGTATGTCGACGACAAGGTCGCCACGATACGCAGCGCTACGAGCGGCGACGAGGAGGTGACCTGGGGCAAGGTGACGGACCACGACTACTCGAACATCGAGACGGTCGAAGCCAGTCAGTGGGATTTCTACACTGCCCAGTTCCAGGTTGCAACCGAGTCGGGCGCCGAGTCCATCGCGCACCTGCACGCACTCGCGTATCACGCTCGATCCTGAGTTCGCTCTAAAGGGGTGGCTGGCGAAAATGCCGGCCACCCCTTGAACTCAACTCTCGAAAGGTGTTCAATATGTGGTAATAGAACAATTCGTCGCACGTTAACAGATATGTCACATGCTACGGGGTGCTTAGTATGAGTGCGTCGAGAAATGGAGAGATACATCATGTACGGAACCTACCCGGTCTTGAACCGGCCTTTCAGTGTCAGCGCACACACGCTGCTGATGGAAGTCAACATGTTCGCCGAGAACATGGGGCACGACACGGTGGACTCGATCCACCTCCCGGCGACCGTGCTTTGCCTGGACCCCCAGGCCTACCCGACGGCTCGTCAGATCCTGCTCGACATGGACTTCGACCCAGAGCGGCTGCGTCGGCGGGCAGAGGGCGCCTACGTCGGCTTCCTCAAGATGCCGGAGAAGCGCTACCAGACGCCCGCCTACAAGCGGATGCTCCGGCTGAGCGCGGTCTTCGCCGAGCTGCGGGTGGGTGCCAACCCGACGGACAACACGTCCATCACGAGCAGCGACCTCGTCGTCGCGGCGCTCGAGTCGGGGAGCGAGAAGCTCGAGAGCCTGCTCACGTTCAACTACGAGCAGGTCATCGAACGCGTCCTGGCGGGCTGCTGAACCCCCATGTGTGAGGCCCGGTCAACTACGACCGGGCCTCACACTGCAACACCTACGCATTCCGTACTATGTGAGATAGACATTTTTGAGGTGTATACTAAATAGGTTATGTATAAACTTCTTATTGGATTTGGCGCACTTGTGGGCGGAATCGCCGGCGCATATGTCCCAGCTTTATGGGGCGACAATGACTTATTTAGCGGGATGAGTATTCTGCTGAGTACAGTGGGCGGAATTGTTGGGATTATCCTGGGCTATAAGCTCGCAAAGCGAATCTCGGAATAGCCCGCAAGCATCTTTAGGACTTATGCAATCTCGTACTTTGTACGACATTGCACATCGGTGCTCGGAAAAAACCACAAGCGGATTTTTTCTCTCGCCACCTCGTGCTATACTTAATGCAGAAATGATTCTTTTAGATAGGGTAACAAAAACATACGGAAAAGATAACGCTCCGGCCTTAAACCGCATGAGCCTTTTTGTTGAACCCCGTGAATTCGTGATTATTATCGGTTCTTCGGGAGCAGGTAAGTCGACACTTTTGAAGCTTTTGACTCGTGAAGAAAAGCCAACCAGCGGTAAGATTGTCGTGGGCGGTATCGATTACGACACACTGAAGGATTCCCAAATTCCAATGCTTCGCCGTAAGATCGGCGTTGTCTTTCAGGACTTTAAACTGTTGCCACAGCGTACTGTATTTGAAAACATCGCCTTTGCCCTTGAAATCGCCGGTATGACAGGGCGCGAAATTAAGAATACTGTACCAAAGGTAATTGACCTTGTGGGCCTTACGGGTAAAGAGAAAAACTTCCCGAGTCAACTTTCTGGTGGTGAGCGCCAGCGTGTGGCGATTGCGCGTGCGATTGTGCGTCAGCCGAAAATCCTTATTGCCGATGAGCCAACCGGAAACCTCGACCCTAAGAATACTTGGGAAATCGTACGCTTGCTTGAAAAGATTAACAAGTACGGCACAACAGTACTACTGACAACCCACAATGCCGAGATCGTGAACAAGCTGAAGCGTCGCGTGATTACCATTGAAGACGGAAAGATTACAGCCGATCAAGCAGAGGGCAGCTACCGCCAAACGGAAGAGAAGAAATAATATGGCAAAGACCAAGAAAAAAGACGCAAAAGCACTTAGTCAACAAAAGCGACACCGTCGCCAGTGGATTACATTCCTGCGAATGTGCCGGTACGGCGTGAACAACTTCACCCGTAACGCGTGGCTTACTATTGCGGCAACCGCCGTCATGACAATCACACTGTTCGTGGTATTTGCGAGCGTGGTATCACAAAATGTTATGTCAAACACACTTCAGACGGTACGTGAAAGTGTGTCAATGTCGATTTACCTAAAGAACGACACAACACAAGAAGAAGCCAATGAGGTGGTTGCAGAAGTAAAGAAATTAAGCTCGGTGACCGACGTGGCAGTCCAGACTCCAGACCAAGCAAGGGAAAACTTCATTCAAGACAACAAGGCCGACAATTCAACCCTCGATGCAGTGAAAGAAGCTACCAATAAGTTCCCATGGACACTCAAGATTCAGGTGGTCGACATTAATGACACTAGTCAACTGGCGTCACTCGTAAAAGATAACGAGACCGTAAAGGCGGCAATTGATCCAGATCGCGATCCGTCGTTTGCGGGTCAGCGCCGTGAAGCAATCGAAAAGATTGCAGGTACCGCAGCCTTTGCACAGCAAGTCGGTATCATTATTAGTGTGGTATTCGTCGCAATCTCAACGCTTATCATCTTTAACACCATTCGCATGGCAATCTTTAACCGACGTGAAGAAATTCAAATGATGAAGCTGATTGGTGCGGAGCGCTCATTCATCCGTGGTCCATTTATTGTGGAAGCGGTCGTGTATGGATTCTTTGCCGCTATTATCGCCAGCGCAATTGGGTTTGGACTATTTATCCTGGCAGAGCCTGCATTGCAGGACGCGGGCGTCGCGGTCGCAGAGACCCAAAGCCTACTTACTATCTACGCTGGGTTTGTGCTACTGGGTATGATTATTGTCGGTGCGATCATTGGTATTATTTCGTCACTTCTTGCGACTCGACGTTATCTTAAGCTCTAAGCTGTAAGAAATCTCAAATTCACCCCTGTAAACTAACGGACTTGGCTTCGCTCCGGGTTTTTATGGGGCCCCAGCGCCCTTAAAAACTCGGGCTGCAGAGTCGTCCTTATAGTTTCAGGGCTGCCTTTGAGATTTCTTGACGCTACTAAATGCTTATGCTAATGTAGTAAAAGAAATGAAGAAACTGCGCACCACCACACCAGCTTCTAAAATAAACACACTCTCAACAAAGATGAAACGAGGGATGGTGATCGCTGTTGCCATCGTATTTGCAGCCACTGCTGCGGGCTCACAATTCATTCGTCCCGTTTCTGCTGATCAGTACGACGACAAGATCGCTGCGCTTCAAGCTGATATGGCTCGTTACCAGGCTGAAGCGAACCGACTTAATGACGAGGCAGCTTCACTTGCAAATGCGTTAGCTCAGATTACGAATGAAAAGAATGCTATTCTTGCGCAAATTGCCGTGAGCCAAGCTCAACACGATAAGCTCGTCATTGAAATTGCGGACACGGAAAAGCAAATTAGTGAAAATCAAGATGCACTTGGTACCACCATTGCCGATCTTTACCTTGATGATGATATTTCGCCAGTTGAAATGCTTGCAAGTAGTCAAAATATTGGTGACTTCCTCGACAAGCAAGAGTACCGTAACTCCGTAAAGGATCAATTGAGTACGACAATTAAAAAGGTAAAAGACCTCAAGACGCAGCTTACAACTCAAAAAGAGGAAGTGACGAAGGTACTTGCAACGCAAACCGCAGCTCGCGATTCGCTTCAAGCAAAAGAGACCGAGCAGGCCCGACTTCTTGCGCAAACGCAAAATGATGAGTCGAAGTACCAAGGAATGATTAAAGATAGCCAGGCACAAATTGCCGAAGCGAAGCGTATTCAAGCAGTCTTGAATGCCCGTACAAATTCAACCGGTGGCTACACAATTGTCGACTCTGGTTCCCTCGGTGACTATCCGTGGAACAACGCAAACTGTCCAATGCTTGGTTACCTCTCGACAGGTGGCGCAAACGGCAATGGTGGTGACGGACGTGGCTATGGCTGTCGTCAGTGTGCAAGCTACGTGGCGTGGAAGATCGCCAAAGAAGTAGGTATTTACTACAAGTGGGGTAATGGTGGTGACTTTGCGCGTAATGCTATTAACGCAGGCTATCAGAACCTCGGCTCAAATCCACAACCCGGTTCAATTGCAGTGATTCTTGGTAACCCAGGACACGTGGCATGGGTTGAGGCAGTGAGTGGCAATCAAGTACTCGTGAGTCAATACAACTACAATTACGGTGCTGGTTGGGGTATGTATAGTGAGATGTGGCTTTCAAAGAGTTTCTTCGACCAATACGTAAAAATCACTTAGTAATTCAGCTTTCATCCAGCAAAAGCGGTATAATAAATACCAGTACAATTCACACCTTTGGAGGGTAAACTTTTCATCATGGCCGAGCCACTTACTACCAACACGCCCATCACACCGTCACCTCGCCGAGCTCAGCCGCAAAAGCGCATTCCTACCACGGTGATGATCTTTGCCTTTATCTTTGTCGCGGGTATTGGCTATGTGGCGGGGGGTATTAACAGCGGGCTTCTGAGCGGCAATATTAATACACTGCTCGGTAAGGGCGACATCGACCTTGCAAGTGTCCAGGAAACCTATCAGGCACTCGAGAGCAACTTCGATGGTGACCTTGATAAGCAAAAGCTGATCGAAGGCGCAAATAAGGGTCTTGTTGATGCTGCGGGTGATCAATATACGATCTACATGAACAAGAAGGAATCTACCAGCTTCGACGATGCGCTTTCGGGTAATATCGGCGGCGGTATCGGTGTGGAAGTGGGGATTCGTAACAACGTGCCGACCGTGGTGCGTGTACTGCAAGATAACCCAGCTGAAAAATCTGGAGTGATGATTAATGACATTATTACAAAGGTGAACGGCGAATCAACAGAAGGCAAAACCCTCACCGAAGTGACCACGGATATTCGCGGTGAAGTAGGGACGACTGTAAAGCTGACTGTACTTCGAAATGGCGAAGAGAAAGAGTTCAACATTACCCGCGAGCAGGTGAATAACCCAAGCGCGTACGGTGAGATTAAGGACGGCGTAGGCATCCTGACGATTACACGCTTTGACGATGAAACCGGTAGCCTGGCGCGCGCCGTGGCAATGGACTTCAAGAATAAGGGCGTAAAGGGTGTGGTGGTTGACCTCCGCGGTAACGGCGGCGGGTATGTGACTGCTGCACAGGCTGTGGCGGGTATTTGGCTTGATCGCCAGCTTGTCACCACCGAACGCACAAACGGCAAGGTGACCGAGGAACTTAAATCAACCGGTACGCCAATCCTTAATGGTATAAAGACAATCGTGTTGGTGAATGGAAGTAGCGCCAGTGCCAGTGAAATCGTTGCAGGTGCGCTGCACGATCACAAGGTGGCAACACTTGTCGGTGAGACGACGTTTGGCAAGGGAAGCGTTCAGAAGCTTGTGAACCTGTCTGATGGCGCGACACTTAAGGTCACCATTGCGCGTTGGTATACGCCAGCAGGGGTGAATATCTCTGAGAAGGGCATTGTGCCAGATACGACCGTGGTGCGCAGTGTTGATGATATTAACGCCAGCCGAGACCCTCAGCTCGAAGCGGCACTAAAGGCAATCTAAGGGGCAATCAAGCTTGTGCTTATCTGGAGCGCGTAGTACAATACACCGTATATGGACACTAAAAAGAAAATCTTGTTAGTAGAAGACGACGAAGCGTTAGCGAACGTCTATAAGTCTCGCCTTGATATTGAAGGCTTTGAAACCGAATGGGTAGGGAACGGCGAGGATGCACTTGCAGCTGCAACCCGTTTTAAGCCTGATCTGATTCTATTGGATGCGATGATGCCAAAGATTAGCGGGTTTGATGTACTCGACATCCTTCGCAACACACCGGACACTGCAAATATCCACGTTATTATGTTGACCGCGCTCAGCCAACCTAAAGATAAAGAGCGTGCTGAATCACTCGGCGTCGATGACTACCTTGTGAAGTCACAAGTTGTGATTGGCGACGTGATTGAACGCGTACGACACCATCTAGGTGTAGCGCAGACTAATTCGTAAGAATTAATAAACGATTAACTACACACAAACAACCATGCCATTCGACGAAACAAACCAGCCAAACCCACAAGAACAAGACGTCCAGCCAGAGCGCGATATATCACTATCGAAGCTTAATATGGTGCAGGAAGTTAAGGGCTCTGCTACGTTTGATTTCAACAAAGAGGCGCGCTACGTCATCGCGCCAGATATTTCGCAACCCACGTCTCGCGAAGAGAGTGAATTTATCCAGAATGATTCGACTCTTGGGTTTGAGGTTGTCGATCTGACGAAATTGCCTCGTCGAACAGAGACAATTAAGGGTCGCCAGGTGGAGGTAGTGGAGTACCAGGGAAGTTTGCTTGATGCCAGCGTCGCTGCGCTACTTGTGGATCGATCTCAGCCTGCAATGGGCGAAAAGCAGGGATATAAGGGGTTGCGTGCTGGTGAGACAATCACCCCTGCTGTCATAAAAGCCCGTTTCGGCAAGGATGTAGATTTTAGCGTCTCCCTTGATCAAGATAAAGGCTTAAACGTATCACGCCCCCAAGATGCAGGGGGGAAGCTGTCCGTTATGGGATTTGGAGATGCAAGTCTTACGGAAGCGGAGATTGAGGCTCTTCGTGCAAACGCTGCAGAGCCGGATGAGTCCGAGGTAGACGATATCACTCATGATCGAGCGCCTCAGGCTGAGCAGCCTGCGACCGAAGGGCTCTCTGATGCCGCACGACGCGCCGAGGCTCTTATGCTTCAAGATGAGGCGGAAATTGATCAGCGCACCGAAGAACTCGTAAATGAGGTGGAGCGTGAACGGCCCGAGCTTTCTCGCGAAGAACTTGAAGATATTGGTGAGGTGCCCGTAAAAGAGACTGTTGCGGTTGAACAAGAGGTCGATTCAAATTCGAGTGAAGGTGAAGCGCAGTCTGTTGAGCAAGGTGAAGCTGACCGTTTGAAGCGAATTTATGAGCAGAATATTTTTGATGTGCGCGATGAACTCGCAAGTTCACTGCAGAAGGGAATTAAAGTACTGGATGAAGAAGGGCGTGCTATTGGGCTTGGTACCCGAACAATTCTAGAGGGAATTACTATAAGTACCGACGGCTTAAACAACGCACTTCGTCACTATGAGGATTATCCAACTGGAGCAGTACAAACGCTTATTCGTCAGACTATCGACCAGCTGTATCAGGTGAACGGCGCCGCTGGAAGGTATGAAGAAGGGCCGGTCGCCGACATGAGTCGAGCGATTGATGTAACCGAGAATGGTCTTGAGGCTAGCTCAAGTCGCGCAGGAGTTATAGATGGTAACTTTGAGTCAGTACTTGCGCAGCAGGGGGCGCAAATCGACCGGGTGCCTGAATCCGCAGCATCGTTTGTGGGCGGGGCAAAAGCGACCGTTGGCGAGACGCAAGAGCTGAAAGATAGCCTAAAACAACTGAGTGAAACGGTCGGTACGGCTAGGCGACTTGGTATTGGTACTGCAACTTCTAGGCTCGAGGATATCCTGCAGCAGTCATATTCACGCCCGATTGACGTAAGCGAGCTACAGCAAATTATTGTTGACGTGCGACGATACGCAGATGAGGATAGCGAACTTGGTCAAGCTATCCGTAAAGCCGATACGAACCTTCAGAGCTTTAGTGAGAATGTTCAGGTGGCGTATGCACGGGTTAACCCCAGGACTATGTAGTCAAGCGATAGTAAACAAATAACCCCGCGAGATGCGGGGTTATTTGTTCGTAGTAGGTCTCAATTATGAAACAATTACTTGGGTACGAACGACGGTACGGCCAGTGAAGGTGCCTTTTTTGACCTTCTTGAAGCTTACAACACCATCTTGTGCGGCGTGGATAGTGTAGTTCTTGCTAATAAAAGTACCAGGGCCAGCAATCTTTGTGCTACCAGTTTGGCGAACCAAAACTTCACCAGTATTTACTTTTTGACCACCAAAGCGCTTCACGCCAAGGCGGGCGCCGGCGTTGTTGTGGATGTTCTTACTTGAACCACCTGCTTTAACGTGTGACATACTTTATTATCTCCTTCGCGAGTCTGTATTCTTAAAATCTCGCATCAATCTGTTCAATTGTACCTAAAATTAGCTGAATAGTCAAGGGGTAGAGGGGGAGATTGGCCCTTGCTATGTTTTCGGACGGCTTCGCGCCATGTCTCACCAGGGCCTCTGCGCCTGGTTCGACTTGGGCTGCAGATGTCGCTCAAACACACCAACGGCCAATCTCCACTCCAATCTCAAGATTATTTCATCATTGCTATGGTACAATCAGGGGTGAGCGCGGGCTACGCCCTGCGATTCATTACAATTCGGCAGAACGACCTAACCCTTGGGCTATTCAGTGTAAGGTATGGTTGAAAATCGCGTTAACAACACTGATCCCGTCGTTCAGGTTCGTTAACGCGTCACTTTAGGAAACTTTTGTGGGGCCTCACGGTCCGCCTGGCGGCGGGTTCTGTGATTTATGACCTCTGTAGATTTTAAGCATCGACGGGCGAGGAGGTTTTATGACAAAACTAACAACTGAGACTCGTCAAAGCCTTTTTCTCGTACTTATTTCGTGTATCTTGCTGGCATCGCTGACGATCCAGCTTTTTTATTTCATTATTTCACTGTAAGAAGCAGTAATTCGCGCGCAACAACTTGGTCGGGTCGGAAATACATAAGGCGGTCGGCGTCTACAGTAGTAAGCGTCATACGCTTAAAGCCATAGTCTTCAATCTTGGTAGTAAGAGGAAGGTGAGTGAAGTTATCTGATTTGTCTTTCCAAGCTGGGACAGCGAGCACTACGGGTGTGCCGGGCTTGAGCTGTTTTGAAAGATTCTTAAGGAAACCACCAATAATATGGTTACAATTACCTCTAACTTCGGTAAGCTTGGCGCTTGAAGGTGGTGCGCTAAACGGTTGACCAAGATACGTTTCGGTTACAACGGCGGCGATAGGTTGTTGCCATTTTGTGTCAGTCGCGTCGCCTTCATGGAGGTACCAGTGCCCAGTGAGCTGGTACTTATCCTGCAACCAGTTGAGGTTCTCACGACTGTAGCGAATCATTTTTTCGGAGAGGTCAGTTCCGTAAACGTCATACCCCATAAGCATCGCCTCTTGAAGTAGGACGCCGGTGCCACAGAATGGGTCGAGCACGCGCGGTTGGGCGAGGTCTTGGGTCGGGTCGGCTGCAAGCGGGCCTGCAAGGTTGATCATAATTTGCGCGAGCTTTGGCGGGAGCATCCCTACGAAAGCGTCACGGCGTGGGCGGCCCTGGTCACGGGCAGCGAGGGCTGTAATATTTTGCGCACCGATGCTTTCGGCGATGATAGTTGAGTTTTTACCGCGAATAATAAGAAGCTCGACTTTATTGTCAGAAAGACCCAACTTGTTGTGGTGCGACGTAGCGGTACTTAGCGCAACTTCTTGGTTTGGTACGAGACGAAGACTGACGCCGCCACTCTTGAGCTTACTTTTTAGAATGAGGCCGGACTTTTGGAGCTCACGAGGCGAAAGCTTAAAGTCGTAGGCACTGAGTCCAAGGGTAATTTTACCTGCAGCGACAGACCAGATTTTGGCGTAGTGTTTTACAAGCGCGCCTGATACGTGACGCCATTCGGTTGAATCGACTTCAAGAATGACACGTCCGATTTTTTGTGAACCGCCAAGTTTTTGAATATCAATCGCTTCGTCGGTGTCGATGAGGGCGGTTTGTGGCGAAAACCAAGATACTTTTGTAAAAACTCGCTCGAGTTCGGCGATAGAGAGTTCGGGTTGGCGACCTAAAAGGGCAATATGCATGCTCTTATTATATCAGAGGTGGGGCGGTAAGCTGAGAAGTTTCTTATGGTAGTTTACCCCTAAGGCGATATAATGAAGTATATGAAGCTTTCTTTCAGGGGTTGGTTAACACTGATTACGCTTGTTCTCTTGGCGATTGTTATTGTTGCCGCCTGGCCACAAATCGTGAAAGCATGGGGACTTTTGGGGCAAGTTGATCTTTGGATCCTCGCACTTCTTATTCCGGTGCAATTTGCGAGCTACTATGCAACGGGCGGCATGATTTTTTCTTATCTACGCGCCAAGGGCAATCTCGAGGATATGTCTCGCTGGTCAATGACACGTTTAGCGCTCGAACTTAATTTCGTGAACCACATTTTGCCAAGTGGGGGAGCAGCCGGCTTCTCGTATCTTGCCTGGATTCTTAAGAAGCACCATGTATCGATTGCGCGCTCGACGATGGCACAAATTATTCGCTTTGTACTTACATTCTTAAGTTTTATTATGCTGCTTATTGTCGCCATGATTATTTTGGCGTTCCGTCACGAGATTAACTGGACGATTTCTGGTATTGGCGCGCTACTTGCGGTAGTTGCAATTGGCGGTACACTTGGCGGAATTTGGCTTATTAAAGATAACGCGCGCCTGAGGCGTTTTTCGGCGTGGCTCACAAAGACGGTCAACAAGTTTGTCCGTTGGATTACCCGTGGCAAGAAGCGCAAGCTCGTCGACGGTGAAGTAATTCTTGAATTCTTCGATGGCCTCCACGATGACTACCTGGCGATTCGACGCGAGCGCAAAATTCTGATTAGGCCGTTTATTTGGGCGGCAATCGCAAACATTCTTGATGTTGCCTTGCTTTGGATTTCGTTCTGGGCACTTGGCTATCCGCTCGATGCGGCGCTGCTATTCATTGCCTTTGGTATTGCGTCAATTGCGGGCGCAATTTCGATTACCCCGGGCGGCACAGGTGTGTACGAGGCGGTAATGGTGACGTTCTTGGCGGCTGCGGGTGTGCCTGCGGAGGTTGCGATTGCCGGTACGTTACTTGCCCGCGTGACGCTGCTTGCGGGTACGATTGCGTTTGGCTACGTATTCTATCAATTAACGATTGTGAAGTATGGAAAACCTCCAGCTAACAGTTAGTGATTTTGTTGCGCTGGTTAACCAGACGCTTGAGTACGCCTATCCTACGGTGACAATTGTCGGTGAGGTGGCGGAGTTTCGTGTCAGTCAAGGTAAATGGGTGAGCTTTAAGCTCAAAGACGAAGAGTCAGTCATCGACTGTTTTATGGCGGCCTTTAACCTGCGCATCCCAATTGAAAATGGCATGAAGGTGTTGATTGTTGCGTCGCCGCGCCTTAACGGCAAGTGGGGTAAGTTCAGTCTTAATATTCGTGCCATTAAGCCGGTAGGTGAGGGCTCTATCAAGAAGGGCTTCGAACTTTTAAAGGCGAAGCTTGAAGCTGAAGGCCTTTTTGCACCTGAGCGAAAGCGTACGTTGCCGCGAGTACCATCGCATGTCGCGGTAATTACTAGTACGGAATCGGCGGCCTATGCAGACTTTTGCAAAATTATTAATGAGCGCTGGGGCGGTATGAATGTTGAAGTCGCGCACACTCAGGTGCAAGGTGACCCAGCGGCGGATCAAATTATTCGTGCCATTAAGTTTTTCAACAGCCTTGAAGTGCTACCTGAGGTGCTGGTAATTGTACGCGGTGGGGGGAGTGCTGAAGACCTTATGACATTTAACGACGAGCTGCTGGCGCGTGAAATTGCAGGAAGCCGCATCCCAACTCTTGTGGGTGTGGGCCACGAAGTCGACCACACGCTGGCTGACATGGTGTCGGACGTGCGCGCAGCGACGCCTACTAATGCCGCGGAAATCCTTGTACCTGATAGGCGGGAGATTATTCGCTCGGTGCATCAGCAGGCATCATCGCTTGGCTATCAGCTAATTCAGGCAATCGATCAGCACTCAGTGCGTGTGAACGAGCAGCTCGACCAGGCTTTCCGAAGGATTCGCGAGCGGCTCGACGATGCGTTTGAACGCCTCGGTACACTACGGGTGGCAGTCGCACAATTGAACCCAGAGAATGTTTTGAAGCGGGGCTATGCACTGCTAAGGGGTGAGGCGAAGCTAGGTGCTGCGCTTGAAATTGAAACCTATAAAGAATATATCACCGCGGAGGTAAAAGATGTCAGAAGCAAATAAGACCGTACAAGAAAAAATGAGCGAGCTGTCTGAGCTCGTGGCGTGGTTCCAGAGTCCTGCATTCAAGCTCGAGGATGCGGTGACGAAATTCAAGCAAGCCGAAAGCCTTGCTGAGGAAATCGAAAAGGATCTTACGAAGCTCAAAAACGACATTAAAGTCGTGAAGAAGAAGTTTGACGGAGAGGCGTAGTGCTTTGGATTTACATTGTTGGATGTATTGTTGTCCTTGTGGGGATTAGTGTCTTTTTTGGTGCACCGTACGTACCATCGCTTCGCCGAGATATTAAAAGCTTATTCGATGAGTTCACCCCTGTCGCAAAAGGTGACGTCGTACTTGATATTGGAAGCGGCGATGGGATTGTGCTCCGTGAAGTAAGCCGACGTGGCGCGAAGGCGGTAGGGTACGAGATCCATCCGCTTTTTGTAGGTATTTCAAAACTTCTATCGCTTGGTGATCGCCGAGTCTTAGTGCGATGGGTGAACGCGTGGGTTGCGCCGTTTCCCGATGACGTGACATTGATATATGCATTTGCCGTAGGCAGGGACGGAGCGAAGCTTTCGAAAAAAGTGCAAGGCGAGGCGAATCGGCTTGGGCGACCCCTGACAATTGTCTGTTACGGTAATCCGCTTCCTGGGCGCACACCTGCGCGCAGCTTCGAGGCGTACCATCTCTATAGTTTCGAACCTTTACACCACAACTAAGCGTAAGTATAATAAAGGCCATATGAATCCTGAGTATCCGTTTCAGCCTGGGCAGCAACCTTCGAATGTGCCGCAACAACCTGTGCAGGGCCAGTTTGCTGTACCTGGTGCGCCCGTGCCACCGGCTCCACAAGCGGGCTATACGCCAATTCCACCAGTCAATACGCCACCTATTAAGCGTCATCACGATCCAAAGCTTAAGTGGATGATTATGACCTTTGTATTCATTTTCACCACGCTTGCTTCTGCGGGCGTCGCTGTATGGGCATATGTAAACTATCTTGATCAGAAGAATAATGTCGATAGCAAGGTATCGGTTGCGGTCGCTGCTGCGGTAAAAGAGCAAGCCGATAAAGATGCGGCAGACTTCCTTGAAAAAGAGAAGCAGCCAAACCGTCAATTTGTAGGTCCAGACGATTATGGTCGTCTTTCATTTGACTACCCAAAGACGTGGAGTGTCTACGTTGCAAAGGATGCGAACGAGGGTGGTGACTACGAAGCCTACTTCAACCCAGGTACTGTGCCTGAGGTAAATTCAGCTCAACAATATGCACTCCACGTGACGATTCAAGACCAAGACTACGACAAGGTTGTCGATGGCTACAAGAAGCTTGTGGGAAGCGGAGAACTTAAGTCGAGCTCAGTAAGTCTTGACGGTCAAAATGGTACACGCCTTGACGGAAGCTTCACTAAGGATATCCGCGGAGCAGCGGTTATCGTAAAGATTCGCGACAAAACGGTCACCGTACGCACAGACGCCGAGACGTTTAAGGGCGATTTCGAAGCACTTATCAAGACTATTACTTTCAACAAATAATCATCACGCTTGTCTTTGCCCGCGTGGCCTCGCCAATGCTACACTAGGTACATGAATGGAGGGGACGGAAGGTACGAAGTGACACCGCTTATTGCGGCTGCGCACGAATTAAAAGCGCCACTTGCGTTGGTGCGCCAACTTGCCCTGCGCCTTGAGGATGAGCACCTCTCTGAAGCTGAGCGCGCGCGGCTTCTTCGTCAGACTGTACTGACGAGTGAACGCGCCCTGCGCCTTACAAGCGACCTTACTCGATCGGCACGCCTCGAGGACGCGCTCTTTACGGTCGAGCCTATTAACCCCGAACAACTTTGTAGAGATATTGTTTCTGAACTTGCGCCACTATTTGAAGTCTATGGACGCCGCGTTGAAGTAAAGACGCGAAAGCATCCGTTACTCCTTGTGGCGAATCGGGACTTATTACGGCGTATTTTGCTTGGGTTTAGTGATAACGCGCTCCACTACAGCACCCCGGGGTCTGCGGTGAGTATGCAGATTAACGCATTGAAAAATTCAGGGACGATTCGTATCGGCGTAAGGGATTATGGTCCAGCGCTTTCGAGCGACATGTGGCGAAAGCTGCAAAAGAAGCTGCGCACCGCGCCGCAATCTATCCATGCCCGTCCCGAAAGTAGTGGACTGGGGCTCTATATCGCCAGTCAATTTGCCGAGGCAATGAATGGGCGTATTGGGGCGGTTCGCCATAAAGACGGTGCGACGTTTTACGTAGAGCTGCAAGCTTCTTCGCAGATGAGTTTACTATGACAAAGGTGCTGCTTGTTGAAGACGATTACTGGCTCGCCGAGATGGAAGCTGGAGTTTTACAAAAGGCGGGCTACGAAGTTGAGATCGCACCCCACGCGTTGGCCGCCATTGAACTCGTTGATACCTTTATGCCCGATGTGATTATTCTTGACGTGTTATTGGCTGGCTCGACAGGCTTTGCGTTTTTAAATGAGCTGCAGTCACATGGTGATACGAAAGAGATTCCTGTGGTGCTTTGTACGAATTTGGCTGAACAATTTAATGATACACAGCTTGGTGCGTATGGGGTGAGGCGCGTTGTTGATAAGTCAACAATGCATCCCAGTGATTTGGTTGTGGCGGTAAAGGCGGTGCTGGGGTGAAAACGACACGCACAAAAGCGATAGTACTGCGCCGCACGAATTACGGTGAAGCTGATAGGGTGGTGCAGATGATTACTCCTGACGGTCGTCGCAGTGTGATGGCGCGCGGGGTCCGTAAGGAGAAAAGTAAGCTGGCCGGTGGTATTGAGTTATTCGCGGTGAGTGATGTGGTGATTGGTGAGGGGAAGGGTGACCTGGGTGTACTGACCTCTGCGAAGCTCGACCATTTTTACAGGCACATTTTAGAGGATTACGATCGGTTGCAGTTTGGTTACACGGCGGTGAAATTGGTGGCTCGAGCGAGCGAAACGGTTGATGAACCTGAATGGTTTGATCTACTGGAGGAGACAATTGCGGGTCTTGATGTACTGACGATTCCACAGGCGCTGATTGAGGCCTGGTTCTATATTCGCTATGCGTCGCTGCTGGGCCATGACCTTAATCTTGAACTTGATATTGATGGCGAGCAATTGCAGGCGGACGCGTCTTACCGCTATGACATGGCAGAGCAAGGCCTTCGTAAGGTAAGTAGTGGTGAGCTTTCAAGTGAACACATAAAGTTGTTGCGCCTGATTGCCTCGAGGCCACTGAAGGTGCTGATTCAAATTGGTGGCGTGGGCACGCTTTTGCCAGAGTGTCTACGTGTGGTGCGTGAGCACGCCGCCGTTGATATTTCCTAGGCCCTAGAAATTGAACAGGTCCGCATCCCCCGAAGGGGACGCGGACCTGTTGTTCAACGCGAACGCTGCGCCGTGCGGAGCTCGACTCGACCGTACACCGCGTTGCCCGTGATGAGCGCCACCAGTGCGCGCTTTCGCGTACCTGGTGAGGGTGAGTCCTTCGCGGTCAGGCGCAGAACGTCACGGCGGAACTTCATCCTCCCGGCCAAGGGAAGGGTGCGAATGAGGCGGATGAGTGCGTTGACCTGGTACACCTTGGGCTGCGTGTCGGAAGACGGGTGCCCCGCGATGTAGAAGATTAGGTCTCCGTAGCTCAGGCTCAGCTGATGGCTCAGCTCGAGCATCCGCTCCTTGCGGAGCTTACGCGCCACGGCGCCCTTGGCGTAGTCGGCAGCCTGCCACTCGAGGAACTCCTTGAAGATCTTCGTGGAGATCAGCTCGTGCATCGGGCCGCCCTGCGACAGAACCTCGAGGCTCTCGTTGTAGGTGGTGCGTGCCAGGGCGAGGTGCTTCTCGGCCTGCTCCTGCTCGTAGCCGCGAAAGCCTTCACGGTACGAGTGGTAGTAGGCGCCGTAGACGGCCGCGAGGTCACGAAGGACTGCGCCGGTGAGCGCCCAGTCGAACTCGTACTCCTTGGTGAGTGCGAGTGCGTGCTCGAGCTGCGCCCGTGCGTCCTTGAGGCCGCCCATGATGCGCGCGCAGACGCCCATCTGCTGATAGGCGGTGCATCGCTGGTGAGGGGTCGCCTCATCGTTGAGCGCGACCTCCTTGAAGACCAGGTAGGCCTCGGCGGGGTTATCATGCTGCATGAGGACGCCACCCTCAAGCAGACGATCTTGCAGGGTTGCTTCTTTGATCATTATTCCTCCAATGGAATAGTGTCGTGGATGGATGGGGTGATGTGGTCGGGGAGCGCCAATTGGTGGCGTTCGATGTTAAACAACTGCTCGATATTATACCAAAAAATGTTAAAAAAGTCAATTTGTATAAGGGGTAGAAAGTGGAAAACTATGGTATACTACAACGCAGTTATGAGTACAGAAAAACACATGGAAGACATTGTAAGCTTGGCAAAGCGCCGCGGCTTTATTTACCCAGGGTCTGATGTTTACGGCGGACTAAGTGGAACTTGGGACTACGGCCCACTCGGCGTGCAACTGAAGCGAAATATTATGCAACTTTGGTGGAAGATGTTCGTCGACGAACGCGACGACATGTTCGGTGTTGACGCGGCGATTTTGATGAACCAAAAGGTATGGCAGGCAAGTGGACACGTTGATACGTTTAACGACCCGCTGGTTGAAGACCTTGAAACCAAGCAGCGCTTTCGTGCTGACCACCTTCTAAAAGACGCTGGATTTAGCGTTGATGGATTGAAGCTCGAAGACCTTACGAAGCTTATTCGCGACAACAACGTGAAAAGCCCAAATGGTAACGAATTGTCTGACGTTCGCACCTTTAACATGATGTTTACGACAACTGTCGGCCCGGTAGCTGACGATAAGTCGATTAGCTACCTTCGCCCAGAAACCGCCCAAGGCATCTTCACGAACTACAAGAACGTTGTGGACTCATTCTATCCAGACCTTCCGTTTGGCCTTGCGCAGCAGGGGAAGGCGTTCCGTAATGAAATTAGCCCACGCGACTTTATTTTCCGTTCACGCGAGTTTGAACAGATGGAGATTGAATACTTCGTAGATCCTGCGAAGTGGGAAGAGTCATTTGAGCACTGGCGCCAGATGGTATGGAAGTGGACACAAGCACTTGGCCTCGCTGACGAGAACGTCCACGAACTAGAAGTGCCCGAAGAAGACCGTGCACACTACAGTAAGCGTACTATCGACTTTGAATACGACTTCCCAATTGGTAAGGAAGAGCTTCTTGGCCTTGCGTACCGCGGTGACTTTGACCTTGGCAATATTCAACGCGTCAGTGGTAAGAATATGGACTACAACGTCAAGGGTACTAACGAGAAGTTTGTCCCACACGTCATCGAGCCGTCATTTGGTGTTGAGCGTGCGCTTATGGCGGTTATGACCGCCGCCTACACAGAGGATGAAGTAAATGGTGACACTCGTATTGTCATGAAATTCCCAGAACACCTCGCGCCAATTCGTTTTGCAGTTTCGCCACTTGTACGCAACAAGCCAGAGCTCGTTGCCAAAGCGCGCGAAGTGTATGAAATCTTGAAAAAGAAGTACGGTGCCGTGATGTGGGATGACAACGGAAACATTGGAAAGCGCTACCGTCGCCAAGATGAAATCGGTACGCCGTACTGTGTGGTTGTCGACTTCGATACGCTCGAGACGGATGGCCTTGTGTCGGTCCGCGATCGCGATACTACTGAACAACGCCGCGTAAAGGTTGAGGATCTTTAGGGTGAAGGCGGCTTGGCAGGGTGAAACTATTGCTGAATCGCCAGTATCAGACCTTATTCGAATTGAAGGAAATTGGTATTTTCCTCCAAAGAGTATCAATTGGGAATTTTTTGAAGAAAGCACTCATCATACCACCTGTCCGTGGAAGGGCGAGGCAAGTTACTACGATGTAGTTGTAATGGGTCAGCGTAATCTTTTTGGTGCCTGGTATTATCCCGAGCCTAAATCAAGCGCCGTTGAGCGTGTAAAGCATGATTTCTCAAACTACGTCGCCTTCTGGAACGGCATAGAAGTTACGGAGTAGTTATTTTAAGAAGTGAAATGGCCGCGCCCCCGAAGGGACGCGGCTTTGCTCATTTCACCCGTTCAGGAACGGAGGGCGGCACTCAGCTCAGCGGACAGCGGGCACAGTGATAGCCCGTGCCGCAGCGGGCGCAGCAGTCTTCGCCGCCGCATCCTTCTGCCTCCTCGTCGAGGACGACGCCTCCCGGACCCATCCGTACCGACGGCTCGCTATCGAGCGGGTCAAGGGGTACGATGGTCAGCTCGCTGTAGTTGATGTGTCGCATGTGCGACAGGTCGGGGCCGTCCAGCGGCGTCGTCTTCTTGAACGCGATGGCGACGTGGTCCTGGGCGCCGCGCCGGGCACTCGGGCTGGTTTCGTCGGCCAGCGCATCCTGAATGGAGTTGGCCAGTCGTACTGCGGCGCGGGTGCCGAAGCGCTGGTGGGTGATTTCGTGAGTGGGTGTGGTGTTGGACACCGCAACCACCTCCGTTCTTGCTCGAGGGTGAAAGGTGGGTGACCTACTTGGTCAGTGAGACTGTGTCTATACTATTATGCACTTTTGCGGCTATTTTGTCAAATATATCTTCACGGCGCAAAAGGGTGTAGACTTAAAGTGTATTTAAGGGAGATATAGACATGCTTCGATTCCTCGCTATCACTGTACTTACACTATTGGGAAACGCACTGGGCCTTATAATTGCCTCATGGATTCTTGATGGGTTCAACTTGACCGTCGTCGGCTTCACGTGGAGCGTGATTTTCTTTACCATCGCGCAGCTTATTTTGACGCCTTTCGTACTCTCGATGTCGTTGCGATATCTGCCCGCACTTCGTGGCGGAATTGCGCTTGTGACGACTTTTGTCGTGCTTTGGCTCACGACATTATTCACAAGTGGGGTAGAGATTAACGGTTTGGCCACATGGATTTTGGCGCCGCTCATCATTTGGCTTGTGACGGTGCTTGCGGGGGTGGTGTCGCCGCTCTTTATCTTCAAGAAGACAATGAGCAAAGTAAAAGACAGCAAAGCTGGCGACGAAATTGTCAGCTAGCACTGTTACAATAGAGCATATGATTATTTACTATACCGACGGCTCGGCGAGCCCAAACCCTGGCCCTGGTGGCTTTTCTGTAATCAAAAACGGCGTGCCGCACATTCTTGGAAGTGAGGACGGTGAGACGACTAATATTCGCATGGAAGGCAAGGCTATTACCGCTGCGTTAAAAGACTCGAATGGTGAAGAGGCTGAAATCTTTACGGACAGTGAGTTCTGGATTAACGTTATTACCAAATGGGCACCAGGCTGGGAGGCGAAGGGCTGGAAGAAGAAGGGCGGCGAGATTAAAAACCTCGACATCGTACAAGAAGTCTATCCGCTCTACCAAAACTCAAATGCAAAGCTTACTTGGGTACGTGGGCATGAGGGCGACGAGGGTAACGAGATGGCCGATGAGTGGGCGAATAAAGCTCGCGAGGGTGTGCGTCTTTAGGAAAAATAGGGGTGACAGCGCTGCTATATAGGCGTATAGTCAACCCATGACAGAGCGGCTTGAACACCACCCGCTGTATACCGGCGACCGACACGAATACGACACGCGACGTAACGGATTATTGTTCGAGCCTGCGATAGAAGCGATTGAAGAGCTTCTTACTCACCGAGAGGGCCTCGCATCTCATAGCTATAAGGACGGAACGAGTGTGTGTTCGCTGAGTGTATATGGGGCGCACGATAGTGTCGACTCAGACGACGAAATTGTCTACTCTGATTTATCTCGTAGCTGGATTGAAAGAAACCCTATGAGCACGGAAGCGCAAATAGTACTCGAGGAGTATCCTAGGGGTTCGCTTGGGACGATGGCGTCACTATGTATCCGTGAGTTTATTGGTAATAGCCCGTATCCATTGTTTCGCGAGTACCGATTTGAGGCGCATGGACGCGCGGTGCATTTTGCAAACCTGACGACGAACAACGTACTGGAAAAGCAAGGTGCTGTTACTCAACCGATGACGCCGTATGACTATAGTACTTTTGCCTCGGACGTGGATGCGGTTGCACTTTCGATTCAACAAATGATTGAAACGAGGGTCCAGTAATGTCTTTTGAGATCGAGCGGCGAGTCGCTGGAAATCCGCCCACCCCCGCGCAGCTAAAAGACCTTGCGATGCTTGGTATGCGATCGGCTGTCGCGAGGGAGCGCTTTAGGACATTGAGTCGCATCAAGAATGCGCACTACTATATAGAAGAAGTCGACCGTGAAGATTTTATGCTTGATGACGGCTATCTTCCGGTGAATATTCGTCATCGTATGGCGGTGCGAGTAGGGTCTCGACCTTCGAGCGAAGGTATGCCGCGCACGCAATCGCTTAAAATTATTGACACCTATTTTGCGCAGGATAGGGTGGGTGCATGGCGCGGTGAACGTTCGACGTATCGATTCGAATGGTCAAGGGCTCGCACACTTATGGCCGATAGAACCCTGCGCCTTGTCGGGTTTGGTGAAGACTATCCAGGAGCGGATAATCCGCTCGAGTATCGCCTAGACCATTTCCGTATCGACAATGATGCGATTCCGATGCTTGCCGTGACGGATGATTTAGCGATGGTGACGAGTGATGACTTCGAAGAGCTTCATAGCGACATGCGTCAGTATATCGACGCACTCCCTGAGAGGGTGTAAACTTTTCGTGTCGACGCGCTGATAAAATGGTACAATTAACCCTGTTGCATTAAATAGGGAATACACACATGGCAGACGCTGAAAAGAATCCGGAAAATGATGAAATTGTAGAAATGACAGATATGTCTGACGTTGTCGATGCAGACGAAGAAGTGGTTGTCGAAACGGGCGCGGCAAACGCCCCAGTTGAAACCGTAGAAAAATCTGACGACCTTCGCGCTGAATTAAAACAGCAAGACGAGGGTGCGGGTGTTGATATCTTTCAGTGGGCAAATCAAACTGACTCGGTCAAAAATGAACTTCGCGTTGAGTTCTTCTTGTTTAACAAAAACTACACACCGTACACAACTACTATCTCCGATGATCTTGATTCGCAAATTAAGTCACTGTTTTTGTATGATGTGATTAACGATGTAAACCTCGGTGCAGGTACTGGACTAAGTGTGCGCGATTATGAGCTGAGCGACAAAGAAGAGAACACGCTGCTTCGCACGGACCTTCCAAAAGTTGGCCGCGCCGAAACCTTGATTCATCTTATCGAACACGAGCGTCACGACATTGTTGAGTTTAGTGAGGCCGAGCATGAGTTTAAGCGTATTAAGGGTATCGCGGCGCGTTTTAGCCGTCGCGATGGCACCGGCGCATTCTACGTGATTAAGCAGGTGAGTAGCGGGAACACACTTCAAGGTGCAGCCTCTTGGCAATTTGAAAGTGGCGAGTTCAAGCAGTTCGAGCCTGAGTTTGGCTGGAAAGTACCAAGTGACAACCAGGTGTTGGTTGTAAATAAAGACATCTTTATCTTTAATCAATCGAAGTTTGAACGTCTCTTTAACTATGAATTTAAGAAGCAGCTTCTTGCAGACCAAAAGGTGACCGAGATTGAAAAGGCTTACAAGTTGAGCTTCCCGGATGGCACCGACCTCCAGACACTTGTGATGGAGAAGAAGAAAATCGTCAATAAGCTTCAGAAACTTGAAGTGGGTGTCGTGACCCAAGAGCAGGCAATCGACTATGCAGATTCAATGCAACTTGAACTTATGACCGACGATGAAGGTAAGATTATTATCATGGACGGAAATGACCTTGAGATGTTTGTGAACCTCATTAACGAAGATTACATTACCAGCGAAGTCTCTGGCCGACGCTTTGAAATTAAGAGCAAAAAGCTGCTCGACGATCCTGAGGGCGAGCCACCTCGCGGTTAAAGCGAGTGGTAATACTGACCAAGTACGGTAAGTGAGCTGGTGAGTGGGCGAATTTCGCCAAGCGCTTCATCAAGCTCGCTTCCAGCGGTATCAACGACGAGATAAAATCGGTACTTCCATGGCGTCCCTACAATGGGGCGCGATTGAAGTTTTGAGAGATTGATATTTTTTGCGGCAAAGATAGTAAGGATTTGCGCCAGTGAACCTGGGGTGTTGCCAGTAGTGAGTACGAGTGAGGTGCGGTTGGCATTTTCTGGTGCGTGGCCGCCAGGTTGCAAGACGAGGAAGCGGGTAAAGTTTGCAGGGTTATCCTCGATATCTTTAGCGATGATTGGCATTTCGTGCATTGATGCAGCAATAGAACTTGCAATCGCAGCGGTCGTAGAAGGGTCGAGTTGCTTAATATGCTCGACAGCTGCAGCGGTGTCATGGTACTCGTGACGCTCGACATTGGGGTAATGGGCGTCTAGGTAGGCTTCACACTGGGCGAGTGCAACAGGGTGCGAGTAGATGTCGGTAATAGTTTCGGTTGAACCTGCGCTAATGAGCTGGTGGTGAATTGGCAGGTGGCTCTCGCCAATAATAGGGTAGCCATACTTTTCAATCAGGTCATACACCTGGTTGATGCCGCCGTACAGCGAGTTCTCGATTGCCACGATCAGCACCTCGGCTTTACCTGATGCAACGGCCTTGAAGGTTTCAGGGAAACTCGAAGCGGGGACGATCTCAACGTCGCCATTGGTCCATAGTTTGGCGGCTTCGTCGTGGAATGAGCCGGCGTCTCCCTGAATTGCAATTCGCATAACGGTAGTTATTGTAGCATTTAACACTTCACTAATACATTTTTCTCTCACTTCCTTGGGGTATAATAGGGGTAATGAATCAAGCGTTGGCGTTAGAAATAATGCTCTCGGGGGAGAGTGTACTGTTGACCGGTCCGGCTGGTGCGGGTAAGACATATGTCCTTAACCAGTTTATTAAGTTTGCCAAACACGAAGGTAAGCATGTGTCGATTACCGCAACCACGGGCCTCGCCGCAACACACCTTGGTGGTACAACAATTCACGCCTGGGCTGGCATTGGTGTGAACGATTACGTGCCGAATGGGTTTGCCGAACACATCGCAAAAGGGCGTCGTGAGATTATCGAAAAAACCGACGTGTTGGTGATCGATGAGATTAGTATGCTGCACGACTTCCGCCTCGATATGGTCGACGAGGTCTGTCGTTTGGTACGAAAAGAGCCCGATGTGCCATTTGGCGGCATTCAAATTATTATGTCAGGTGATTTCTTCCAGCTCCCACCAATTAATAGAGGTGATTCGCGTGCGGGCAGCTTCGTCGTGAACTCGGATGTATGGCAGGAACTCGACCCGGTTATTTGTTATCTTGAAGAGCAGCACCGTCAGGACGACGAAAAGCTTATCGGTATTTTGAACGCGATTAGGGCGGGCGACGTACGTCGTCACCACGCAGAAACGCTCCTTGCGCGCACCGAGGTGTTCCCGGACGACCTCGAGCAACTCACCGAACTGCATACGGTGAATATTGATGTCGATAGCATGAACGAGGCGAAACTGCGCGAGCTCGATGAGGATGAAATTTCCTATGAGCAGAGCAGTACCGGTGCTGAAAGCTACGTTGAAACGCTGCAGCGTTCGGTGCTGGCGCCAAAGGTATTGAAGCTCAAGCATGGTGCGCTTGTGATGGCGGTCAAAAATAGCCCAGAGCGTAAGTATGTGAACGGGAGTATTGGCCGCGTGGTCGACTTTGAGCCGCATACTGAATATCCGGTCGTTGAATTCCAGAATGGTAAAGAGGTGACGATGTCACCCGACACCTGGGAGCTTCGTGACGGCGATAAAAAGCGTGCGAGTATTTCGCAAATCCCACTTCGTCTTGCATGGGCAATTACGGTCCACAAATCGCAGGGGATGACACTCGATGCCGCCCGTATCGACCTTCGCAAGGCATTTGTTGAAGGTATGGGGTATGTGGCATTGAGTCGTGTGAAAAACGTCGAGAACCTTTATCTGACGGGCATTAACCAGATGGCGCTTCGAGTCAGCCCAGAAGCGCAGCTGATTGACGTGCATCTTCGCGATAAAGCTGCGCAAGCAGCCAAGCGCTTTGCGCCGCTGCTCAAGAATGCCGAAAAACGAGCCAAGACACCTGCGCCAAAGACAAAGGCCGTAAGCGGCTGGGCGGAGAAAATCGAAAAAATGCGCGAAACCTATCCGAACGCCTACAGGCCTTGGCTCGACGAGCAAGACGCCGAATTGAAGCAGCTTTTTCAACAGGGGAAGTCACTCAAGCAGCTCAGTAAGCGTCTCGGTCGTCACGAAGGCTCAATTAAAATGCGTCTTCAAAAGCACTTTGGTGAAGATGTAATTTCGTAAGGTACAATAAGAAAGTATGAAAGATCCTTTTGCCCAGAATGAAGTGAAGATCGCCGTAATTGGCGGTGGGACGGGGAGCTTTACAATGCTTTCTGCCTTGAAGAAATATACGAGTCAAATTGCCGCAATCGTCAGCATGGCGGACGACGGGGGGAGTACCGGGGTGCTCCGCGACGAACTAGGGTCGCTTCCTGCAGGTGACGTGCGTCAATGTCTCGTGGCGCTCAGTGACTCGCCAAAGGTGCGTGACCTTTTCCAATACCGCTTTGATACCGGAACCTTTGACGGTCACTCATTCGGTAATGTGCTGCTCTCAGCACTCGAAAAAATTACGGGAGACTTTAGCCAGGCGGTAGAGACGGCCTCTGAAATTCTTCGTATTCGCGGAACGGTGATTCCTGCGACCCTCGACGATATCCGTCTTAAAATGGAGTGGCCTGATAAGAGCCTCGTACTTCATGGTGAGCGCGTGATCGATAACGAGTATTTCCAGTACGACCCACGTCGTGCGCAGCTTTCGGTTGTTCCGGCGGCGCATGCTAACCCAATGGCGCTGGCGGCAATCGAGCAAGCCGATGTCATTGTGGTTGCGCCCGGTGATCTTTACACCTCACTTGGTCCACTTCTTGTGATTGACGGTATGAGCGAGGCGCTTCTTAAAACGAAGGCGAAAGTTTTTTACGTCGCGAACCTCGTCAGTAAGCAGGGCCAGACCGATGGCTTTACGGTAAGTGATCACGCCTCGGAAATTGAACGCTTTGGTGGGGGAGAGTTCCTTGACTATGTACTGTATAACCAACAGGCACCGACAGAGGATGTCGCGAGGCGTTACGAGGAAGAGGGTGGCTACGTTACGCAGGCTGATATTGAAAAGCTTTCAACCGCTCACTACGAAGCAGTAGGTGGAGACTTCTTGGGTCCTATGGCGGCAGTCGCTAAGGGCGATAGCCTTATTGGCCACCGCTCACTTATTCGTCACGATGCTAAGGCGGTTGCAAAGTTAATTTTGGAACTCTACCGATCTGATGAAGCGTAATTTGTTTCAGCTCATTGACCTCGACCGAACCCTTTTTGATACATCAAAATTTGCAAAAGCTATCACCGACGAGGTAAATAAGTCGGAGCCTGGCCTTGCTACGGAGCTTGATGTGCGGTTTGAAGAGGCCTACGCGCGCGAAGAGACTTTTTTTGTGCTGCGATTCTTAAGAAAACACCTTGGCGATGAAGGCTTTATGACATTGGTTGATAAGGTACTTGCCGCATACGGGCGCGAGGCTTTCAAGATCGAAGGGTTTGACGAGCGTATTGCGCTTGCGGACACATTGACCGATGTTCGGCCAAGCTATGGCATCTTTACATTTGGCGACGAAGCCGATCAATACTTAAAGCTGTCTATTCTTGGTCTGCAGGACGCACCGATCTACTTTACCGAAAGTGCTGATAAGTCACCGGTAATAGCCTCGTGGAAACAGCCCGATGGAACATACGCGCTGCCCGATGAGTTTGGCGGCAATGTAGTAGAGCAGGTTACCTTTGAGGACGACAAGGCGCGCGCCTTTACTCAGCTATCCGAAGGGGTGACGGGCATCTGGCTGACGAGTGCCGCAGATGCGGCCGAGCACGCAAAAAGCCTAGGTGCTCATAGACTTGAAATCGTGCCGTCTCTGACTGCATCGACCGAACTGCTCAAAACCCTCTAATATTTTGTATAGTGTCACGAAAAATACCACGCTTTCTAGGCGGGGTATTTTTTACTTTCACCTCTGTTGTGCAGGGATAGTTTTCCCCAAATATGTGGATAAACGAACACCTTTATAAAAAATGTCAAAATTGGGGGTTGTAGTGGGTAATTGTGGGTAGTATGATTAGTCCAAGTGGAAAACAAGACCACAAGACAAACAACTATACATTAAAAAACAACTCTAGCACCTCGAAGGAAGGGCAGAAGTGGCACAAGTAGATTATTTTGAACGAAGGTTAGACGATAAGCGTCGATTGACGATTCCGTCAGAGCTTCGTGAAGAATTTATCACTGGTGTCGTCCTGACTAGGGGATTTGGTAACTATCTGCATCTCTACCCAAAATCGGTATGGGATAAAGAAGTTGAAGCGGCACTCAACGCGAGTGGCAGCATTCTTGATGAAAAGATTGCTGACATGAACGTAAAGTTCCGTCGCGGCAAGACTGAAGCTGAGCTCGACCAAAAGCAAGGTCGTGTGACAATTGAACAGCACCTGCTGGACTACAGTCGCATCGAAAAAGACATTGTTGCAGTTCGCGCAGGGCAGTATTGGCGCATCATGGCTGGAGATTCCGAATAAATCTGATCCTTACGAGAAAACGTAAGTAATGTACTAGGTCGGTCCTTTAAAAAATCAAACACGAAAAGAAAACTCTCGAAGTCAACTATCTGGTAGTGAGGCGTGGCATGGGGCACACAATAAACAGCCCTTGTACCTTCCTCAAAAAACACACCTCCCAAAACTCCACCTCACATAAGTCTCTCAACTCGGCACTGCTTAGGGTATGAGTATCAATAGATACCCCCAATAATAGCTTTGCCACGACTTTTACAGAAGTATCCTCGGATACTTTTACAAACGGTTTTAACCGTTCAAAAACAAACACACCTGCGAAAACAAACAGCTTCACTATCGGTTAGGTGACTTCGAATCCTTCGTTCTGCCAAATGGTATAATGGGGGAGATGAGTAAAGAACATCCACCACATCATGTTCCCGTCTTGTTCGACGCCGTTCTTCGTGAACTTGCACCCCAGAAGGGAGAATCGTACCTCGATTTAACCGCAGGCTATGCAGGACACGCTACTGGCATTTTAGAACTGACACAAAATGATAAGGAGAGTGTTCTGGTCGACCGTGATGACTATGCGATTGCGCATCTTCAGCACTTGGCAGACCGGGGCGTTCAGCTTATGCATACCGATTTCGCATCTGCCGCAACGCAGCTTGTTGAAGAGGGGAAAGCATTTGACCTTATCCTGATTGATTTGGGGGTGTCGTCACCACAGCTCGATCAGGGCGAACGAGGGTTTTCGTTAAAGCACAATGGTCCTTTGGATATGCGTATGGATCGAAGCACGGGGCAAACCGCCGCGGACTTGATTAATACCACGACCATACAGGAACTCGCGACGATTATTCACGAGTATGGCGAAGAGCCGTACATGCAAGCAAAAAATCTTGCAGAAGTGATTATCGCCAATAAACCATACAGCGACACCGAAACACTCGCCGCACTCATTAAGCAAAATTATCGTGGCCGGCAGGGTAAAATCCATCCAGCTACGCGTACTTTTCAAGCGCTCCGCATTGCCGTCAACGACGAACTCGGACAAGTGAAGACAACACTACCACTGCTTCCCAAACTTCTTAAGAAGGGCGGAAGGGTAGGGGTGATTAGCTTCCACAGTCTCGAGGACCGTCTCGTAAAACGCTTCTTCAAAGAACAAGAAGATGCAGGCTTTGAAGCAGAACTTCAAACGCTTACCAAGAAACCGATTTCAGGAGCCACCGACGATGTTCACAATCCGCGATCACGAAGCGCAAAGCTTCGGGTTGCTGTGAAAAAATAAAAAAACAAGGGAAAGGGCACAAAAATCATGCCAGTTCACATTACAGTACAATACGCAGACCAACCACAAGTCGTTGCAGTTCGCGTAAAGTAATCCACCAATTCGCTCTTGGCCCGCTATCTCATAGCAGCGGGCCCGGGGCCTATGACTCAGGCGGGCCTAAAGCCTAGACGAGCCACAAAAAATAAAACAAAAAACAAAAACCACCACCACAATGTCACAAACTAACAATTATTACGTTTCACGCCGTCAGCAGAACTATTCTCGTAACCAGAATACGACTCGCTTTCAATCGGCAGTCAAACTTGGGCCAGTTGCTCATACAGTGCTGGTCGCGCTGATGATTATTGTCCTCGGTTTGATTTACGTCACCCAGGCAACACGCACCACAGGTTATGACTACGAAGCACAAAAGATCGACAGTCAGATTGCTGACTACAATGAACAAAAGAGCGAGCTCGAGGTAGAGAACGCCCGCCTCACTGCGCTTGAGACCGTCAAGAACAGCAGCGTGGCAAAGGAAATGACTACGCCAGCCAATACTCAGTACGTTCAAGAATAATATCTTACGTTTATGAAACCCGAATTACTTCAAGGCAGCCGATCCCGCATCCTTGCGAGTGTAGTACTCGTGATTGCGGCTGTTTTTGTGCTTCGGCTTTTTTACCTACAGGTGATTCAACATAATCACTACGTGTCATTGGCTCAGCAAGAGCAGGTGAAGAAAGAGCGCCTTCCCGCCACCCGTGGTGAAATCTATGCCTTAAGTGGCGATAGCCCAGTAAAACTCGTGTTAAACGAAACTGTCTACACGGTATTTGTTGACCCTGCGGTTATCATCGAAAACGACTCGGCCGATAAGGTCGAGAAGGTTATGAAAGCGGTAGCAGGTGGTAACGTAGTGGATGATTTCGATAAGCTTCTTGATAAAGAAGATAGTCGCTATCAGATTATCGCCAAGCGCGTCACCCGTACCCAGGCAGAAAAGATTAAAGACGAAAAGTTGAGCGGCATTGGGTTTACTGCCGTCTCGCAGCGCGTGTACCCAGAGGGCCAACTTGCTGCGCAAACGCTAGGGTTTGTGAACGCTGATGGGGTAGGAAACTACGGCCTTGAAGGATACATGAACGACGAACTCGCTGGTAAGGATGGGCGCCTCGAAACGGTGACTGACGTGAGTGATGTACCGTTGACGATTGGCGATCGCAATATCCGTGAACCAGCTGAAAATGGTAAAAATATCGTGATGTCGATCGACCGCAATATTCAGTCGAAGGTTGAGCAGGCGCTCGCAGCGGGTATCCAGCGCAGCCGCGCAACTGACGCGAGTGTCGTAGTCATGGACCCTAATACCGGCCGCGTCATGGCGATGGCGAATCTACCTACTTATAATCCGTCTGAATACTACAAAGTGAACGATGCGGCACTATTCAATAATGGTACAATTTCTGCGCCGTACGAACCGGGTTCTGACGTGAAGACGTATACGATGGCGGCTGCAATCGACAAGGGCGTTGCGACGGCAAATGACACCTACTACAACACCGACTCGATTAAGGTGGATGACCGCACAATTACAAACGCAACTAAGGGCCACACGGGGGTGATTTCATTCCAAACCGCGCTGACTTGGTCGCTTAATACCGGCTTCGTTACGCTCGCTGAACGCCTTGGGAATGGTAAAGATATTACTAAGACCGCTCGTGACACAATGTACGAGTATTTCCACGACCGCCTTGGCCTCGGGCAAAACACTGGCATTGAACTTGCGAATGAGCAGAAGGGAATTATCATTTCCCCTGATGACGCCGATGGTAACGCGGTACGCTATTCGAACATGTCATTCGGGCAAGGACTTGATGCGACGCTTATTCAAGTGACGAGCGGGTTCTGCGCACTGATCAACGGCGGTAACTACTACAAACCAACTGTTATTAGCGGCTACGTGAACGGCGAAGGGGAGTACGTCCAGAATGCAACCCCGCAACCGGCAAAGCTTGGCGTTGTTAAGGAAACAACGTCTCAGCAGATTAAAGAAATGACTCATGTGGCGCGCTCGTCATTTAGGGGAATTGATAAAGCCGGCTACTATATCGGTGGTAAGACTGGTACCTCACAGGTGATTAAGAATGGGGTGTACGCCGACGACGAAACAATCGCGACCTACCTTGGATACGGCGGAAGTGATATAGATCACCCAGAATATGTCATAATGGTATCAATCCACGGCGATCACCGCATTTTGGGCGGTTCAGCCGATGCGATGCCAATCTTCACTGATATCTCAAACTGGATGCTTGATTACCTAAAGATCCAACCGAAAGGCTAAACAAATATGGAACCCGTAAACCAAGTTCTCAATAACGCACTACTGCAGACATTTATTCTGAGTGTGGGCGCGTTTGTGCTGGCGATGCTTCTCACGCCTGTCTATACATTTGTTGCGTATCGCTTTAAGTTTTGGAAGCGCCAACGCACCGAGAGTACCACTGGTGAAAAGCTGTCAGTGTTTACGAAGCTCCACGCCGCAAAGTTCAAGCGCAACATTCCCACAATGGCTGGTATGGTCTTCGTGCTGGCGATTGTGATTGTGACCTTCTTCTTCAATCTTGACCGTCGCGAGACATGGCTGCCCCTAGCGGCACTTGCCGGGGGTGCATTGGTTGGACTGATTGACGATATTATTAACATCCGTGGCGGCGGCAAGGGTGTGGCGGGGCTTCGATCGAGCTTTAAGTTTTTGATGATTACCGGTATCGGCCTAGTACTTGGCTGGTTCTTCTTTGACCGCCTTGACGTTACTGCGGTCACGGTACCGTTTGTAGGTGAGTGGCACCTTGGCTGGCTCATTATTCCGTTGTTTGCCTTTGTGGTTGTCGCAACAGGTAACGCCGTAAATATTAGCGACGGCCTTGATGGACTTGCGGGCGGCCTTGCGGCAATTTCATTTGGTAGTTTCGGTGTGATTGCAATTATGCAAGGTAACCCACTTATGGCAGGCTTCTGTTTCACCGTAGTAGGGGCGCTACTCAGCTACCTTTGGTTTAATATTCATCCAGCTCGATTCTTCATGGGAGACGTGGGAAGCTTTGCGCTGGGTACATCGCTTGGTGTCGTGGCAATGCTGACCGACACGCTGTTTATTCTTCCGATTATCGGCCTGGTATTTGTGATTGAAGCGGGCTCAAGCCTCATTCAAATCTTTAGCAAGCGGGTCTTTAAGCGTAAGATCTTCATTTCTGCGCCGATTCACCACCACCTCGAAGCAATTGGCTGGCCTGAAACAAAGGTAACGATGCGCTTCTGGGTTATTGCTGCAGTTACTTCGTTTGTAGGTGTGATGGTTGCACTGGCCGGGGGTAACATCTAGCAATGGCCGCTGGGTGGCGTGAAAGGCGCGGTGCCACACCCGAGGGTGTGATTCGTAAGCACCACGGCGATCGCTTGATTGTCATTTTCACGGTGCTCCTTATGTTTATTGGACTGCTTGTTATTTACGCTATCGGCCCGCAGCGTGCCAACCTGATGAACTCAGTATTTGGGTTTGAATATGACTCGGGATATTTC
Organism: Candidatus Saccharibacteria bacterium 49-20; assembly: GCA_001897295.1. Lineage (GTDB taxonomy): Bacteria > Patescibacteriota > Saccharimonadia > Saccharimonadales > Saccharimonadaceae > Microsaccharimonas. The sequence goes on along the minus strand of MKSN01000001.1, from coordinate 492,136 downwards.
TTCTGGAAGCAGCTTCTTAGTATCGGACTTGCGCTGGGTGCATTCTGGGCGATGTCGGTTGTGCCATATAATTTTGTCTTGAAACACGGTGCGAAGGTGCTATGGGCTGGATTTATTGCTTGTGCGCTGCTTGCGGTGGGGTACTGGGTCGGGGTTATCGAAGCGACGAATGGCGCGGCCCGTTGGATTGAACTTGGACCACTTGGAAGTGTGCAGCCTGCGGAAATCCTCAAGTTTGGGTTGCTTCTATATCTTGCGGTATTTCTTGCCGTACGCGTGAAGACGGGGAAGATTAACGACTGGAAAGAGACGCTTCTTCCAGTGGCGGCTATCGCGGGCTTTGCGGTGCTTTTCGTGATTGGAATTCAAAAGGACCTCGGTACGGGTATCTCACTGACGGCGATTATTGTGGCAATGCTGTTTGTGGCGGGAATTAATAAGAAAATCATATTTAGTTTGTTTGGCGTGTTACTCGTTGCTGGAATGGTGATGATTTTTACGTCGCCGCACCGCGTCGAGCGCGTGATGACGTACTTGCAGGGTGACAATACCTCAACTGAGGACGCGGACGCCTATCACATTCAGCACGCAAAGATTGCGATTGGCTCGGGCGGCATGTTTGGTGTAGGAATTGGCAGTAGTGTCCAGGCGTCTGGATATCTTCCGGAGTCGATGAATGATTCGATCTTTGCCATTATTGGTGAGACATTTGGCTTCGTGGGGACTGTTGCGCTCCTGGGCCTCTTTGTGGCGCTTCTGATGCGTCTTTTAAGTGTTATGGACGGAATGATTGATCTGCGCCTAAAGCTGCTCGCAGCGGGCGTATTTGGGTGGCTCGGCGCCCATGTTATCCTAAATATAGCCGCTATGATTGGTATTTTCCCATTGACCGGTATTACACTGCCACTACTCAGTTATGGTGGTACGAGTATGATCTTTATTGCAGCGGCGCTTGGACTGGTGTTCCAACTTTCAAAATACACCGTACATTCATCACGTATAAAGGAGGCAACAGATGAGGATTCTCGCAGTAGGCGGGGGGTCCGGCGGACACGTTACGCCAGTCGTCGCGGTGCTTAAAGAGCTCCGCACACTTGAACCCGACGTCGAATTGAAATTCTGGTGTGATGTGCACTTTGCGCAGCAAGCAGCCTCTATTGTAGGCGCCTTTGATGATTCGATTGCTGTTGAGACGATTGCATCAGGAAAGCTTCGCCGTTATCATCACCTGACTCTTTGGCAGCATATTATGTGGCCATCACTTATGTGGCAGAATTTTGTTGACTTATTTAAGATTGCCGGTGGCTTTTTACAGAGCTTCTGGAAGTTGCTTTGGTGGCGACCGGACGTCATTTTTACTAAAGGGGGCTTTGTCTGTCTTCCCGTGGGAATGGCCGCTCACTTGTTGCGCATTCCGTTGGTGATTCACGACTCCGATGCGCACCCTGGGCTTACCAACCGCGTACTGTCGCGCTGGGCAACGAAGATTGCCACGGGCGCCCCACTCGAGTACTACAATTACCCTAAGGACCGCACCGAATACGTGGGTATTCCTGTGAATGCAAAGTTCCGCCCTTTCAGTGCTGCCGAGCAAGTCGCAGCAAAAAAGCAGTGGGGCGTCGACCCAAAGAAACCCCTTACTGTCGTGACGGGTGGCGGGCTTGGTGCGACGCGCCTTAATAACACGACACTTGAAGTGCTCGATAAGTTGCTTGATATTACCTCTGTTATTTTGGTCAGTGGGGCAGGGCACTACGATGAACTTCGCCTACAGCACCCAGACACGAAAGACTTCAAGCTGCATAAGTTTGTAAACAATATGCACGAGCTCCTTGGGGCGGCTGACGTCGTGGTGACACGAGCGGGCGCAACGACAATTCTTGAACTTGCAGCGCTTGAGAAGCCTACTATTCTTGTTCCTAATGCGGCTTTAACCGGCGGTCACCAGCTTAAGAATGCTGCCGTATACGGCGAGGCGCAGGTGGCTGTGGTGCTTGATGAAGATGCAACGGTAGAACGCCCGCAACTGCTCGTCAAAGCAGTCGCTAACTACCTTAACGATCCAAAGACTACCAAGACAATGGCGAAGCGCTTCGGGACTTTCGCGAAGCCAAATGCCGCCAAAGATGTAGCCCGCTTGATTCTTGGGGCGCGTAAGTAGTCCTGCTTGAGGCGCTTAGGTGCTATACTAAGCGTAACCATGTTTTCGAAAAAGAAAAATTCTCGTGCAAATGAGCCTGTTCCACGTCGTCGACGTGTTGCTGAGGATGAGTTTGACGCCGGGGCGACGCGCACTTCAAAATCAGCTGTCGAGGCGCCCCAAACGCAATTTAGGCGCAACCAAACACTCAGTAGTTACCGGCATAATACTCCCGAGGAATCGTCTCGCCAAAAGGCGCACACTCTTGCGTTACAGCGTCGTAAGCTTGGCGGCATCTTTTTGATTGTTGCCGTCGCGGTTGTTGCGCTCGCACTCTTGCTGTGGCAGCTCATCGCCCAGGTGCATGTCATGACTTCGTCGAAGCAGCTGTCGACCACCTTCGACAATGGCGTATATGAAAAGTCGGTAAGTGAATATTTAAATCTGAACCCAGCACAACGTCTGCGTGCGTCACTCGACGAGACCGCATTAAGCGCCTTCGTTTCAAGTGAACTTCCAGAGGTAGAGACCCTCGAATTGAGCGGCATGCCCGGGCTTGCCCAGAGCAACTTTACCGTTACCTTCCGCACCCCTGTTGCGGGGTGGCAAATTAACGGCAAGCAGTACTACGTCGACGCTGATGGTGTGGTCTTTGAGAAGAACTATTACGATGCACCAACAGTACAGATTGTTGATGAAAGTGGCGTCAGTCCAGAGCAGGGAAGTGCAGTAGTGGGAACGCGCCTACTAGGCTTTTTGGGGCGTATTGTTTCAGAGGCGCAGGGTAGGGGATATACCCCTGTAAAAGCGATCCTCCCAACTGGTACAACACGCCAGGTAGACGTGTACTTTGAAAACAAAACAACTTATGTAAAGTTTTCGATCGACAGGGGAGCAGGGGAGCAGATGGAAGATGCTGACCGCGCCCTTAAATATTTGGAATCACACGGAGGTGGTGGGGCAGGGTACGTTGATGTGCGGGTCTCGGGCCGTGCAGCGTACAAGTAGCGACGACGCGAGTTGGCACTGAGGCGGTCTGGGCGCCAAGTTGGTACACTCTTCCCCCTCTTTTTCATATATCAATGTTCTATTTTTGTTCCATGTTCGATTTTGTGTAAAAAAGTATATTTTGATATCAAAATAACAAAAAGTCAAAAAGCGGGGTAGAGGAGCAGAAGGAGAGTAGTATAATCATTTTACGAAAAAAGCAAATATGGCACTGAAACTGTGGATAAGTCAAATACTGATGTACAAATATACAACGCCCTTAGGGCCGACTTGGCTGAGGGCCTGAGGCTTTGATCATATCGGCAGTAATAACACGTGTAGTAATAACAGTATAAATAGTGTGAGTATGACAAGTTTACCGGTTACTTCTCTTTTAGGGGGCTAAATAAGATGGATGAGTATTCATCTTATTTCATATATATGCACTTCGTAAAAGATATATTGTGCGACGTTAAGTCTATATTCAAATCATGATAACTTATGCCACTCTTTCTGCCTGGTTTTTGAAAATAATTTCACAATTCTCTGCTTCGCGCTTCTGTATTTTTGCTATTGCCTATTAATCACGCCCTGAGTTCGCAATTTCGTATTTTGGACACCTTGTTATGTGTATTCATGTTTATAGACACCCCATCCAGGCCCTTATGGTGAATGTTCTAATTATGTTCGATAAAATTTTAAGGGGTAAAACTAGGGTTTTTCCCTCTTGGTAGGGGGCGTAAACGGTGACCTCTGATGCAACAGGGGTGAATGCGGCGTTATATTGGTGCGTTCTGGATGCTCGTACAGCTCACGCCAGGCATCTGAGATGTCGTCGTCAACCCAGCGTGAAAAGAATCCCTCGGTAATAGATCGAAATTGCGGCGTCCTAAAGGCGTCATCGCGCGGGATGCGCCAAATCGCGGGTGCGTCGTCACCGGCGTGAGTTTGCGGATGTATGGTTGCAATACGTGAGACGGCCGGCTTTTCCTGAAGCTGAAGTTTGGAATAAAAAAGAAGTCGCACGGTCGTAGTGCCCAGCGCAATCGAGGCCGGGGTTTCAATACGTTCAACTGCGACGCTAAATCCCACGGCTGTTTCAATGCGCTCCATGTACGCATTGACGCTGTAGGCTTCTAGAAAGATTTGAGAGCGAATGGTGGCAAGTTGACCAATGGTGATTCGCGATTCGACATGGTCATGCCTTCGACGGAATTCGTCGAGCGAAATTTCTCGAAATACATCGCTCTCTGCCATGCCAAAAGTGTAGCATGGAGGGCGCGGAAAGTCGAAAGGCCCCGTGCTGCGGGAGGATGAGTCCTTCGACCGCAGGCACCGGGCCTACTTGAATAACAGGGAAGCGTGCACTCGCCCCTCCTGCCCTATACGTCGATGACGTTGAAGGCGTAGAGGAAGAAGAAGCCGACGGTTGTCCAGATGACGGCCAGCTTCGGCTTACTCAGACGAATGCGACGGGGCGCATCGTGCGGACTGTTTGGTGTGGTCATGATCGCTACCACCTCCTCCCATGAGTGAGTCCCCGCCTCTTGGGCGACGAACTTCTGCTCGAGTCGAGCCATCCTTGCGGGAAAGCTCAGTGGATACATGATGTGATCGAGAAGCCTCATAGGCCCCTCCCTTCTACTTCAGGTGCGTGAGCATGCCGAATGCGAGGATCGGAAGGCCATAAAACCAGACGGTTCCAAGGGCCACTACAAGAGTGGCGATGAAGGTCCAAAAAAGAACCGTGAGCCACCCACTCACCTCACGGACAAACTCAACACACTTCGTGACGAGTCGCTTCATTTCAGAAGAGGCCCCCTTCCGGAGGTGTTGACCATCCAGGCGATGCCGATGATCAGGAGCGACGAGAGCCCCGGGGCGTAGAGCGTCCAGCAGAGCCAGAACACCCACTCCCTTTGGGGCGAATTTGCGTGCATGTCGGCGCGGGAATGTCTCCGGGCGCGACGTGCTGCCTTTTCGCGTGTCTCGCACTTCTCTTCTTCGAATTGCGCTTCCAGGAATTCAAGGTACGCGTTATCCTTGGCGTCCATCGGACACCTCCTTTCGTTGTCGAGAGGATAAGCTAATCGTTTATTATACGATGATTTCTAGAAATGTCCATACCTGGCGCGGGCTTCGAATCCTGGGGTACGAAGGTTAAGTGTCTGGATGATTCCTTCAGGGGTGAGGTCGTAGCCGCTAATCTGTTGTTGGATGCCGTCAACAATAGCGGTCGCTTCGACAGGTTGCGGATAGCCAATTGCGTAGGCAAGATAGACGAATACTTCGCGTGCGTCGTGTTTCTTGAGGTAGTCGATGGCAATTTGGCGGGCGATGTAGGCGGCTGATCGATCTACTTTTGTGCCATCTTTGCCGCTAAATGCCCCACCACCAAGCGGGACGCGTGGGCCATAATTATCGACAGCGAGTTTGCGTCCGGTAAGGCCGGAGTCTGCGTCGAAGCCGCCTACTTCCCAGTCGCCTGCAGGGTTGACGTGAAGCGCGAAATTTTCTTGGTGAATGCGCACGAGCGGGTCTTGTTCGAGCCATTCTTCTACTTTCGCAGTGAGTTCGCTTTTTGGTGCGTGTTGGAAACTTGTGACGACCGCGATCACTTCCCCATCAAGGGTGGTGATCTGGGTTTTGCCGTCATACGGCCAGGTTTTGTAAAGGAATTTATTAAGATTTCGTGCCAGTACGTATTCGAGCGGAAGAAGCTCGGGTGTTTCACTGGTGGCATAGCCAACCATAATCCCTTGGTCCCCTGCCCCACCAGTGTTAACCCCTTGGGCAATTTCAGGACTTTGCGCTTCGATGCTCTCGATAATTTCTAGAGGCGAGCCGTCGAGTTTTGTGCCTGCGAGGCGGTCGACGATGGCCCTAATATCAACAGAGGTGGCTCTTGAGGTGACTTCACCGGCAATAAAGATTTTTCCGTGGGCACCTGCGACGTCGACGGCGACACGTGCGTGCGGGTCTTCTTTAAGGTGCGCGTCAAGGATGGCGTCTGAGATTTGATCGCAGATTTTGTCTGGGTGCTTCGGGGAAACACTCTCGGCAGTTCGATAGATTGTTGGCATAAAAAATACTCCTTTGTACGCATCTTTCCGCCCTATTGAATTGGGCCGCGGGAAGATACCAAGGAGTGTCCGAGGTCTGTTATCTTCCCCCGAAGTTCTTCAGGGCTAGAAGGGGCACCGTGTCCTCATTCTTTGGGAGATGATAAGACTGGTTGCCGGCAGGTCATTGAGCTAGTTCTCTCGCTGCACTCTGGATACGTCGATTTGTTAATTACCCTTGAAGTATAGCATGCCCCCTTTGAAATGGCGAGAGCCCCGACACCCCGGAGGGCGCGAGGCTCTCGACGGGCTGACGGGGCTAAGTGTTGATGTAGATCGGTCGGCCTATGTCCGGTGCCATGACGAGCGTGTTGATAAGCTCCTCGTGGAGCTCGGCCAGCTCGACCTGGAGACGAAAGACCTCGGCCTCTGCGTACTGGCGCTGATCGTACGTGTAGTACATCCCCAGCACGTATTCCGTGTAGCGCTCGAGCCGCTCGAGTCGGTAGACCATATCGGCCCGAATCTTGCTTACTGTCCTTCCGATCGTCTGTCCGATGTAGTGCAGTCCGAACGATGCCTCAAGTCCCCGCAAGGGGTCGTTGTCGTCGGTGACCTCTTCGTTCACTCGTGTTCCTTCCTCTGGTGGACGGTTTCCCTACTATACAGATATCGGTTTTGAAAAACAAGAACCCCTTATCTAAGGGGTTCTATGATGGCGTTTCGACCGCTTCGGCTGGTTTCTTACGCTTACGCGTGCGCTTTCGCTTTTTCTTTGCGGGCGCATCAGGGTTTGGTTCGCTGCCAAAGGCCGCCTGAGGTCCTTCTAGGCTGCTTGGCGCGTTTGAGGCGATTGGTGGCTCAATAAGCGATTCGACGGCCTTAGCGCCCGCGTCAATTGGCCAGAGCTTGGCTTGGGCTGGGGTGCGTGGCAGGTTTGGGTCTTGGTCGGTTGAGGCGGCCTTATTAACCTGTGGCTGCAATGGTGCGGGTGTATTGATGAGCGCGTTAATCTCGGCCTCGATATCAGCACGCGGGCGGCTATAAAGACGGCGTGAGTTCTCGATGATTTGCGGTGAGTTATCGATTTGCTCTGGCGGGAGTTTTAGTGTCGTGGCGCTAAAGGCTGGGGCCTTCTCACCGTTGATTACCATGTTAATGATGAAGTGACGGTTGTGCATTTGCAGAAGGTCGCCAGGTTCGAACTGTGGCTCAAACTGCTTGGCAAGTAGTGGTGCGTCGTCGGCTGAAACGCGGAATGAAATCATTGAACCGACGTTACCAAATACTGCATCGCGTACGGTGTCGGTCATCTGTCCAATGTACTGGTTCGCCACGGTAAGATTAAGGGCGTACTTGCGGGCCTCGGACAGGATGGTTGCGAATGAATCGGTGGCAAAGTTCTGGAACTCGTCCACGTAAAGATAGAACGGACGGCGATCGGCGATGTTCGGGATGTCGCTACGGCTCATGGCAGCGAGTTGAATTTTTGTCACGAGGAATGAACCAAGAATCGCAGCGTTGTCTTCACCGATAAGGCCTTTTGAAAGGTTGACGATAAGGATCTTGCCTTCGTCCATAATCTGACGAATATTGAAGGTCGACTTTGGCTGGCCGATGATATTACGGATGGTTGGGTTGGCGGTGAAAGCACCTACCTTATTAAGCACCGGTGCGATTGCTTCGCTGGCGAACTTGTCATTCCAGCTGGCGAATTCGACGTTCCAGAACTGCAGTACGACGCTGTCGGTACAGTAGCTGAGCGTTTCTTTGCGGAACTTCTTGTCGGTCAGCATGCGGGAAATATCAAGCATGGTGGTCGACGGACGGTCCAAGAGCGCGAGAATGGTATAGCGAAGGATGTACTCCAAGCGAGGACCCCATGAATCGCCGAACATACGCTTGAGCACCCCAATGACCTCAGAGCTAATGTTGCTCTTCTGTTCTGGGTTCGTAACTTCAAGCGGATTAAACCCTACTGGGTGCGCGGTGTCGGCTGGGTTGAAGTAGACGACGTCTTTCATGCGGCTACCAGGGATAAACTTCATGTTATTAACAGCAAGGTCACCGTGCGGGTCAATAATCGCGTAGCCTTGGTTGTGGAAGATGTCGCTCAAGGCGAAGAGTTCCAAGAGACCCGACTTACCCGCTCCGGTCTGCCCGATAATATAGACATGTCGGGAGCGATCGAAGCGCGTCATACCAAACTGGTGATTGATACCGCGGAAGTTGGTCAGGCCAAAGGCGCTGATGTTTTCATCGATTGCGGGATTTCCAGTGATGATAGGAAGCTTAGCAGGTGGTTCGGCAGTCTTGCTGCTTGCCCAGACAATGTTTGGAGTTTCCACGTTGGTGTGTGGAAGGTGGTAGACACTGGCGAGCTCTTCGATATTAAGAATAAACCCACCTGCGCCGAATTGACGGTCGCGGTATGGGATGAGATTTTCTTTTGCAAAGCTGGCGCCACTCGCCTTAAAGCCGTTGAGGTTGGTTGAGTTGAACTGTTTAAATGTACCGACAATCGCCTGCAACTGCTGACGGGCGGTCGTTTGGTTTTCACCAAGGTAGGCAACGCGAATTTTTACTTGGTAGCCAAGTTTGGTCGCTTTGGTTGCGGCTTCAGAGATACGAGTTTTGTCGCGATCTGAAAGTTCTTTTGCAATCGTGACTTTCTCACCCGCTTCAGGTGGTTTCCAGAGTGCCTCGAGGACTTGCGGAAGCCATCCAAGGTACTTTACGGTTGAAGAACTTTTGCCTGCGCGCACACCACTCGCCCATTTTTCGGTAGTTTTGTGCCAATCGTCGGCAATAGGACGTGCAAGAATTTGCACCCACATTTCATCACCAGTGGTCTCGAGCTTTGCGAGTGTTCCGGTAATACCTGCAAGCGGGTCTACTTCGAAGCTCTGGAAGCTTTTAATTGGGAGCACTTCGTTTTCCGTGAGGACGATATCGGTGGTGTAGACGACGCTATGGTCGCGCTCGTGAGAGGTGTAGTCTTCTTCTGCTTCACGAATTTGGACCGTTGGATACTGAGAGTAGATTTGTCCTTCAACGAAGCTGCGCAGTTGACGTGGCACCCAGACGTAGAAGCGGATTTGGCCGTTCACCGATGCGAACTCGAAGCTGAGGTGCTCTTGGAAGCCCCCGTTTGCCTTGAGCTCTTCGCGGTCACGAAGAATACCATGAAGACTTGCGAACATTTGCTCGGCTGCGAGTTCTTTTTTGTCGTTGGTTTTTGGAATCTCAAGAATCAAGAGATCGGACTCTTGTTGTTGGATAATTTCAGCTTTCTTGTAGTTACGCAGCGTCAAGTACGCGAGCACCAAAACGATTGGCAGCCAAATGTACCATTGCAGGAAGAAATTCAGTAGTGCGCCAATAAATTCCATAGCTTGACTCTATTCTCTCACCTCTGGAAAGATTAGGCAATAATGCTTAAGCTTCGTCAGCGAGGACGTAGGTTGCTTTCGCAACCCGCTTAAACTGCGGCTTGCTTTGAAGGTTGAGGAGGATGGTTGTTTCCTTCACCTGGCGACTCTTGAGTACGCGCTTGACGATTTCGTCGCGGTGAAGCGGTTCTTTTGCATCCTTTAGTACGTCGGCGATGATGTCGCTGACGGTACCCTTGCTGTAGCCCCAGTTGTCGAGGGCGTAGATGCCGCGACCAATGAGGACGAAGCGCTTGTCCTTGATAAGTTCGTTGTGAATCGCCTGAGTGGTGACGTCTTTACGCTTGAAAGAGCTGTCCTTGATAGACTTTGCAATGTCGCTAAAGTGCATTGGCTTCTTGTTGTCGGCAAGAATGACATAGATCTTGTCGCGGATGTTCTTAGGGTTGACGGTTGGCCACTTTGTAAGGCCCCATACGTCGCGCAGGTGTGCGAGTTGCTTGCTGATGCTTGCGAGTGCTGCAACCTGTGCGGGGTGCTCGTAGCTGAGCTTGTCGAAGAGTTGGTCGACGCTTTGTGGTTCTTTGGCTTCTTTAATAAGCTTTACGATGTCATCAACACGGCCTTTAAGTTTCTTTTCGTCGCCATATTCGGCCACTGCGGTCGCTTGGTGGTAGTTGTCGTTTTCGTCGATAACAGTAAGGTTTGGGGCAAGTGTCGCGATGAAGGCGACGTGGGCACGTTCTTGAGCGTTGGTGGTTTTGCCGTACAGCTTGTCGGCCAGGTCGGATACGCGAGCAGCACGCCCCATTTCGCTTAGCTGGCGAATAAATACTTTTTCAAGCTGTGCAACAGTGTCGGTCTTTCCCTCTTCTGCGGCAATTTTAAGACGAATAAGAATAGCTTTTTCCAACTGACGGACGCGTTCACGGGTGATACCAAGCAATTCACCAATCTGTTCGAGTGTTTCACGGCGGTCGTAAAGGCCGAAGCGGCGTGTAATAATCTCTCGTTCGCGTTCTTGATCGATGAGAGCGACGATGTCCGTGACCCCTGTTTTGAGGTCGACGGTCGGCTTGGTTTCAGTAGTGTCAGTCATCTGGATTGTCTTTCTTTCCTCTGCCCCCACCTCTGGCTTGGAATTAGCTTCTATTCATATTCTTTAATATCATTTTACAATATTATGTAAAATATGTCAAAGAATTTGTTTAGTTAACTTATTGTAGCATGAAATAGACAGACTGTGTATATAGTGGTTTGACGCTTTAGTTATCCACAAGATGTGGTATTGCTAGCCTAACAACTGCCGGATTCGATCTTGCCGCTCTCTGTGACGTGCCAAATAAGTTCGGGTTGGCCTTGTACTTCAGCCTCCACGCAGTAGTAAGGCCTTGTGGGTGCATTCGCATCAAGGGGCTGCGCCATTACTCCCCCATTTGTAGGTGTTGCCCAGTAGTCCCAGAAGCTGGTGACCGGGAAGGTGCCGCCCATTTGTTCGTAGCGCGAAACCATCTGGGTGTAGAAGTTTTTCATGACGCGATCTTGGTCGATATCCCAAGAGTTAGAAGTGTGGAAATTATTGCCGTAATCGAGCAGTGCTTGCTTTTGAACGGGCACTGGCCACACTTTCGAGTCCCATCCAGTGACTTGCATGCTATCGTCATTCCAGTTGCCGCACCCCGTGACGTAGTCGCGTAGCTGGCCGCCCTGACTCGTACCTTTCCCGTATCCCGCGTCAACAAGGTCCTGGCAGGCTTTTGCCATTACCATACCACCCTGTACTGCGTTGAGATTTTTATAGTAAGGCAGCTCGCCTGAACCGATGAAGTTAAGTGTAATGCGATTTGACGCTTTGACTTCATCGGGAAGTTGTTCGGGGTACTCTGCGTGCTTTCGCAGCTCTTGCGCCATGGCGGTCGAAACATTTTGCAGGTCACTTTTTGCCGCGGTTGAGAGTGCGAGCTTTGTTGCCCCGTTATATCCCACGATAGAGATGGTTGCGAGAATCGCGATAACCACCACGACGATGATGAGTTCAACGATTGTAAAGCCGGGTGCCCACCGATTTTTCATATGGGCTTATTGTAGCACTATTTCTTGGCAGCTTTTTTGCGAGTTGCAGGTTTTTTAGCCGGTGCTTTTTTTGCTGCTGTTGTGGTGCGGCGTGCGAAGCGGCCCTTGGCCTCGGGGGCGTCGGCAATCATCTGCTTAGCTTGTTCGTGAGTGATGGTTTTTGGATCGGTGTCTTTTGGAATTTTGGCATTCTTTTTACCATCGGTGATGTAAGGGCCATAGCGTCCATTAAGTACTTTGACCCCGTCGCCAAAGTCGGCGATGTTCTTCTCGGCTTCACTTTTAAGCTTGGCGGCGTAAAGTTCGAGGGCCTCTTCGTGCGTAATGGTGTGTGGGTCGAGGGGCTTAATGCTGACGAAAAGCTTATCAACCTGAATGTACGGACCAAAGCGACCGATGTTGGCTTTAATAGGAAGACCCTCTTTGGTTTCGCCCACGAGACGTGGAAGTTGGAATGCCTTCAGCGCTTGCTCGAGTGTGACGGTGTCGACGCGGGCACCCTTAGGCATTGGGGCGAATTGCGGCTTTTCGTCGCTATCGGTGCCGTCGGGATTCTTAGCCTCGCCAAGCTGCAGCATTGGTCCAAACCGACCGATACGTGCGAAGATCATTTTGCCAGTTTTAGGGTCGGTCCCTACTGGAGTTGCCTGGGCAACCTGTGAGCGGTCGATGCCACCTGATTGCTCGATAAGCTTATGGAACGGTGTGTAGAATTTTTCGAGCATGACGTTGCGCGCCAATGCGCCAGTTGCGATTTGGTCGAATTCTTCCTCAACGTCAGCAGTAAAGCCGTAGTCGACGACTTGTTCGAAATGGTCACTCAAAAAGTCGCTAATCATCATGCCGACAGATGTCGGTACGAGCTTGCCTTTATCGGCACCGGTTTTCTCTTGTACGATTTCTCGCGCAACTGTTGCACCTGGGGTGACGGCAAGTGTAATGACGTCGCGTTCGGTACCTTCGCCCTCACCCTTTTCGGCGTAGCCACGCACCTGGACGGTGTTAATAATCGTGGCGTAGGTTGAAGGGCGGCCAATGCCAAGTTCTTCAAGTTTTTTGACGAGTGAACCTTCGGTGAAACGAGCTGGCGGGCGACCGAATGTTTGGCGCGCGTCGGCATGTTCGAGGGCAAGTTGGTCGCCAGAAGCAACTGCAGGAAGAATATCTGGGTCTTTTTTACCCCCACCATACACTTTAAGGAATCCATCGAATACAATGACTTCACCCTTAGCTTCGAACTTTTGGGTCGAGCCGCTAATTGAAATGGTAATAACGGTCTTCTCGAGTTTCGCAGGTGCCATTTGACTCGCAAGTGTGCGGCGACGAATTAGGTCGTACAGCTTTTGGTCGTAGTCGTTGCTACTTCCCTTTTCAGCGGCCATATCGGTTGGGCGAATTGCCTCGTGAGCTTCTTGTGCGCTGGCAGATTTAGTCTTGAATTGGCGGACTTGTGAGTATTCTTCACCGAACGCACTTTTGATAAATTCTGCTGCGGCAGCGATTGCCTGACCACTGAGCGTGGTTGAGTCGGTACGCATGTAGGTGATCTTACCTTCTTGGTAGAGCTTTTGTGCACTCGACATGGTTGCACGAGACCCGAAGCCAAGCTTACTGTTGGCTTCTTGCTGGAGGGTACTAGTAGTGAATGGTGCGCCAGGATTGCGTGTGCCTGGACTTGTGGTGACATCAGAGACGGTGAAGGTTGCGTCGGCGAGGCTTTGAAGGAAGCTTTGGGCTTCTTCTTCGGTATCGAAGCGCTGCGGAAGCTCGGCCTTGACGGTCGCGCCTTCGTGAGTGAATTCGGCAGTGACCTTAAATTGGAAGTTGCCTTCGAAGCCTTGAATCTCGCGTTCGCGTTCAACCAAAAGGCGAACCGCAGGAGACTGCACGCGACCAGCAGATTTTCCTCCGGGGACTTTTTGCCATACTACCGGGCTTAGTTCAAACCCTACAAGACGGTCAAGGATTTGACGGGCTTGTTGCGCTTGAACAAGTTGCATATCGACGGTACGAGGGGTTTTAACTGCCTCTTCAATGGCAGACTTGGTAATTTCATGGAAGACAATACGGTTTGTCTTTTTAGGGTCGAGCTTGAGGACTTCGCAAAGGTGCCAGGCAATCGCCTCCCCTTCGCGGTCTTCATCGGTTGCGAGCCAGACAACTTCGGCGGCTTTTACGGCGCGCTTCAGTTCGTTAATGGTTTTTGTTTTCTCGCTGTCGATTTCGTAGGTCGTCGCAAACCCATTCTTTACATCGATTGGCGGCGTGCCATCTTTGGTTTTCTTTGCGATTGAACGGATGTGACCCACGCTTGAAAGCACGGTAAACTCTTTACCGAGGTATTTCTCGATAGTTTTTGCTTTTGCTGGGGACTCTACGATGACAAGATTTTTGGACATATATATAAGTATACTAAAGGGTTCTAAATAAGTGCTTAAGTTTGCCGTGCGTTGCAACGTGCTTTGCACAACGGTGGAGTGTACACCACTTCACAATACTTTGTAAAGCAAAACCCCTTGGAAATGAAGCGGCCCGCCCTCTATGTAGTGAGAGGACGGGCCTGCGAGTATTTCTCACAACCGCTTGGGCAGCTTCATCTCCGGGAGTGCGACCTCGCGGTGCTCGGCGCGCAGGTGTGCGTGCTGGTTGAGTCGTCCCACGTAGGCCGCCAGACCCCTCGGGGTCAGCATGTCGACCAGGTCGTCCAGTGTCACCATGTCGGCGACACGGGTGTCAGGGTCGAACAGCCCGTACGTCTGGCTCTTGAGCTTCAGCGGCATCATGATGAGCCGCTTGCCTTCGACCGTCACGTTGACGTCGATGTAGGGCGACGGTCCATCCGCTACCCTGAGGTGCGAGGCGGCGCCGGTGAGCGAGACGTTCAGGTGAATGAACTCCTGGTGAGTCGTCAGCAGGTTGGCGACGCCCTGCAGCATGCGCAGCTTCTCGATGTCGGACTGCGCGAGCTGGTCCTGCATCTTGAGAAGTAGGCGGTCTGTCGGGGTGGCGGTCAATGATGTCATGATAGTGCCTTTCGGTTGTGTCGAAGATCTCGTAATCTCGAAAGTAGGGCGAGATTAGTTTGTTTATTATAGCATAAGTGCAATAAAAAGTCAATTAGATATGAAGCGCCCACCCGTATTCCAGGGTGGGCAACTTCGAGCCGGGAGCTGGGCTCCTCAGTCGTCGACGATGATGGCATCGACGATGTCGATGGGCTGCGTCTGTGCTTCGCGGCGCTGACGGGTGTCCATCTCCGCCTTGATGGCGAACAGTCGATCGAACTCCTCGTCGGTGAGGCTGAAGACCAGCTCGTCGACGGGGTGGATCTGCATCATCTGTGCCGACGGGTCGATCCAGCCGAAGCTGCTCATGCCGGACACTCGTCCGCGGAAGACGACGAGGTGCAGTGCACCTCCCCCGCCGGTCCGGTGGACGCCGAGGAAGACGACTCCGGTGTCTTCGACGATGGAGTCCTCGCCGCGGTCGACGATGCCCTCGTCGTAGCGACTGAGGTTGTCGAAGGTTGCGTGCAGCGTGGACTGGCGCAGCAGCTGCTCGAGCAGCACCTGGCGCTCGATGTACTTCTGCTGGTCGTCGTCGGACATGGATGCGAGACGGTCTTGCAAGGGTGCGATCATGGCGATCGGGTTCCTAACTGATTGGCTCGAAGTTCACGTGAACCTCGAGGATTGGTCGGAGGTTGACGATTTGCGAATTATAGCATAAGTATGATAAAAAGTCAATAAATGAAGAGCGCCCCCAGCGTGAGCTGAGGGCGGGACGGTAGTTCCGCCACTTGAGGTGACATGGTATCCAGCGGGTGCTGGGTGTGTCGATGCGATTAGACGCGGGTGCGTCCGTCGATGCAGGCATCTTCCGGCTTGCGCGTGGGACGCTTCATCTGGTGCCCGTCGGGCAGCAGACGCTCGATCGCGTAGCGCGCGTTGTCGACGTTGACCGCGGCCATCGTTGCCGTGCCGACCATGTCACCGGCCAGGCAGACCTCGACGTAGCCTTCCAGCTTGGCGTGCAGGATGTACAGCTCGGAGGGCTGACGCAGCATGGGCTGGTACGGCGTGGCGATGAACATGTGTCCATCGGCCTCGACGATCACGCCGACGATGTCAGGGTGATCGGGGTCCGAGAACCTGTAACCCAGCATCTCGTTGATCGGCCGCTCACCGAAGCTGCGCTCCCCTATCTTGCCGGGAAGCGAGCGGACGATGGTTGACGCCAGGCGCCTTGCCAGCGGGTGCGGCCTGTAGACCTTGACGATCTCGGGCCGCAGCGTGTCGCTGTGCTCCAGGACGGCGTCGAGGAGCGGCAGCAGGTCAGCTGCGATACGCGTGAAGTCGGTGGACGACAAATACGCATACTGTTCGTGCATGAATCCTCGATTCAGTGGGTGTGCGGATGTCTTTTCTGCGCCCTTCCCGTCCGGAAAGAGCTTACTTATTATAGAATAAAATGCACAAAAAATCAAAGGTAGAGCCGGCCCGCCACGACGCGAAGTGTACCTGCAAGCTCCATGGCCGTGACGGACTGAAGGATTTCGGTTGTGGAAGCGTCAACGGCGGAGAGTACGCCATCAAGTGATGCGTTGCCTTGCTGGATTTGTTGGATGATTTGCACTTCAAGCGGACTCGAACCGAGCGGGAGCTGCTTTGTATCGGTAAGAAGGTCGGGTGCAATGACACTCAGGATGTCTTCGTACGTAAGCACGAGGTGCGCGCCTTCCTGGAGTAATCGGTTTGGTCCAGCCGACAGTAGGCTTGTAATGGGCCCCGGCACTGCAAATACCTCTTTGTTCTGGGTAATGGCGTGGGATACCGTCGAGAATGTTCCGCTTCGATGCGCTGCCTCGGTCACAATCACGGCGTCGGCGAGTCCGCTAACGATACGGTTTCGCGCGAGGAAGTGATATTTATGCGCATCGAGTCCCACTGGTTGCTCGGAAATAAGCGCACCGCCCTTCGCGATGATGCGCTCCGCAAGGCGTGTGTGAGCTACCGGGTATACGCGATGTAACCCATTCGCCATGACCGCGATTGTGGTGCCGCCTGCTTCGAGCGCCGCTTCGTGGGCGATGGCATCGACCCCGTACGCCAGGCCGCTCACGATAATCACTCCCCTTTTAGCAAGCTCGTATGCGAGCCTGTGGGTGACTTCTTTTCCGTAAGCTGTTGGTTTCCGTGACCCTATAATCGCAACGGTGACTGCACGCTCGGTTGGAAGCACTCCTGCGATATACAGCTCTTTTGGCATGCCCTCGTAACGATTCAATACAGAGGTGAAACCGCTTATTCCTATACTTTGTCTATTGATTTTTCCTAATTTCATGTACACCTTAGAATAAGTATTGACACGACGTCAACTAGGTGCTATAATGACAAACGATTGATACAGCGAGCAATTGCTTATCAAGCACCTTATACCCCCTATTTCTAACGGTAGTTACTATTTATAGTACTGCCAATGTTAGGTAGTGTGCAAGGCGCTTTTAAAGTACCTACCCTCCACTTTTCTGGCTTGAGAATTCATTCTTCGACAGCTTTGCATGCTTACTAATCCCTTTAACACCAGTTTTCATTGAGAACTGGATCCCGTTTAAAGATTTACTCGGAGGTGACTATACAGTAGTGGTTGGGACTCTGCGAGGTTCAACCAGGCGCGCATCTAGCCAAGTGCAGATCGACGACGCTTCACTTGAGTAAATCTGGGTGGGTTAAAGGGCAAAATGGCGCCAGGTGATGCCCACCCTTACCTGGCGCCTTTTTGTTGCCAAAAAATATCTATAAAATGCTTCAACCCCCGTCTCTCGACGGGGGTTTTAGCTTGACCAGGATTCCGAGCCTATGCGGCCTTCTTGCCCTTGGCGCGTTTCTTGAGCAGTCTCCGATGTTCATCATGCAGCTCAGCGAGCATGCTGTTCAGAACGGAGTCGCTCTGCCTGTTCAGGAACGCAGGAGTCAGCTGCTCGTAGCGCGTGGGCTTGCCCAGCTTGACGAACGAGCAGTACGGGATGCCGTTCGAGGCAATGAAGAGCTGCTGGGGCATATGCGCCATCGCATCGAACAGGGTCTTTCCGATGGTCCAGCACCGCTTCTCTTCGAGCTTGGGCTGAGGAGTGCGAGGCTGGCGCACGAAGAGTCCACGACGCTTCGGCTGAACCTTTTCGGGGAGGACTTCTGGCACCGAGCGAACTTCGGTGTTCTTGCGGTGCGGGTCGTACCACAGGAGCTCTTGGTAGATCGCGAACGCCTTGTTGATGATGAGTCGGACTCGGAGGTCTTTGTCAGCGCTTACGGGTACGACGTGTGAGATGACCTCGGGGGCTAGTCCGGGGTCGTCCTCGTTTGGTTCCATGTAATTCCTTCGGGGGTTGGTCAAGCTACTTTTTCAAGAGCTTGAGGGTGAGGTGGTACGAAGTACTGCCGTCTTACGATCAAGCTCGATCGAAAACAGGGGTAATTATGCGACAAACTTTACAGTATTGCAAGCATAAACATGAAATAATTTTATGACAATTTATGACTGGCTGGCTCGAGTGTGCCCGCGACGAAATTATCAATAAGTGTCAGCACGGTTGGGGTGATTTTTTCAGCCAAATGGGTCTGCTCGTCTTTGTTAAATACACTGAGCACAAACGCCGCGTCGTCCATGCGATCGCGCAGTTCATTCCAGATACCAATGCGAATACGTGCGTAGTCTGGGCCAAGGTGTGCGTTGAGGCTTTTAATGCCGTTATTGCCTGCATCGCTCCCCTTTTCGCGGATGCGTACAGTCCCGAAAGGAAGCGCCAGTTCGTCATGAATCACGAGTACGTCTTCTGACGGGGTGAGCTTGTAGAAGTCGACAAGCGCGCGTGCAGCAAGGCCAGTCTCGTTATAGAAAGTCGTCGGCTTTACGAGCAGTACCTTCTCGCCTTGAAGCTGAATAGCCGCAACCTCGGCCTTGTACTTAGATTCGGGTTTCCACTGTGCCTTCGCTGCGTCTGCCAGTGCATCAAGCATAATAAACCCGACATTATGGCGAGTGCGCGCGTACTGCGTCCCTGGGTTACCTTGTGCGAAAATAAGTTTCATTACTGGGGTCTATTGTAGCAGACAATTGCTTTTTTATATCTTTTATGCTATAATATGCAACCAAGAGTACATCCCCTCGAACAAAAATCCTCGAGGTGCGGATCGCTCGTACCTCGAATGAACAAAGGAGTCCCTATGGACATCATGCTGTACACGATCGTGCTGATCGCGGGAGCATCTGTCATGCTCGTCGCCGCCGTCATGCGTTCGATCGCTATCTTCGGTGTTTCGCGTGAGACTGAAGACTCGGTGAGTGCCCACCTGCGTGCTACCCGAACCGAAGTCGACGCACTGAGCGTCATCCAGGTGCGTCACTTCCGCGCCCAGATGCGTTCACTCGTCGGCTACCTGGTGGTCTTCATGGCCTGGACTATCTTCCTGCTCTACTTCGTGGAGGGTATGGAGATACTGAACCAGCTGTCCATCACGTTCGCGTGGGCCGGGCTTTTCATGGTGCTGGCGGCAACCGTCATGGTCGCCTACGACCGCTGGAAGGAGTACATGGAGGCGCTGCGCGCGAACGGCAAGACCCTCTTCGGGCGTGCGCGTGACGAGCAGGAGTTGGTTTCGGCCGCTTCCGACTGACACGTTCAGCTCATTCGAGAAGACCCACCCCTTTGGGGTGGGTCTCTCTGCTTTTTAGGAGCTTATTATTCTTCTTCTGAGCTGAATGTTTCAGTTTGCTTAGCCACTTTTTCGCGGTTGGCTTTGATTTGCTTTTCGTCACGGAAGCTAAACTTGATTGCCGTACCAGTGAAGTCAAACTTTTCACGCATGACGCGTTCAAGGTGACGCTTGTAGCTCCAGTGGAGGAACTTGAGGTTTGATCCGTAGATGACGAACCATGGTGGTGATACGTCGGTCTGTACCATGTAGCGAAGCTTCGGGTGGGTGTTCTTGAGGCCTGCTGGTGGGTGGCTGGCGACAGTCTTTTGCAGAAGGTCGTTGAGCTGGCGAGTTTTGAGTTCTTGAGTGCGGCGCTCGTGAATGTCGAGAATAAGGTCGAACAGTTTTGAGACGTTCTGACCAGTAACCGAACTTGTGAAGATGAGCGGTGCCCATGGGACGAAATCGAAGGTGCTCGAAATCTTTGGTGCGAGCGCATCGCGTGTGTAGGCGTCCTTACCCATGACACTGTCCCACTTACTAATCACGACCACAAGGCCCTTGCCTGCTTCGTCAATGATACCTGCGAGGCGTTGGTCAAGCTGAGTATTGAGTTCGTTGACGTCCATAAGAAGGAAACAAATATCTGATTCTTCAATTGCTTGAAGGGTGCGAAGGACGCTAAACTTTTCGATGCCTACTTCTTGCTTACCCTGGCGGCGGACACCAGCGGTGTCGAGGAGTTCGATGGCTTGGCCCTTGTACTTGAGTGGTACACGGTTAATATCACGGGTTGTGCCTGCGATGTTCGCAACGAGGGCCTGTTGCTTGCCGGCGAGGGTGTTAAATAGGTTACTCTTCCCTACGTTTGGGCGACCGATTAGTGATACGCGAATCACATCAGTTTCTTCGCGCTCGGTTTTAGCTGGAAGGAGCTCAGCGAGTGCTTCAAGGGTTTCTTCGACACCTTGTGTGTGTTCGGCGCTGGTGCGGATAATCTCTTTAATACCAAGGCGGCGGAATTCCTCAATCGGAAGGTTACCTGCAAGGTCGACTTTGTTGGTCAGAAGAATGACGGGCTTTTTACTCTTGAGTGCCTTCTTTGCAACGATACGGTCTTCGTCGCTGACGTATTCGGTGCTGTCGACAACCACAAGGATTGCATCGGCTGCTTCGGCGGCTTCAGTAATCTGCTCTTGAATAGACGCTTCAAACTCGTCGTTAGGGTCTTTAAGGCCGGCGGTATCGACGAGCCAGAACTGGTGATCGCCGTAGCTCACCTTACCAAGGACGTTGTCACGGGTCGTACCCGCTTCGCGGGCGACAATAGCTTGCTTTGATTTTACGAAACGATTAAAAAGCGAACTTTTTCCTGCGTTCGCTCGTCCAATAATCGCAACTGTGGGCAATTTTGTCGCCATAACAGAGGTAATTTTAGCATACTTTTGAGGTTTTGGCGAGCGTTAGCGGAAAGATTACTGACGGTGCTCGTAGTGAGCAATAACTGCGAGGTGTCCTGCCCAGATGGAAAAACGCTCGAAGAGCGGATCGACTTTTTGAATTTCGCCGTCGCCGATGTGCACCGCTGCGCAGCCGCGCTCTTGATTTGGAGTAATGGATGGATCGGTAATTTCTATGTGCGACCCATCGGCGCTGACATCAAATGTCTTACCGGGGTGGTCAAAAAGAGTCGCATCGGTTTGCTCGACAGGGATACGTGCACCAAGGGCATGGGCCATTACCGTGCTGTGGCTTGCTGCAATTTCCATTGCTTGTTGTTTTGGAATTGATGGGTGACGTGCGAGCGCAGGGATGATGAGCCGAGTCACGTCAAGCATGCCGTACGTCAGGACGTCTTGCGCGCCCGATATCTCACCTGTTGCGTGTGCATAGTCGAGGCAGATACGAGTCGCTGCTTGCGCAATGAGTAGTGAGGGGCGTGGGCGCTCGAAGGTTTCATAGGCTGCTTCTACGTCGGGGTATTGTTTGAGGGTAAAGCCAACAATGCGACGACCTTCGCGCATTTTATATTCCACCATCGGCTCTTCTGGGTCGCCAACTATCATGATGTAGTTATAAAACTATAATGTAGATTAGTCAATACGCTTTACAGATTGGAAAGCGCCTGATTCGAGCTCGTTCAGCGCGTAATTTCCGAAACTGGTGCGGTGAAGTATTGTGACTTCGTATCCCAGCGCAGCGAAAGTACGACGAATCTGGCGATTACGACCTTCGTGCATCGTGACGGTCCAGTTTTTGCGACTTTCGTCTTTGCGCTCAAGGCTAAGCTTGCTTGGTCCGTCTTCAAGCTGAATACCGAAGTCACTAATCATCTGTTGGTGAAGTGGCTCGAGCGGTGTGCTGAGCGAGACTTCGTAGGTCTTTACTTTATAAAACTTTGGGTGCGTCATTTGGAATGCAAAATCGCCGTCATCCGTAAGTAGTAGAAGCCCGCTACTGTCTTTATCGAGCCGTCCAACGGGCTTCAGCGCGTGATACTCTTTTGGCAGAAGTGAATATAGGGTGGGATTCTCGCCTTGTTGCTTGCGCGATGACACGTAACCGCGGGGCTTATTAAGTGCGATGTAGGAATAATTTTCCTTTTGCGCGACTGGCTTGCCAGAAACGGTAACTGTCTGCCCTTCTTCAACGCGGGCGCCAAGTGCGATTGGCATGTTATCAATGAGGACTTTACCCTTAGAAATCAAATCATCGGCCTCACGTCGCGAAAGGCCGAGATGAAATGCAAGATACTTATTTAAGCGTTCGCTCACCTCGCTAGTATACCAAGACTAGGCTGCGGGCGGTACTGGTGGTGTACCTTGGCCAGGATTTGTTGGGTCGTTCAGCGCTTGTGCCATTTGGCTTGCGATGTCGACAGGACCTGCGGCGTTGAGGTTTGTCGTGAGTGGTTCGATGACGCGCTCGCCAAGCGATGCAGGCGCTGGAGATGAGAATGGCGCGGTTGGCTGTGGTAATGGTGCCGGGTTTGCAGGAAGCTCGTTGAGAGTCGTGCTCGCAGGTGCTGGTGCAGCTGCTACTGGTGCTGGTGCAACAGTAAGAGGCTCAGGTACAAATGCAGACGCTGGAGCGGCTGGCGCTGCGACAACAGGCTCTGGCATTGGAGCTGGTGCAGGTGCTGGCGCAACGGTAAGCGGTGCTGGAGCGGGCGCAGGCGCAGCGTATGCTGGGTCAAGTGCCGGTGCGGCTACGGGAGCGGCTGGCTCGAAAGCTGGTGCAGCTGCTACTGGTGCTGGTGCAACAGTAAGAGGCTCAGGTACAAATGCGGGCGCTGGAGCGGCTGGCGCTGCGACAACAGGCTCTGGCGTTGGAGCTGGTGCAGGTGCTGGCGCAACGGTAAGCGGTGCCGGTGCGGGAGCGGCAATTGGTGCAGGTGCCTGCGCTGCAGGCGCGCCACCAAGGCCATCGCCAAGTACGTCGTGCACGGTGCGGACAACGTCTTCGATACCAACTTGTGACTTCACAAGGTAACGGTCGGCGCCGAGCGATTCACCACGGGCGCGCTGATCGTCGCTTGAAAGCGCGGTCATCATAATCACCTTTACGTCTTTTGTCTCAGAGGTACTACGAAGAATATCGAGCATGTCGAACCCGCTAATCTTCGGCATCATGACGTCACTGACGATGAGGTCAGGACGTTCTTTAA
Organism: Candidatus Saccharibacteria bacterium 49-20; assembly: GCA_001897295.1. Taxonomy (GTDB): domain Bacteria; phylum Patescibacteriota; class Saccharimonadia; order Saccharimonadales; family Saccharimonadaceae; genus Microsaccharimonas. Next base: position 469,121 of record MKSN01000001.1, on the reverse strand, counting down.
TTGCCATTGCGAGCGCTTCTTCACCGTCGCCTGCAGATACGATTTCGTATCCTTCGGCCATCAAACGGACGCCATAAATCTCGCGTAGGCTTTTGTCATCTTCTACTAGTAGGATTTTTGCCATAATTACCTTTATTCTACCTAAGTACCTTTAAAATTACCATACTACTTACGTTTATTACCTCACTGGAGGTGTCACGCTTCCCCTCTGTTGCTGCGCCAGGGCTTCGAGTTGTCGGACTCGTTCGTTGATTTGGTCCCTCGTGAGGGTCTCACCTCGAGGTACGGTGGTGGCTGGCTTTACGCCTGGATTGGCGAGTTGTTGAGGAGCAACTTGTGGTGCAGACGCAGCAGCCTGTGGTTGCGGTGTGGCATATGCTTGAGGCAAGGCTTGTGGTGCCGCGTATGCGACAGGCGCCTGGGGTTGAGGCGCTACTTGCGGTACAGCTTGGGCTTGCGCTGGCAGTGGTTGGGCGGCTTGGGCTTGCGCTGGCTGAGTGGCAACTTGAGGCGCGGGAGTTGGTGCGGGTGCTGCAATCGGTGCTGGTGCTGGTGCTGGTGTGTCCGCAAACGTGACAGGGATTGAAACCGCCGGTGCGACTGGTGCTGGTTGAGCTGCCGCTGCACGAGCGGCTTCTTGAGCCTGAGAGGCCTGAAGTTGTTCGGCCTCGAGGCTACTTACGCGAGGGAGCTCAACGAAGAACGTACTGCCCGATCCGAACACACTCTCGACCCATAGGCGACCCTGCATTGCTTCAACGAGGCGGCGGCAAAGGTAAAGCCCGAGCCCGGTGCCACCAATTGATTGGCGATCCATATTGTCGACGCGGTAAAACTTTTGGAAAAGATGCGGGATATCTTCGGTTGGGATGCCAAGCCCAGAGTCTTTAATGGTGATGACGACCTTGTCTTCGGTGCCAGTGACGTCAACGCGCACTTCACCTTCTGGGGTATATTTAATGGCGTTTTCAATGAGGTTATCGAGTACTTCACGTACATGGTCGTTATCGAGGTTGATGTAGTACACCGGCATGACTTTCTTGATACCACGCTCGGTTCCGTTTCCCTCACCTGGCACGAAAGTGATTCGAAGACCCTTGTCGGTTGCCTTTTGCGTGAGCCCTTGCACGATAGTCTGCGTAAATGGCACGACGTCTACGACGCGCGGGATGTTGGTCATGCGGCCATCTTCAGACTTCGAGACGTCAAGCAGGTCCTGGAACAAGCGGCCAAGGTGCTGTGCGGCTTCGTGAGCTTTCATGATGAAGTCGCGCGCTTTTGCATCGATGGTGGCGGTGTTTGGGTTGAGCGCCAGGCCAAGGTAGCCTTCGATTGACGCAACTGGTGTGCGCATTTCGTGGCTGGCGGTACTAATAAACTCGGCTTGTTCACGTTCTTCGGCCCGTTCGTTAGTGACGTCACGGAAGACTGCGATTGCACCCGAACCCGCATCGCCAATCGGAGACGCAACAAGTGCAACGGAGATTTTCTTGCCAGATTTTGTCATGGCGGTAAGCTTGCTTCCCCTCGCCTGCTGGTTGGTGTTGAGCACTTGCTGAATTGGGTCTTGTGAAGGGTCAAGCTCGGCGTTCGCATCGTTAGTGAGCTTAAGGATCGATTTGTAATTTAGCATTAACGCATCCTGCTTGCCCCACCCAAGGATTTCCTGCGCGGCCGGGTTAATCAGCTGCACGACACCGGTACCGTCGAGTGCGATAACTCCGTCGCCGATGGCGTTAATCACAATTTCAGATTTTGTTGCCACTTCCGACAGTTGGTTGGCGAGGCTTTTGACATCATGATCGGCGTAGCGGTCGGACTCTGGCGTTTCGCGCCAAAGAATGACACCAGCAGCTAAAGGAAGCGCGCTACTGAGCGCAATAAGTACGAGTGTTTCAGTTGGTAAACCACCTGTCATATACTCGCCGGCAACATATGAACCCATCATCACGAGGACTGGCACCCAGCCGTAGGCGCCAAAGATAGGCGCAATAAATACCCCAAGCGACCACAGAACTAAAAAGTCGGAGTGCACCCCGCCCGTACTTTGTACGATGTAGGCGGTGGTAATGATAAAGACCGCAAATGTAATGAATGACGGCCAAAATGAAGTTACCTTTTTATTGAGGATAAATAATGCGATACACGCAACGACGACGAGTGCCGCGCCGATTGCAGGGAGTAGTTCAATACGAACCGAAAGCGGGATGTATTGAAGGTTGAAGGCTTGAAGTGCATAGAGGACGACGTAGCCAAGAGACATGGCAAATAACGCAGCGTAGAAACGTCTGTACCAGATATGCGACAGTCGAATCGGTGTCATGAATTTTTGTTAGCCTGCCTACCCTTTTATTCTTATGGTTAGTATGACTCAAGAGCACCAAGAATACAAGCGAATACCGCCCTAGAAATGAGTCGAAAGATTGATGATGATGACGAAAGTTATGATCATGCCGGTGACGTAGTTGAGCCATAGAAATTGTTTCCAGCCTTTATTTGTTGAAGCAGAAGTCTTGTCATTCACCGTGATAAACCGGGCGCTATTCGCGATGTAGCATGCCCCCATCGCGGCGATAGGAATATACACAAGTCCTTGAGTAAGTACTAGTAGCGTTGCGACTACATAAAGCGCAACCGAGAAGATAACCGTAGCTCTTGCCCCGAATAGTGTTGCAATCGACTTAATGTCGCCCTTTCTGTCTGGAATGATATCTTGCACTGCACCGAATGCGTGAGACGCCATGCCCCATAGGAAGAACGCAGTCACCCATGGCCATGCGTGTACCGGGAAATTTACGAGCAGCAGCGCATATACGAGTGGCCCCACAAAGTGCAGGCTGCTTGTAATTGAATCAAGTAGGGGGATTTCCTTGAACCGAAGGCCTTCTGCCGAATAGGCAATTGCGGCGAAGACAACGACGAGTAGCGCGATGTTTGCGTGCCATGAGCCTAGGGCGAGCAGTGCAATGATGAATGGTATGTTCGTCCAGAGTACGGCGCGCATGATTGCGGGGTGCAACGCGCGTGACTCTTTCATGCCCTCTACCCCACCCTTGCGGGGATTTTTGATATCAGATTCGTAGTCAAATATATCGTTAATGCCATACATCAGAAGATTGTAGGGTCCGATGAAATACAAGGTGCCGAGTATGAGTGCGGGTAGCTGGAGGGGCACCCCGCTTAAAAGAGTTGCGATGATGTAGCCAGCGGCAAATGGGTAGCTTGTGTTTGGCCAAGAGATAGGCCGCGATACTAAGAATAGCTTTTTGAGGGTTTCAGCCTTACTCATACTGCGGACTCCTTCGCTGTTGAAAATCGGTCAAGCAACAATGGAATCAGGAGACATGCCATAAATGCGTAGAAGAAGTCCTCAATTGGTGCGAGACCTAAATGTATGCCAAGTATGAGCGACGGATTGTAAGAGAAGAATCCTGCCCATATGGCAAGGTTGTCGAACACGAGTGTTAAGAGTAGTACGATACCAAGCGTTATCCACCAGCTTTTGGATGGGCGTTTGAATTTTCTGGCAAACAAGAAAAGTATAATGACGCAGAAAATGATGTTGAGTACTAGATACGTGAACGCCATGTGCGAACTCCTGAATAAATGACAAGTGTGCAGTATGAAAGAAGGAAAAGGAAGAATAGCTCTTCGAGTGGGAAATGCGGAGCAAGACTAAATGGTAGCTGATACTGACTCGTACCGCCAATAAAAATGCCAAGCCAAATTCCTAAGAAATCCCACACAAGAAATACGGCCATTGCAGTGAGTACGATTGCCCAAGTTTGTTTTTTGTTTCGCCAAAATGCAAGCTTATAGCGCCAGTCTATTGTAGCCATCCCGGCGATGCCGATAAGAAGTCCTGTGAGGTATGCGAATGTCATTACGCAATATCCTTTCGAATGCGCTCAGATACGAGCTCGGCACTAATAAGGCACATTGGAACACCTATGCCCGGGACGGTCGACGCACCGACATAGTAGAGGTTGTGTAACTTTTTGCTTTTGTTGGGAGTTCGGAAGAATGCGCTTTGACGCAGGATGTGAGACGGTCCCAGCATGCTTGATTGCCATGCATTATATTTTGCACTGAAATCATTGGGCCCAAAAAGTGTGCGCGAAATAGTTCGAGCCTTCAGGTCGACGCCGGTGGTGTGCTTGATTTGCTCTAGATACGTGTCGGCAAGATCTTCAAGTTGTTCTGCAGGAATTGTAATACCTGATGGAAGCGGCACGAGCACGAAAATATTTTCCTTACCTTTCGGTGCGGTAGTGTCGGTGGCACTCGTTTTCGATATATAGAGTGAAGCGGGCTTAGGAATGGCTTTTTCGTGAAAGATTGTATCGAAATTCTTCTTCCAGTTATTGGTAAAAAGAAGTGTATGGTGTTCGAATTCCGGAATGCTCCCCTCTATGCCAAGGTACATCAATAGCGCGCTTGGACTCGCTTCTTTTTTGCGCCAATATGATTCCGGATACGTTTGGTCTTTTGGCGCGAGTAGCGAGGTTTCGGTAAAGTGAAGATCGCTATTGGCGATGATAATATCGGCTTCAACTTTACTGCCGTCCTCGAGTATCAGCGCGGTGGCTTTTTTGGATTTAGTTTGGATGGTGCGCACAGCAACGCCGGTGTGGTAGGACACACCAAGGCCGCGCCCAATTTTTTCTAGGGATTCTACCACTGCGTACATAGTACCCTTTGGATAATACACGCCATCATGGAAATCAAGGGCGCTCATCAGACTGTAGAGCGCGGGTGCGCTATATGGGGAGCTTCCTAGGAATACCGTAGGGTACTCTAAAATTTGCTGGAGCTGCGTATTTTTAAACTGCTTTGCCACATAACGGTGAATTGGTGATAATGCAAGCTGCGACATGCGTGCACCATTTCGCAAAATCTCACCTTTCGTAAAAGGTCGCGCTGAATCGAAGTTGCTGTACAGGAAATGCTTGAGGGCAAATCTGTATGTAATAAGACTTTGCGCGACGTACGAGTGGAGTTTGTTGCCCGCTCCCCTTTCGAGTGACTCGAATGTCGCTGCATCTTTTTTGAGGTCGCCAGAAATGGTAAGCGAAGTGTCTCCTGAGTACACTTTGTACGCTGGCGAAAGTCGCACGAGGTCGAGTTCCTTTTTTGTCGAAGTGCCAAGAAGCGAGTAGTAGCGCTCAAATACATCTGGCATTAAATACCAAGAGGGTCCAGTATCGAAGGTGAACCCATCTTTTTTGAACTGCCCTGCCCTCCCGCCAAGCTGCGTATTCTTCTCGTAGACGTGGACTTCGTGGCCTTCCTGCGCGAGTAGATTGGCAGTGGCAAGTCCACCAATTCCACCACCAATGATGACAACTTTTACCATATGCGGGTTCCTTTTTGTATGTTCAGTGAATGACGCAGGCCTAGTGCGGCCTTTTTGCCAGCAGGGACACGAATGCGGCTTTTTTTGATAGTTTCGATGGGTGTCGCTTTTAGCTTCTTAAGCAATTCGAGGTAATACGCATGGCTTAAGCCTACGGCCGCGCGCGAGCTTTTAGGGAGGTCGCGTATCGATGACTCTGCGGCCAAGAAATCGGCTTCGATATCAGCAACAACGGCGCGCTTTTGTGCTTCATCAAAGGTCTCAAACTTTATTTCTGGAAAATACATTCGGCCGCGATCGTAGTAATCGCTCGCAATATCACGCAGGAAGTTTACTTTTTGGTAGGCAGCACCGAGTGCACTTGCACCTGGACTCAGGCGAGCGTATGCGCTCTCATCTCCGTGAACGAATACCTTTAAGCACATAAGTCCTATTACTTCCGCTGAGCCGTAAATATATTCTTCGTACAATTTTTGTGTGTAGGTGCGAGGCGCTAGATCAAGGCGCATGCTTCTGAAGAATGGTTGTATCAGCGAGTCATCGATATTGAATTGCTTTGCAGTTACTGCAAACGCGTGCACAAGAGGATTCGCGCTATACTGAACTTTAAGTGCGCGGTAGGCGTCTTGTTCGAGTTCATCAAGAAGCGCTTCTTGATGGTCGCCCGTGTAGGTATCGACAATTTCATCGGCCACTCGCACGAGGCCATAGATTGCAAAGATGTGCGGCTGCATGGTCTTTGGAAACAACTTTGTGCTTTTGCCAAATGAAGTTGAGTAGCGAAGCGTGAGGGTTCGACTTATTTCGTACGAAGTTTTTGTGTAGAGTTCCATAGCTATGATTCTCGGACTACACAGGTTTGGATTAGTTCATAAAATACACCCCGTCGTCCTTCTTCGAGTGAAAGGCTTGCAAGGAGTGTCTCGCATTCATTGGTATAAAATGCGATTCTCGATTCCGTGGCTTGTTTCGCACCCGATTCGTCTAGCAGGGTGCGAGCGCGACTAAGTTCTGCATCGCTCGCATCTTCACGGTGAAATATCGCAAAAAATTCAGACTGTGCGTCGCTGTCTGCGAGACGTTCGAATTCCTGAATCATGAAAGTTCTCTTACCTTCACGGATATCACTCACGGTACTCTTGCCCGTCTTTTGCTCGTCTCCGAATACACCAAGTAGATCGTCTTGCAGTTGATACGCAATGCCGAGGTAGGTGCCGAATTGCGCGAGGAGTTGAATATCTTGTTCTGGTGCGTGCGCAAGTATTGCACCTGTGGTAAGTGGGCCAACGAAAGAGTAGCTGCTTGTTTTATGCTGCGCGACGTCGAGTGGGTAAATAGTTTCATCAACAAGAATCCCCGACTCCGTATCAAGCAATTCTCCGCCGATGACAGAAAACACAGATTCCGACATAATATCTTCAACTTGCCGCACAAGTGCTGCGGGGCGATCGGTACTGCGAATGAGTTGGTGTGCATCGGCAAGCAGCGCATCTCCCGCAAGAATTGCCGCGCTTAATGCAAAGTGACGTCGTTCTTCGGTGCTTTCAATAAATGGTTCATAGAAGCTTAAAAAAGAACCTTCAACGTTTGGGATGCCATAGCGCGTGACGTCGCGGTCAATAATGTCGTCGTGTACGAGCATTGAAAGGTGGAGCAATTCCTGCGCAGCAGCTGCGGGCAGTACGCTTTTCAGCGACTCGTGTGGCTCATAGGCTCGAAATGTCGCCAGCACCATGGCGGGGCGAAGGCGCTTTCCGCCAACCTGAATAAGGCGATCAATGGCTTCGCGCAGGCGTACGTACGACGGTCCAATTGCCTCCGCCTCGCGTATGCGTCGAACACTGTACTCGGCAAGGTAATCATTTACCTGCTTTTTTGTATCATCGGCAATAAGTACTGAGGGTGTATGCATAAGTCCCCTTACTATAGCAGACTGCTTACTTACGTCGAATTTTTGATGGCCACCAGATCTTATCGCCTATATCATGGGCAATTGCGGGTACAAGTAGTGAGCGGATAATAATCGTATCGATAAGTACCCCGAGTGACACGATAAATGCGAGTTGTGCGAGGAATAGAATTGGAATGACGGCCAGTGCGGCGAAGGTAGCTGCGAGGACGATACCTGCCGAGGTAATCACGCCGCCGGTTGCAACTAGGCCGATTTGAACGCCTTTTCGTGTGCCATGTTTTTTCGATTCTTCGCGTACTCGGGTCATGAGGAAGATATTGTAATCGATGCCGAGCGCGACGAGGAATATAAATCCGTACAGCACTACTGACGGGTCGGCGCCTGGGAAATTGAATATTCCGTTAAAGACGAGGGCTGAAATTCCTAGTGTTGCTGCGAAAGAAAGCATGGTTGTTGCAAGCAGAATAAGCGGCGCGAGGATGGACCTGAGGAGCGCCATGAGGATAAGTGTGATGACAATTAGCACTGCGGGGATGACAACCGCTCGGTCGTGCTCGGCACTTGTGTTGGTGTCAAGTTGCACGGCTGCAGTACCGCCAATGCGGATAGATTCGTCAACTTCATGGAGCGAAGTGCGAAGGCGTTCGATAGTTGCTTGCGCCGCTTCAGAATCCGCAGCATCGTTGAGGGTGACTTCAAGAAGCAGCTCGCCATCGACTGTCTTAATGGTTGCCTGGCGGAATGGATACGGCAGCTCTTCAGTGCCAAGTGGGAGTGTACCTGACGGTGAATTATCTGCTTTCGCCGATACCGACGCGACACCCGTATCTTCCGTAAGTCTAGTGACCGTTTCGTCGAGCTCATTTTCAGGGACAATGATATAGGTTGGAGTACCCGATCCACCCGGGAAGTGCGCATCGATTATTTTTTGGCCATCGCGAGCTTGCGAAGCACCGAGCACAAATTCGCTTTGCGGCACGCCATCGGCCTTAAGTTGTAATAACCCAAGCGAACATACAAGCAGTACGAATGTGGTGATGATCCAGATTGGGCGCGCTCTTCGACTTACGAAGCCTGCGGTCTTTTGCCATATCCCCTGCTTCTTTTCGGCCGACGTATTGTTAAAACGCGGCGCGCGAGGCCAGAATGCTTTTCGTCCCCACATAAGGAGCAGGCTTGGTAGGAGCGTCAGCGCGGCGAGGATGGCGAATGCAATGCCAATTGCACCAACTGGTCCAAGGGCTTTGTTTGAAGTTAGGTCCGAAAGCAGTAGACAAAGAAGCCCGGCGATGACCGTACCGCCTGCGGCAACGATAGGCTCAAATGAACGCTTCCAACTCGTCAGGAGCGCTTGATAGGTTTTCTCGTGGCGCTCAAGCTCTTCACGGTAGCGTGCTACGAAAAGGAGCGCGTAGTCGGTGGCGGCGCCAATCACTAGGATGAAGAGAATCCCCTGCACCTGGCCGTTAAGCGTAATGATATCGGCCGCAGCTAAGTAATAGACGGTCAGAATTGCTGCGCAGAGTGCGAACATCGACGTGATAAGTACGAGGAACGGCAGTACTGGGGACCTGTAGACGATAATGAGAATGATAAACACCACGCTGAGCGCAACGAGTAGCAGAATGCCGTCAATGCCCGAGAACGCTTTGCCGAGGTCGCTCAAAAAACCGACTGGTCCACTTAGCTGGTATTGGACCGAAAGGTTTGCGTCGTCGAGGTCGCTACGAATTTCGGCCGAGAATTCTTTATAGTCAGTGTCGCTCTTCATGTTTACGACGACAAGTGCGGCCTTTTCGTCTTCAGCAACGATTGGCGGCGAAACACTTTCGGCGCCGGAGATGTCCGCCAGTGGCGCGGTTGCTTTAGTGATCGCAGTAATGACTTGCGCGTCGAGCGCTGCAGAGTCGTCGCTAAATACAATGATTGCAGGGATGGTTGAAGAATCTTGGAACTTTTTAAGTTCCTCGTTTACTTTTGTTGATTCTGCACTTGCGGGCAGGAAGGTTGATTGATCGTTACTGGCGACGTCGCCAATTTTTCCAAAGTAAGGCCCGCCAATACCGCCAACTGCAAACCACACCCCAATAAGGAGTGTCGGAATAAGTATCCTCACCCATTTGCTGACTTTTGGAGAATCTTTTGCGGTGCGTTTCATTGTCTTCATTATAATATAAAGAGTATCTATGGCTTTCAATCACTACGCAAAAATTAAACGAATTCTTGAAGCACACCCAGGTTGGAGTATTGTGCGCATTGATGAGCCGACTTCTGCCAAAACATTTAAGGGCGAGGTACGCCAGTTCGATCATTATTACCGGGTTGTTGACGAGGACGGCGTGCCGATTAAGTACTGTAAGTTTCAGCAGATTGAGTTGTTTGCGCGGACTATGGGTGTGGCGGTCGAAGAGCTCCCCTATTAAAAAAACCACCGCTAGGTGGAAGTGAGTCGGTCCGTTCCCGAGCTGCGCAGTGCAGCTCGGGAACGGAGGGTGTGAACTCAGCCGCCGATCGAGGGTTCCCCCTTATCGACCGTGACATCCGACTGAGTTCCCGGAGGGGTGCCTGGCCAGTCGCCACCCTGCGCACACCAGGTGCGGTAGTAGTTGGCGAAGGCCTTGAGCGACTCATAGTCGGAGGTCGGCTTAGCGATGATCGAGGCGTCGAAGTTAATCCTCGACAGGACGGCCAGGCTCATGCCATCGTAGGACTCGTCGAAGTTCAGCACGACGATGCAATAGTCCCCGAAGGGAGCGACTGCACCGTAGCCCTGCTCCATGTAATAGTCGTTGGGGCTTTCGAAGCCCTCAACTCCCACCATCGTTCCGAGCTTTTCGAGGTAGCCGCTGACTTCCTCGGCATAGGTCTCGTCTCGACCGACGGTCCAGTTGAGCCACTCGTCGGTCGGAGGATCCGCCGGCCGGGTGATGTCGATCTCGAGGAACGGATCTTGCGCCTCTGGGGTGCCGGAATTCGGCTTGGGCGTCACCGGGCTGACCTGTCGGCCATCCGTGGCGAACAAGTTCGGCACACTGCAGGCGGACAGGAGAAACGCGGTTGCGGCAACGCACACAACCAGGGCGAGGCGAGTGCCTCGATGCGAATTAGCAAGGTTCACGCGCGTTATTTTATCATTTTTTACCATTTTTGTCAATATTACTAGCGACGTGGTTTGTAGGTATGGTTCTAAGGTAAAAAGAAAAAACGCCACTGCAATAGTGACGTACTTTCTTTGGTGATCCCGCGGAGAATCGAACTCCGATTGCCAGGATGAGAACCTGGTGTCCTAACCGTTAGACGACGGGACCAACTCGAACAATACTAGCAAAAAACGATACGCTTGTCCACCTAGAACAGATAAAGACTCGCTGTTCCCATAAGAATGAGAAGCGCGATAATGCCCACGTATGCGAGCTTCGCGCCCGATGTGAGGCGCGGCGATGACCAAATAAATACCAGTGCAAGGCTGTAGAGGATGCTCGCTACAAGCAGTCCCCCGTCAACGATCACAGAATCGATTGCATAGTGCCCAGTATGAAGCGGTTCTGTAAGAAGAAAGACTGCATTTGTGCTGAGCGCAAGCAGACCTAGGAGCGCGAGGATGAATGGTACTGGTTTTGTGCCGTGTTTGTAGAAAATTTTAAAGGCATACTTAAAGCCCTTGTAGGTCAGGAAGATGAAGAAGCCAGTAGCAATAAGAACTGGAAGTGCCATGAACTGAAGCTTTTTCATGTCAAATATTTCGGGTGCAATCGATACTAAGAAGCCCATAAATAAGATTGGTAGTGGAATTAAAATACCGATTACGAGAAACCATTTGCGCAGTGACAGGCTGATGCGAAGTCGCTCGTCGTTGCGGCGCTTCTCTCGCTCGTCGTGAGAGATGAGTTCGTCTTTCTCCCAGCCAAGGTGTGCGTGTGGGTAAATGGTAGTCAGTTCACTGTGGTCACTAATCTGCTCAATGGTGCTAAGCGATTCGTTGTCCGGTGCGTCCAGGCGGTGGTCTTTATCCATAGTTAGTTCAACTGTTCGATGACAGAAAGGAGTTTGCTTGGTGTGATTTCAGCCTTAATAAGATACGCATCAGCGCGTGATTCCATTGCCATGCGCGATTCGTCGTCTTGTTCAAAATTGGTCAGTACAATGACCTTTGAGTTTGGAATAAGATCCTCGGTTCCGCGGAGTGCTTCGAGGACTTCGGTGCCTCGTCGTTCCGGAAGCATGACATCAAGCAGTACGAGGTCGTACGGCTTGTTGCGGGCTGCGATAAGTCCGTCATTGCCATCAACCATCCAATCAACTTCATAGCCAGCCTTCTTGAGGCTGCGTACGTACATTTCACCAATGAATCGGTCGTCTTCGACAATAAGGATGGTTTTGATTGCCACGTTGGTTATCCCCTATACATATTATGGTTCTTAATCCAGCTGCCTTCGCTACTGATTAAGGTTTCGTTACCATTATTACCTGCTTTAAGCTTGTCTGCAACGGTTTTGTAAGTTGGAAGCGAGACGATGAACGTTGAGCCTCGACCGTCTTCGCTGCGGACACTAATTGAGCCACCGTGAGATTCCACTATTGCCTTGCTAATGTAAAGGCCGATGCCCGTACCTGCGACAGTTTCACGAGAGCGGTGTGAGCGATAGAATTTCTGGAACAAATTACTGACAACGCTTGCTGGCATACCGATGCCGTGGTCGCTGACGATCCACTCGACGAAGTCACCCTTGGAAGCGGCGTTGACTTCAATTGCACCACCCTCGTTGCTGTATTTGATTGCGTTATCGATGAGGTTACCGAACACCTCGCCAAGACTCGCGGTGTCCGCTGCGATGGTCGGAAGGCCTTCGGGAATGCTGACGGAAAGCATGCGGTTTTGTGAACTTGCACGCAGTGACATGTCGTCGCGGATAGTATCGTAGACTGCGTTTACGGTCGTTTCCGCAAGGTGCATGCGCAGGTGTCGACGGTCGTAGCGTGAGGTGTTAAGGATGTTATTGATGTAGCCCGAAAGCCTGTTTGCTGATACCGCGAGGCGCCTAAAGAGTTCTTTTTGATCTTCTTGAAGGACCGTTGAGAGCTCGTCGCTTAGGACGTCGATGTAGCCACGAATCACGGTAATTGGTCCGCGAAGTTCGTGGGCGGCGAAGGCGATGAAATCGAGCTCGGCCTCCCCTACTTCGTAAAGATGCGTGCGGTCGATGAGCGTAATGACCATTTCGCTTTCGGTGCCCTTGTTGTACGTCGCGATGACGTCAAAGAAGCGGCGGTCTTCTTCGTTTGGGAGTTTATTAGGAATGCGTGGCCAGGTCTTTTCGGCGTGAACAGCGGTTTGCTCGCACTCTGCCCACCATGTTTCGATTGTATCGTTGTCGTTGAAGATGAGGTCGAGTGATTGCACTCCGTTGGTGTCTACTTTGAGGGGCGCAGCCTTGCTGGCGTAAATGATTTGGTGTTGCTGGTTCAGTACTACAAAGCCACAGATTGCTTGGTCGAGTGCAGAGCTAAGAACCGACTGGACCGACGGTTGTGTGATTTGTGCTTGGGGTCCGATTGCGGACTGCGCACTTTGCGCGCCTTCCTCGATTGGATCTTTGACGTCAGACGCGAGCTGGTAGATCGTCTGAAGCACTGGCTTGAACCCGTTCTTTTCAAAGCGAGTTTCATTTGGGTTTGGTGGTGCAATATTGGTCGGTTCGCCAGCGACGTGTACGAGCGCGGATAGCAGGTGCTTCATCGGGCGTGCCACGAGGTGATAAATGACAACCGATGCGACGATACCTAATACACTTTGAGCGACAAGCGTTGCGGCGAATCCGAGCGGGTTATCGTCAAAGAAGCCCGATGTGGTAAGTAGTGCAGCCAACGCTACCAGAATCAGGAGTTGTAGGACAATAATAATCACAACCGCACCGCGCTTAAAGCGGGGCCAGAAATCCTTCACGAGTTGCGGTTTAGACTTGAGTGGGTTTACTGCCATGTGATTGCCTTTCCGTTCGGCACTGCGGTAATCCAGGTTTGGCCGCGCGCGAGCGGTACGTCTTTACCTTCCGCGTCACTAAAGCTAATTTGCGCAGTTTTGCTTGGTTTTCGCCAAGTGACTTCTTGGACGGTGCCGTCTTGGAAGATGTATGCCTGACCGGTGCCGACCGCATTAATACTTTCGCGGTAACCATCCTCCATAACTGTCGATTGGGTGACACGCATTGCGATGACCACGCGAGGACTCACTTGCCCCGCTTCTCGGTCCATCTGCGACTTACCGCCAACTGATCGGTCGTAGGTATTCGTGGTCGCATTATAGGTATAGCTACTATTGTAGTTGACGCTACTGATCGTCACATTAATGCCAGTTGCGTTTGGAGTTGCGCTTGCGGCGCTATCTTTTCGCGTAAAGCCGGTGAAGGCTGAGGTGGTGTATCCCTTCTTTGTATTGAGTGCGTCAATCTTTTCGAAACTTGTATAGACGTTGTGCGGTGCGTAGCGGTCGGTCGCGCGCCAGTAGGTACTGGCGTTAAAGAACTGGTCGATGTCACGGTAATTGCCGTTGCGAACTTCAGCTAAGGCGGCGGCACTTCCGCCTACGTGTGCGACGCTGGCGTTGAAGGCTGCTACCCAGTCTACGTAGTAGGCGCGTACACTTCGCACTGGCCCGACGAGCTGCGGTTTTTGCTCTTGATAGAGCACGAGGAAGCGCGTAATGCCACCCTCAGCGATGGCCTCAAATACCACGCCACTATCTTTGATGCCAGACTGTGGCCGTGCATCAGGGCTATTCTCAATCATGATACCCGTCACGGCTTGATGCGTCGCTTCTGAAGTAGCAACTTCACTACCCGTCAGCGGCGAATAGTATTTCACCGGCTCGGGTGCCGGTTCTGGCTTTGGCTTTACGGCTACCTTTGGTTCCTCGGGAGCTTTTTGATTCAAGAAATAATACGCGCCCACACCTGCGCCACCAATAAGAAGCACTCCCACTACCCCAAGGGTAATAGCGAGTTTTTTGTGTGTGCTCACCCATGCTTTAAATTTGTTGGTCTTTTTAGTGTCCGGTGAGTCTAACACGACGCGCGGTTGCTTGCGTGTAAACATAAGCATAGTATAGCAGAATCTTGTGCTGCCGCTAACTGTTACTTAAGTGAATCGAGACTAACCTGGAGGCGTTGTAGAGTAACTTCCTTACCAAGAGTTGCAAGCGTGTCGTTCAGTGCAGGACTAAACGGTGCCCATGACACGGCAAGACGAATCAGGCTGAATAGAATGCCAGGTTTTTGTCCTGTGATTTCAAGAAGATTATTGAGCGTTGCCTGGATTGCTTCGGCGGTAAAGTCACTTGCGCTTAATGAGTTCTTCGCTTCCTCGAGGAGCGCGTGAACTTCATCGTTGGTGAGCTTGGCGAGCTGCTTGTTGCTCGAGACCATCTCCCAGTTTGGGGTCGGTTCCTCAAAGAAGTAGCTTGTCAAAATTGAAAGATCCGCGAGTGTTTTCATGCGGTCCTGGACGAGCGCGAGGACTTGCTTCTTGCTTTCTTCGCTTGCGCCCGCTGCTGAGGCTGGCCAAAAGTCGGTGACGCGAGTGTAAAGGTCATCGAGGCTCAGCGCACGAATGTGCTGGCCGTTGAGCCATAGTAGGCGCTGTTCGTCGAAGCGAGCCGGGCTCTTTTGCACACGGTCAAGTGAGAACTTTTCAATGAGTTCTTGCATGGTAAATACTTCTTGCTCGGTGCCATCATTCCAACCAAGTGTTGCGAGGAAGTTTGCCATTGCTTCGGGAAGGTACCCTTCCTTGGCGTATTCGAGGATGTCTTTTGCTCCGTCGCGTTTACCGAGCTTTTTCTTGCCGTCGATTGCCATGACGAATGGGAGTGTCGCCAGCGTTGGGCGGTCTACTTCGAGTGCGTCGTAAAGGTTGAGGAACTTTGGTGTCGAACTGATGAACTCTTGGCTGCGAAGGACGTGAGTAATGCCCATGATAGCATCGTCGACAATGTGACAGAAGTTATAGGTTGGATAGCCGTCACTCTTAATAAGGATGAAGTCGTCGATTGCATCTTCGCCGGTCGACAGCTCGCCCATGACTGCGTCGGTCCATTGGTATGGTTTAGGGTCAGATTTAAAACGGAGCGGTTGAGAGCCGTCCCATACCGGTGGGTTTTCTGGGCGGTGGTCACGGAACAGGAATGGTCGCTTTGCGGCTTTTGCTTGTTCGCGGAACGCTTCGAGCTCTTCTTGTGTATACGGGTCGGCGTACGCACGGCCGGCGTCGATGAGCTTTTGCGCCCACTCTTTGTAGATGTCGAGACGCTCAGATTGCTTGTAGGGTGCGTCAGGGCCACCTTGATCAACACCTTCGTCCCAGCGAATACCAAGCCACTTAAGACTGTTTTCGATCTGCTCAATACTCCCTGCAACTTCGCGGACCTTGTCGGTATCTTCAATGCGAAGGATAAAAGTCCCCTCGCCTGTTGCTTTGGCTTGTTGGGCAAGAAGCCACGCAAACAAAGCGGTGCGAACACCGCCGACGTGCATAAACCCAGTTGGACTTGGTGCGAAACGTGTGCGTACAGATGTCATAATTGCTTTTATTATAGCATATTTCTTGAGGTGGAGCGCGAAACAGGTCCTACCTTTTCAAAGAACACTTTCACGTAGCCAAAAAACCTTAAGGCGTAGAGACCCTTAAGGTTTATTGCGTGAAGTAAGTTTCGTGAAAACGGTAGGACCCGTTTCGCTATCTGCGTATCGAAAAATCTATAAACTAGTAGCAATCTTGCGAATCTGATCGCCCGAAAGCGGCGCCTTGCTATCGATCTCGTAGAGGATGCCGCCGTTGACCCAAGCGGCCGATGATTCGTAGGTGTAAATTGTGAGACCGCGCTCTTTGGTGGTTGTGTAGTCAGCACCAGCGGCCGGGGTGACGACATTATCGAGGACTGCTGATGAATCCCAAGAGCTGCGAGTTTGGTCGATTGTGTAGTAATTGTCGTTACTATTAGAGGTAAACTTTAGACTCACTTCACCGTCGCCAAAAGTGACTGGTTGGCTGAGTGAGTAGCCATCTGGTGTATATTCTGGATACGTTGCCTCAATGCCGGCCTGTGCTGCAGCGACGCTTACCGAGATGTTTGGAATCAGGCGCCACGCGGCAAATGCGATAATCGCAAGCACGAGTGCGGCGGCAGCGACAATAATCACGCGACGAAGTGTTTTTCGATCTTTCTTTTCACGCTTAGGGGCTGGTGCTTTTGGCGCAGCAAGCGCCTTGGCGATTTCAGCGTCCTTTACTTCTTTTGCGGTCACCGCCTTTGCAGGCGTACTTGCCTTCTTGGTTTCGGCACGCACGAGTGCACGTTGCGCTACTGGATGCACGCGAGCCGGTTTGTCTGGCTTAGCGGCAGGCTTAGGTGCTTGCTTCGAGATTGCCTTAGGAACAGGAGCTGTCACTGCCTTTGTGATTGGATCTGCGACTGGTTTTGTGTCGGGGTGGCTTGCAAACTTTGACACACTTGCACTGCGCGCGATGTCCATATGGCGGCCTGGTGTGTTGCGCTTAAGCACTGGTTTTTGCGGTGCAGCCGGTTTCTTTGTGGCACGTCGCGCGAGCGTTTGAGAGCGCTGTACGGTTGCGCCGTGCGCGACGGCCGCATTAGTGGTGCCACGTTCAGTTGCAGGAGCTTTTTTAGGAGCCGGTGCCGGCTTGGGCTTCTTAATAGGAGTCTTATCAGGAGCGGTAACTTGAACCTCTTCAATAGGAAGACCAGTCACGGCATCGTAACGACGACCGTTAATAGTGACAGTTTTGTGTGGTGCCATGTAGTTAATTTACCTCGCAGGTTCTCGCATTAATACAGGTGGAAGAAAGTTCTTTTCGCCCACGCAGTGTTACTCTCTATACTAGTGCCATTATCATGCTTATGCAAGTGCATTTTTCATCATAGTTTCATGAGAATTTGGTATAATTTGACTTGCTACTATTATGTTTAAGAAACCTACGAAACGTCAGTTTTTAATTCGCCGCATCTTTTTCTCTGCGGTTGCAACCTTCGCGGTCCTTATCATTGTGACATCTGCGATTCTATTTATGTTGGGCTTTCGCCTCGATGGGCTTAATGGCCGTCTCGAGCAGGGTGCCCTTCTTCAGTTCGACTCAGCCCCAAGTGGCGCGGATGTATATATAGACGGTAAGAATATTGGGAGTCGCACTGCGACAAAGCAGACGGTCATCGCCGGCACTCATACCATTAAGATGAGTAAGTCCGGCTATCAAGATTGGAATCGTACCCTCACGATTTCTGCCGGCACACTTACCTGGCTTGATTACACACGGTTTGTGCCTAAAAATCGCCCAGTTCAAACCATTACGACGCACGAAACACTGTCAGGCATGAAGATCTCGCCTGACAGTAAGTGGGCATTGCTGCAGCCAATTTCGAGTGAGCCTGAATTCCAGCTCGCGGACCTTCGATCTGAAGATGTAAAGACAAACGTTTTGACACTTCCGGCAGCAACCTACGCTGACGCGGGCGTCGAAGGCGTGACGCATTCATTCAGTATTTCATCTTGGGATAGCGGTAGCCGCTACGCGCTCGTAAAGCACTTATACCGTGATCAAACCGAGTGGCTCGTGGTTGATACGCAGAATCCTGCGCAAACCATCAGCGCGACACAGCTATTAAGTGTCGGATTTGCAGACCTGCAGTTTGCGAGTACAAACGGCAAGGTGCTGTATGGCCTGACAAACGATGGCACGATTCGCAAGATTGACCTTGCGGCGGCTACACTATCGCGTGCATTTATTAGTCACGTTGAGAGTTTTTCGGTATTTGATAACACAGTACTTAGTTATGTAGGACTTGATTCAAGCGATGCTACGAAGCGTGTGGCAGGTGTATATCGGGATGGTGATGAGTCGGCGCATGTGCTGCGCTCAGTATCTGACGAAAATACAGTACTGAAGATTGCGACCGGGCGTTACTTTAGCGATGACTATGTTGCAATTGCCGAAGGTGATGTTGTAACCCTGCTTAAGGGAAGTTACCCTTCTTCGAGCAGCCAAGACAATAGCAGTCTTAAAACGTTAACGACTTTTGAATTGTCGGGCGCTGTGTCGGCACTCTCATTTAGTCCTAAGGGCGATTACGTGATTGCGCAATCTGGTGAAAGCTATAAGAGTTACGAAATCGAACACCAACGCACTGCAACGGGTATGATTGCGGTTACCGCGGGGTCTCCGGCTTCAACTTTGAAATGGCTCGATGTGGCGCACCTTTGGAATGATGACGCGGGCACATTGACGATGCGTGACTTTGATGGCAGCAATGTCTTTTCAATCATGACGGTTGCAACTGGGTATGACGCGGGGCTTAGCCAGAACGGCCGCTTCTTCTACGCAATTGGACACGACGACAAGGGGTATCACCTCCAGCGCGTCAAAATGATACTTGAGTAAATAGTTCGATTATTAGCGAGCGCCGAATAGGCGTTCGAGTACCGTTGGTGAGTTACCGCCAGGAATCGAAGTGCTCTCACTCGCTTGGCCGCTTCCTGCCGGCGCAGCTGCTGCAGCGGCTGGGTCTGGGCTGATTTGTTCTGCGGTGACCAAGAGGCGCTTTTGTGAGGTGCCAAGTGGCGTACAGGTAATGAGGGTCATAACAGGCTTATTGGTCGTATAGACGAGCTTACTGACTTCAGTCGGCATGACAACTTCTTTCTTCGTGACGACGTAGGTGTAGCGCGTACCCTTGTAGTTTGCGTAGATGGTGTCACCGGTATTGAGCTTATCGAGTTGTGCGAAGATGAATTTGTATTCACCACCATCAAACAGGTCGTTGCTACTGTGGCCGGAAATGACAGTGTTCCCAATTTCACCTGGGTGGCTGTTGGCTCCTGGGATTGAGAAGTGCGCGACGCCCTTTGCCATTGCTTCCATTTGTGAATCGTAGTCGGCGCCCACATCATAGAGTACGGGAACGTCTACGTTAATTTTAGGAATAACAAGGCGCGGGTCCTGCGATACTGAAGTGCCCCCACTTGGATCGATGACGATATTCTGCGGATCAATCGAGCCTGGTGAGACGTAGGCGTTCACGGCCGCAAAGAGGACGCGGTTGTACTGAAGGAAAAGGAATACCAACACGACAACTAATGATGCAGCAATAGGCATAAAGTGCTTGCTACCACGAATTTTCTTGGCTTGGTGGCGAACTTTGCCGAGGAGTTTTTGGCGAAGCTCAAACAATGCCTGGTCTTTTGATAAATCTTCGGCAGTTTCTTCGAGGTCGGTGTGTGAAGAGAAATAGCTCTGTGCGGGTGTTGTTTCGGCTGGTGTTTCTTTGACGGGTTCTGCGGCACCTTCGAGGGCCTTTTGCTGTGATTGTTGATGTGCGTAGTAGGCTGCGTAGTACTGCTGGTAGTAGTTCTGCCATGCGCTGTGATATGCCTTCCACTGCTCTGCTTGAGGCTGAGGGTGTGCTTCGTGGGTGCGCTCGTAAGGGTTTGCATCAGTGCGAGGTGTGGCCGCCGCGTTGTGGTCGCGTGGGGCTGGTGAGGCAACCGGGCGGTCACCATATAGAGCATCAATCTGCGAACGTAGGACGTTTGCAGCAGCCGATTGGTGATCTTGTGGCGAAGAGGGACTCGGCGCGCCCCCACTCTGGCTACCATTGTTTGGATTCATACTCTGTTATATTGCTGTGTTTTATTGTACAATACTAAAGTTATTTCAGCGAGAGCTGAGTGCATTATGGGCGAGTGGCGGAATCGGTAGACGCGCTAGACTCAAAATCTGGTTCCAGCAATGGAGTGAGGGTTCAAGTCCCTCCTCGCCCACCAAAAAGAAATTATTCCTCTTCAGAGTCCGCATCGTCGGACTCTGCGTCGTTTTTATACAGCGCAGCAAACAGTCGCCCACGCAGGCGTTCTGCGGCTCTTGTGGTCCGTTGGTCGAGCCCGTCTGCGGGTTCGGGTAGGGTGCGCGCGAAGCTTTTGGCATCGAGGATATGCCCAAACATCCCCTGCAATCCTTCAATACGTGAATACGCACTTTGTCTTTGGAGCATTTCGTCGTTGAGTATAAAGTCGGCTGCTAAAAGCCCTGGGTATGCCTTGCGGGTGGTAGTTCCATCTGTACGATGCGCCTCAACCGTATTGCCAAGGTGCTTCACCCCATCGATGAAAGTAATGAACCGCTGGTCATATTTACTTTTTCCACGAAGGTTTGTTTTTACCTGAATGCCAGCGACCTGAGACTCCTCCGTATCAAGAAGCAGGAAGTCGGATGCCCGGCTATCTTTACCTCGACCAGATTCGAAGCGACTTGGGCCAGGGATGAGCACGAGGTTTTCTCGAGTGTCGGACATTTGCTGCTTGAGGACCTCTAGCGCCGCAATTGGTGCCTCGAGTTCGGTGATACGACCCGCGAATGCCTGGTCAAGCTGCAGTTCTTCGTCGGTCGGCTCTGGAGCTACAAGCAGTGTTTGCTCGTAGAATATCTGGCGCGTTCGGGTAAGCTGGAGCGCGCGCACACCTAAGCGTGCCTGCATGACAGAGATGTCGATATAGTCTGGCGCGGCGTGCACCTCGGGCTCCATGAGGTGTTTCCAGTACGGAATCATCTCTTGGTTGATAGTGTGGAAGTTGAGTTTATTGGTGTACGACACGATTGAGAGGTGGTGAAAGGCGATTCTTTCGATGTTGCGCACCACGTTGTGCGTGAGCTGCTGGTTCGAGTCACTTGTATAGGCCTGAAGGCTGCGCGAAACCTCTTCACCTTCAAGCGGCTCGCTCATGAAGTAGGCGTTGAGAAGGTGTGAGAAGTAGTTTGACCAACGCTGTGCGGGTTCCATGAGCGACCTGGTGGCACCCTGCCATTCGCGACGCGAAAGAGACCCGTAATCTATAGGATCTTTATCGAACCCTTCGGCAAAACTCCGCATGTTCATTAACTATAGTTATAGCATTGAGTTGACTACTTCGCAATTATTGCAGTAGAAGTGGCTTCGAGTGGTTTTGCCGGACTCCAAAGCCAGTACGCTGCCGCCTTTGCGGCAATATTTCCGCGCCAAATCATCATTGGGTTATCCCAGGGGGTCGTGACCACATTTCCACCAGACGCAACAATAAAGGTATCGCGATGCAGTACTGCGATACTTACGGGGTATGTAATGGTGAATTTATGCAGTGCTTCAACGAGGTTTGTCAGCTGCATACTAAACGTGAGCACCTTTGGGTAATAGACAGACTGAAATAGTTTTTGAAGCTGCGCGAATGATGCAATAAGAAGTGTGTGAGGGCGATCGACGAGTGCCTGTGAACTGTTTTTGACAAGGTCAATTGCATCGCGCGTAATAATGAGCTTGCCTGCGTAGTCGTGAAGAAATTGCTCATATAAAATTGCCGTCTCACTACTACGCCCCGCATCACCAATCATCAAGATGCCATCAGCCCAGCCGCCAAGCATGGCCAGGTCGGCTGCGGCGTCTTTTGTCAGGCTTCCCGAGGGATTGGTCGGACCAAAGACAGTATCGGTAATGGCGGCCGGGATTGTTTTTTTCAGTACATCAGGAAGAAGTACGCGTATCTGCCCTACCCCGCTTGAGGACGCTACTGAATATGCTTCAGCGACGCCCGCGAAGCCAAGCTTATTGCCGCCGACGATGCCAAGCTTTCCGGCTTGGATGCGGTTTTCGGGCTTGCTCCATTCGATATCGGGAAAAAGCGGAGTGTCGGGCGATTGTTTTTTCCAGTAGCTAAAATCCATATTTTTCCTACTTTAGGTCGAGTTCAATGCTCACTGGGCAGTGGTCTGAGCCCATGACATCGGGGTGAATTGCAGCAGCGACAACTTTATCGGCAATACCCTTGCTTGCGAGCCAATAATCAATACGCCATCCGACGTTACGTGCGCGCGCGTTCGCCCAGTGGGTCCACCAAGTGTACGCGTCGGCTTTTTCTGGGAATGCACTGCGGAATGTGTCGACGTAGCCCGCAGCTTCAAAGGCATCAAATCCCTCGCGCTCTTCATTGGTGAAGCCATGCTTGCCAACGTTTGGCTTGGGATTGGCGAGATCGATTTCGTTATGCGCGACGTTAAGGTCGCCGCTAAATACAACGGGCTTGGTTTTTTCAAGTTCTTGCACGTGCTCGAGGAACGCAGGATCCCACTGCTTGTGGCGCAGTTCGAGACGGCTGAGGTCATTTTTTGAGTTTGGTGTATAGACGGTCACAACCCAAAAATCTTCAAATTCAGCAGAGATGACGCGACCCTCTTTTGCCGGATCGCCGTAGCTATCTCCTGCAAGGCCGTATTTTTCGGCCAGTTCGTCGGTAAAGCCCTTGATAACTTGAAGAGGTTTTTCTTTGCTGAAAATTGCAGTGCCACTATAGCCAGCTTTGTCGGCACTATTCCAATATTCGTGATAGTCAGGCAGGTTAACTTCGGCCTGGCCTTCTTTGGCTTTTGTCTCCTGAAGACACAGTACATCCGGCTGATGCTCGGCGATAAAAGTTTGAAAAGTGCCTTTTGTGAGTACGGCACGAATCCCATTGACGTTCCACGAGTAAAGTTTCATATATCTATGATAACACTTTAAAGTTTGACGCGCGCATCGCGTTCTTGGTCGCGCTTTTTGATGGCCTGGCGCTTGTCGTAATTCTTTTTCCCCTTACCGAGGGCGATGACGAGTTTGATGTGACGGCCTTGTGTCAGGAGTCGAAGTGGCACGATGGACATGCCGGTTTGCTTTCGTTCGTAGAGTTCGTTAATTTGTTTGCGGCTTGCAAGGAGTTTGCGCGGTGAGGTATCAACAGAAGTCTCGTGTGCGCCCTTTGTGTTGAGCAGAAGAGAGAAACTAGCGTTATTAAGCCAAAGTTCACCATTTCGAATCGTGACGAAAGATCCCTTTAGTTGGACGCGACCATCACGCGCCGCACGAGCTTCGCGGCCTGTGAGCACCATTCCCGCAGTAAGGTCATCGCCAAGTGAGTAATCAAAGGAAGCTCGTCGATTGACGATTGCCTGTGGCTTTGATTGCTTCTTTTTCTTGGTGGCCATAATGGTCTATTGTAACAGATTAGAGCACGGATTTGATGGCGTCGAGTAGGACCTTTGCTGAGGCGTCCCAACTAAACGTATTGACCTGGGTGTGACCTTTTTTAATAAGGTCTTTGCGAAAAGCGATGTCGTCAAGTTTTTGTACTTGCTTCGCGAAGTCTTTAGGGTCGTGTGGATTGAAATAGAGTGCGCCGTCCGCTCCTACCTCGTGGAAGACTGGAATGTCGCTAATAACCGCCGGGACGCCCATCGCCATTGCTTCGGCGACAGGAATGCCGAAGCCTTCGTCGAGGCTCGCGGTGGCAAGCAGCGCGTTACTTGCCAAGAGCTTTTCGTACTCAACGTCACTGACTCCATTATGAAATATCACCTGCGCATCTTTTGGAATCATTTTTTCAAGTTCGGCTTTGCGTTTAGCGCCGATGCGACTGAGTAGGTGGAGTGTGCGTCCCGGAAGCCACTCCATTCCTTTAATCAGGGTTTCGGAGTTTTTATATGGCATAAACGAGCCCATGAAGACAATGTTCTTTATGATTTTTTCGTGTGTTACCGGAAACTTTGAAAATTGCTGTGGTGCGTTGTAAACCACATGAATTGGAAGCTTCGTCATGCCCGCGTCCTTAAGGTCTTTTGCTGAGGCGTGACTCACCGTTGTGATCAAGTCGCCACCTTTAAGGATGAGGCGCTGCGGGATGTAGGTTTGGTGATAAAACCACCAACCAATGCGCACGTGAAGTGGCAGGAATCCAGGAGCTTTTGGGTGGCGATAGTAGATCATATCTTGCGGGGTCAGTACTGATTTGTATTTGCGTCCTTTGGTGCCAATTGTCTGCATTGGGCTATACACCACGTCTGGTTTGTACTTATTAAGAATGCGCGCGGTCCACGGTTCTTTGATGGAAGTACCCGCATGAATTTTTATAAACTCTGCGTCACTAGGAAACCATTTTTTCTGCCCATCTTCGGAAATCAAAAAAGTTACTGGCGTTAGCTTTGCCAATGCATTGCCAAGCTCTGCTGAGTAGCGGCTGATCCCATCATGGTAGTCGGTTCGGGTGTACCGAGCGTCAAAAAATAGCTTCATATATGTTTGATTTTATCATGGCTCGCGCAGGCCAGGTCTGACTGCCGTTTTCACGGAACTTGCTTCGCGCCACGACTCTTAAGGGTCTCTACGCCTTAAGAGCCTTGGGCTACGCGAAAGTGTCCTTTGAAAAGGCAGCCAGACCTGGCCTGCGCGAGCCATGCTATAATGAACTAAATTATGAAGATATTAATCGCGTCGGACCTCCACTACCCGACTATCAATGGTGTCGCCACCTTTAGCCGAAACCTTGCACAAGGACTGGCTGCGCATGGCCACGAAGTGTTAGTGATCGCCCCTAGTCAAACCGGTAAACGGTACAAAGAAGTAGATGGCAATTATGTGATTGCGCGAACGGTCTCGGTACCGTTTCCTTTTTATCAGAACTTCCGCATCTCGTTGAATCCATCACGCGAGGTGAAAAAGATTATTGACGACTTTGACCCAGATGCAATCCATATTCAGATGCTTCTTGGTATCGGCCAAGCAACAATGAAATATGGCAACAAGTATGGCATTCCAATTGTCAGTACCAACCACGCAATGCCAGAAAACCTTATGGACAACCTTCGCCTTTTGGCGCCGGTTTCGCGCCCGATTAACTACATGCTGAAGTCGTATGGTGCACGCTTCCACTCAAAGGCCGACTACATCACAATGCCGACACAGTCTGCGATTGAGATGTTTGATGTTGGCAAGATTACTACTCCGATGGAAGCGGTTTCAAATGGTATCGACTTGTCTCGATTCACCCCCGGTCAAGCCGCCGATGATGTCTACGAGCGGTTTAATATCCCTAAAGACCAGCCAATTGTTGCCTATGTAGGTCGACTCGACGCCGAAAAGCACCTTCCAGTACTTCTTCGTGCATTTATTCGCGTGCAATCAGTGATGCCGAACATTCACCTACTGATTGTCGGTGATGGAACCGAGCGTGCGACGCTTCAGTCAATGGCGCATGAACTTGGTATTTCACGCTCGATGACCCTTACTGGCCGCGTCAGTGACGAGGACTTAGTAGAGCTTCACAAGATTGGGACTGTATTTTGTATGCCATCCCCTGCTGAGCTTCAAAGTATCGCAACGCTCGAGGCGATGGCGAGTGGCCAGCCAATTGTTGCGGTTGATGCGGGCGCGCTTCGCGAACTCTGCCAACACGAGCGTAACGGCTACCTTACCGAACAAGACGACGACGAGGCAATTGCGCGTGGTATTCAGCGTATTCTTGAAAACGATGCGCTCCGTCAAGCGATGTCAGAAGAAAGCCTTGCCATTGCACGCGGTCACGACCTCGAATCAACACTTAATCGCTTTGAAGCGATTTATACCGACTTAAGAAACGCCTGAATTAACTTTGCGACGAGTTCGGGTGTTTCGTAGTGGGTTAAGTGCCCTACATTACTAATAACCTTGAGCTGTCCCTTTGGGAATTTTTTGACCAATGCATACTGGTCGCTGAGTGGCGTGATGTCATCAAGCGAGCCTGCAATCAGGAGTGTCGGTACGGGTATTTTCTTTGCGAAGTCGCCCACATTGTGACTAATCGAGGTGGTAAAGCCTTCAAGCACTGACTGTGCGCTATGGAAGCGACTAAAGTAACGGTCATGCTGGTGGTGAATATAGGTACGCAGGCCCTTGTCGTGGGTTTTTGCCATCGTGACGCTCATAATGCGTACGACTGGCTTTGCGGCCAGCCACGTGTAGGCAACTTTATCGGGTAACTTTGCGCCAATCTTGTAATACGCGACGGCAAGCTTCGTCATGAATTTATTTGGTCCATCAAGCGCAGGCGCTCCGATGGGATTTACAAGCACAAGTTTTTTGATAGCTTTTGGATACTTCTCGGCGTACGCTGCGCTGACGATGCTCCCAAAAGAGTGGCCCATCAGTACGGGTGGTGTTTTGAATGATTGTTTCTGCATGAACTTATGGAGCCATTCGACGTAACTTTCAAGGTCATATTTAGCAAGGCGTGCACCTTTCCCAAAACCGGGTAAATCGGGAATGATAATGTTCGCACTCCCCTTGAGATATTTTGCGATCAGAAGAAGCCCATGGTGCGTGCCACGGAAGCCATGAATCATGACGATAGTGGGCTTTGTCGCTACCTTTTGGGCTGGTTTTACTGCGGAGCGGGTTGCGGGACGCCGCGTGGTGGGTCGAGTAGATGATACGGTCACGCTTTTATTATAAGCTACTTCTTCGATTAGGATACATCTTCGCCAATCGCGACGGTAATCTGGGCATACGGCGAGACATCAAGCGTTGAGACGCGGCCGATTTTGGTGGCCAATTGCTCGCGCACGATATAGAGGCGACGCAGCGCGCGGATTGCAAAACGATATTCATCAGGTACGCCTGGGTGTTCCGTAGAATTCTTGATTATATCCATAAAATCAACTAAGCCTTCGTTTTGCGCGCGGCGGTCATCGAGGGTTTCGAGAAGTGCCCATTTTGACAGGACTTGTCGCCGCCTTTCGTAGGCCATGCGTAGCTTCGCCTCTTCGCGCGTCATGTCGCCGCCAAATCCCGCCTGCTCCATATAATTAATTGGTTCATGTTCAAGGGGCTGGCTATCATCGTGGATTTGCTTTGCGATAGATCCATGACGCCCCATCGGCATGTGTGCTCGGCGTGCATAGGCTCCCCATCGGTCCACTTGCTCGTCGATCATCTTCGCCAACGAAAGACACTCCTGAGTAGACTCAGGAGTGTCGAGCGGCTGTTCTGGTGTTGGAAATGGGATGACGTTGTTTGCTACGGCCCCTTTCTTGATTACTTTGAACTACGCGTCAGCTGGTTGAAGGCCATGGGTTTTAATGGCATCTTGGAGTTTTGGTCGGTCGAAGCCAAGGATGATATCGCCGGCAACATCGGTGACAGGGACGCCACGGAAGTCTCCGTTAATCTTTTCCATGAGCTCATCGTGAGCGGCTTGGTCGGCTTCGATATCTTTTGCTATATACGGCACGCCAAGGCGGTCGAGCCACTGCATTTCGGTGTGGCAAAAGGCGCACCAGCTAGTGCGGTAGATAGTTACTTGTGGTGTGGTGCTGCTTGTGTCTGCATCGGTGCTCATACTTTATCCTTCTTTGTTTCCCCTAAACCTTATTTCACTATACATTATACAGTAAACGTAATTCTCTGCCAATAATTATACTGCTTGTGCTACAATAAATGCCAGAATATTGATTGAAGTGAACAATGCAAAAAAGACTTAATCACAGAGGTGGGTTTGCGCTTCCAACGGTGCTGATAGCGTCGGTTGTAATGCTGACTATTTTAGCTGTGTCTGTTTCTTCGGTGACTGCGGTACGCACTACGCTTAAAACGCAGTATTATGAGCAGCTTGCAAAGGCCGCTGGCGAAGCTGGTGTTGCGTATGCAAAAGCGTGTCTTGCACAAAACGGTAATGTGCCACTTTGGACTGATAATAAGCCACTCACACCAAGTAGTGACTGTGCTGGCAATAACTCCCTCGGAGATAGTCCTTTCAGGGCACTCGTCGTTGCTGGTGGTGGATCTGGTGGTGGATCAACGGGTGGCGGCGGTGGTGGTGGTGGTGTCATCACACAGGATGACTTCTCCCTTTCAACGGGCTCGTATTCGGTTGTCGTGGGCGCCGGTGGCGCTGCACCGGGTAATCAGGCTATTGGACGAAACGGTGCAAACTCAAGCTTTAATGGCTGGGTTGCAATCGGTGGTGGTGGTGGTGGATACTCCGCCGGAGGTAATTCGGGAGCTGCTGGTCTCTC
The DNA here is from genome assembly GCA_001897295.1 of Candidatus Saccharibacteria bacterium 49-20. Lineage (GTDB taxonomy): Bacteria > Patescibacteriota > Saccharimonadia > Saccharimonadales > Saccharimonadaceae > Microsaccharimonas. The sequence continues at coordinate 440,964 of MKSN01000001.1, read as the reverse complement.
TGGTGGTTCGGGCGGCGGCGGCCAGAATTATTACGGCACATATGGCCCCGGATCACCTACGCTTGGACAAGGATATGCTGGGGGTTCTCTTTCTGGTGCGGTCGCCCAAACGGCAACTGGCGGCGGTGGCGCGGGTGGACCTGGTATGAATACCAATACAACTGGAAGCCCTACTGGGGGTGACGGCGGTCCTGGCCTTCTTAGTACAATTACAGGTGCTGCTGTCTATTATGGCGGTGGTGGCGGTGGTGGCACGTCGGTGGGGTCTTGTGGCGCAACTTTCACCAAGGGAGGCTTAGGTGGTGGTGGTCGCGGTAGCGATGTAGGGCTTGCTGGCCTCGCCAATAGCGGTGGCGGTGGCGGCGGCGGCTGGTGCTATGCAAGTGGCAATGGTGGTGCAGGAGGCTCTGGTGTCGTGATTATCGCCTACCCTTATAACGGATCAGTCACTGCTACGGGAGGTAGTCAGGTGTACAACTCAAATGGCTATAGGGTGCATGTCTTTAATAGCGGCGGAACTTTTAACGTCCTTTCAGTTACAAACTCGAGTTGTCCAACCGACCCACGCTGTTCAGTTACTGTTGACGATAATCTTCGAAGTTCATTTAGAGTGACGAAACCTAGTGTTGATTCGAATGGACGTGCAATGACAATTCCAAACAGTGGCTACGTAGAGTTACTCCGTAGCTCTACGGGAGAAGTTTGGCGTACGTATCGCCAACCTGCAGTGCAGTCAGCGGTTGTTCCCGACCTATGTTCCGGTGCAGCGGCAAGCTCACTCGGCTGGCAAAATGCGATTGTAAGCTCGACGCAACAAACACTTGCGAATGCATCGAGCGCTCAAACAATTACGATGCTTGATACTAACCTAGCCGCTGGAAAGATGTATTTTAGGAAAGACTTCACTGTACAGGAATCTGGAAGCTATAATTTCTCCGCTATTACGGATTCTCCGAGTACCGTGGTCGCGATGTACATTGACGGCGCGCTTATTACTACCGCAAAGGGTCCATCGGCGACCAATGCTGTAAACCTTGCTGTAGGCTGTCACACGGCAACGGTTCAGATGACCAACCTCACTTTGCAACCAAGGGCGGCACGGTTTACCGCAGCGTTACAGCGAAGTGGTGCGGCGCCGATTCTTGCGACCGATTCAAGCTGGCGCGTGAGTTCGGGTAGTAGTGTCCACTTTTCTCAGCCCGATTTCGATGCCGACCCGGCCTTCTGGGTGCCAGTAACCGACTATCAAAATCCAACCGCCCAGCAAGCGAGCTCGGCGTGGCAAACGACACAGGGTGACCTGTTTACGGGTATGATTAGCCCGACAGTGAGTGGATGTGCGGCGGCCTGCCCTGCCCCAGCCTCTTTCTACATGCGTGACAGTAAAGACTTTTATGTATCAACACCGACCGAGGTCCAGGTCTCTACACTCTGTGACGACGACTGTAGCGTCTTTATGGACGGCGAAATGGTGATTCAGAACTCACCGTGGTCGGCTATTAACCAGCAGACAATGACCATTACTCCGGGTCGACACCATATTGCGGTCCGCACATTTAACGCGGCGGCAACACCTAACCCTTCTGGTGCAGCTGTTTCGGTAGTGGTAAAAGACACAGGTCAGGTACTTACGCGCACCGACCGTTCATGGGTTGGTACAACAATCTCAACCTATGGAACGAACGCTACAACTGAAGACATTCGTGCGTACGAGGAATCGTTTAGGCCCAGCCCTGATGAGATTCCCCGCCCTACAACCCTTGACCTACTTGTAGTAGGCGGCGGTGGTGGCGGCGGATCAAATGCGGCTGGAGGCGGCGGCGGTGGCGGCGTGCGATATCTTCCTGAGTTACAACTTGGAACAGGAACTTACACGGTGACTATTGGCGCGGGCGGTGTAATCGGAACTAATACAGGCACTACTACAGCGGCACGCGGCCAAAATGGTGGAAATAGTTCATTTGGGTCGTACTCCGCGACGGGTGGAGGTGGTGGTGCTTCTCGAGACAATGGACCCGTTGCAAGCAGTGGTGGTTCCGGTGGTGGTGGTGCTGGTCCAAGTTCTGCTGGCCGTGAGCCTGGTGGGTCGGGCGTATCCGGCCAAGGTTATGCTGGTGGAGCAGGAACTGCCGCCGATCAAGGAGGCGCGGCCAAAGGTGGCGGTGGTGGTGGTGCCGGAGGTTCAGGAGTGAACGCCAACACGACCGTTGCAGGAAATGGTGGTGCCGGATTCATTACATATATAACAGGCAGTCGACTCTCCTTTGCGGGTGGAGGCGGCGGTAGTAATACTGCAGGAAATGGATATCTTGGAGCTGCAACTGATGGGGGTGTCTCTGGTGGTGCTAGCACTAATGCAGGCGCAAATACAGGTGGAGGCGGCGGCGGTTCTGCAGGTTCTGGGGGTTCAGGTGTCGTAATTGTTCGAGTGAAAACTGGCTCGATGACCATCACAACTACCGGCTCTCCTACTATTACAAACGTGACAGTTGATTCAACCGCTTATACAATCTATAGATTTAATGCTAGTGGCTCTTTTACGATTAGCTCGATTAATTAGCGCATAGTAGTAGAAGATGGCACTACCCATGCCTAAAGAAATCTGGTATGATACCTGAGTATGACCGAGTCGCCTCGACCGCAACCGAAACCAGGCCGGACGACCAAGCCGCAGTCGGGAATTTCAGCACCAATGTTGATTTTCATCACTGCACTTGACACTACCTGGAGGGCGTTTCTTCCAACACTTGGAGGGGTATTCCTTGGTATAGGTATTGACCACTGGCTCAATATCGCACCAATCGCTACCATTGTGTGTCTTGTTCTTGGAGTTGTCGCGAGTGCTCTGCTTATTGCGGTGCAACTACGTGACGTAAGGAAACCGTTGAAATAATGAACTTTGGACTATTTGCCGCATCAACTAATGACATTCACATCTCGATTGCAGCCGAGCCGGTATTTTATATAGGCGGCTTCCCCATCACAAATGGGTTGCTTACGGGAATTGCCGGTTCGTTTTTGGCGGTACTGATTCTTTGGTTTGTCGCAAACCGTGTAAAACGTGGCAAATACAATCGCTTTGTAGGACTTGTTCAGTGGGTCTTCGAGGGCCTTTTAAAGCAAATTGATGATGTAATCCCCGACAAGAAGCTTGCGCGAAAGATTACTCCGCTTGCGGTAACGATCTTTTTTGTAGTCCTCATTAATTACTGGCTCAGTGTCTTACCTGGGCTCGACAGTATTAAGTGGAATGATGTACCACTTATTCGTAGTGTAACCGCGGACCTGAACTTTACTTTGGGCCTTGCTGTTATTACCATCGTGACAGTACAAATATATGCAGTGAAATATCTTGGCTCAATGGGTAACGCCAAGCGTTATTTAAAAAATCCATTCAAGGACCCTATCGGCGCTTTCGAAGGATTTCTTGAACTTATCGGTGAATTTTCACGCGGTACGGCGCTTGCGCTCCGTTTGTTCGGTAATGCTTTCGCGGGTGAGGTACTTCTTATTATCATTGCCGTGCTTACGAGCTACTTTGCCACTGTAGTGCTGCCGTTCTTTATGGTGTTCGAGCTCTTCATTGGGTTCATCCAGGCATACGTATTCTTCATTCTGACGCTTATTTTCACATCCCTCGCCGTGTCGCATCACGGCCCCGACCATTCCGATCACTCCCCTGCTGTTTCTTCCCGTAAGAAAGCCGCTGTTAAGGGGTGAAATAGTTTATAATGATAAGTAATAAATAAGGAGAATTAACAAATGGATGCATTAGCATTTGGACTGACCTACGGACTACCTGCACTTGGTGCAGCATTCGGTGTTGGATTTATTGGAGCAGCTGCGCTTAACGCACTTGGCCGTAACCCAGAAAAGCTTAGCGACATTCGTACCCTCATGATTACCGCAATTGTGTTCGCCGACTCGCTCGCGATCATCGGTATCATCGTGGCTATTATCGCGAAGTTCTTGTAGGAGTAATTCTCAGTGAACTTCCTCACAACATTAGCCAACGCAGGAGAAGCGACTGCTGAGCCAGCTCAGGAGGGTATCTTTTCTGCACTTGGGATAGATTTGCAGCTTCTGATTGTTCAGATTGTTGCCTTCTTGATTTTGGTGTGGCTTCTTGGGAAGTTTGTATACCCGCTTCTTATGAAGTCGGTTGACGAGCGTCAGAAGAATATTGAAGAAGCGGCCAAGGCTGCGAAGCAAGCGCAAGAATCTGCTGCTGAAAGCGAAGCGGAAACCGCAGAGCTTTTGGCTACTGCACGCAAGGAAGCTGCCGAAATCGTCGCCACTGCAAAGACCGAAGCCGCTGACATTGCAAGCGCGAGCGAAGAAAAAGCTCGTACGTCTGCAGAAAAGATTGTTGCCGACGCACATGCACAGGTCGCGAAAGATATCGAAAAGGCTCGTCGCGAACTCCACGACGAAACACTCGAGTTAATTGCTCTTGCAACTGAAAAGATTGTCCGCAAGAAGCTCGACAAAAAGGCTGACGAAGCCCTTATTGTTGAAGCACTCAAGGAGGCGAAGTAGTCTATGGCTCGTAAGCTCTCTCGACGCGCATTGGCGCTTCACGTCGCAACTCACCTTGTAGACGGTAAGCCACAAAAGAAGATTGCGCAGCAGCTCGCCGCGTATCTTATTTGGACGCGTCGCACGAAAGAGCTGAGCCTGATTGTGCGAGATATTCAGTTTTATCTTGCCGAGCATGGACATATTGCCGGAACAGTCAGTTCTGCGCACGAACTGAGTGCCGCAACACTCAAGGAGATCGCGGCCTTCGCAAAAGCAAAAACAGGCGCAAAGTACGTTTCCCTCGATACGGCCATTGATGAATCATTAATCGGCGGTATCAAACTCGAAGTTCCTGGGTATGAACTCGATTCCACCATCGCCCGACAACTGACGACACTTAAGACCAGGTACAAGAAAGCCTAACCAAGAGGACTATAGGAATAATAATTATGAGCGAACTATCTATCAGTGAACTATCAAAAGAACTGCGAGGTGCAATTGAAAGCCTCGAAACTAAGGGAAACCTCGACGAAGTCGGCATCGTTCTTCGTGTGGGTGACGGTGTCGCCTGGATTCATGGCCTCCGCAGCGCCGGCTATAGTGAAGTGATTGAAATTGAAACCGAAGACGGTATTACCGAAGCGTTCGCGCTCAACCTTCTCGAAGATGAAATCGGCGCCGTTCTCCTTGGTGAAGACTCAACGGTGAAGGCTGGTCAGACCGTTCGTCTTAAGGGTAGTGTGCTTTCTGTCCCTGTTGGTCCTGAGCTTCTTGGTCGTGTGGTGAACCCTCTTGGTCAACCGCTTGATGGCGGCCCTGCAATTAAAACTAAGCAACAAGGTTTGGTTGAACGTAACGCCCCTGGTGTAATGGATCGTAAGTCTGTCCACGAACCGCTCATGACGGGTATCGTTGCAATCGATGCAATGTTCCCTATTGGTCGCGGCCAGCGTGAACTTATTATTGGTGACCGCCAAACTGGTAAGACCGCAATTGCAATCGACACGATGATTAACCAAGCGAAGCAAGACACTGGCGTGATTAACGTGTATGTAGCCATTGGACAAAAGAGCTCAAAGGTTGCACGTCTCGTGGAGCGTTTGAAGCAAGAAGGCGTGATGGAGCAAACAATTATTGTTGCGACCAGCCCTTCTGACCCGGCGTCACTCCTCTACCTTGCGCCATATGCTGCGACTGCGATGGGTGAATACTTCCGCGATAACTCGAAGCACGCGTTGATGATTTACGACGACCTTACAAAGCACGCCGTTGCCTACCGTCAGATGTCACTTCTCCTTCGCCGCCCACCAGGACGTGAAGCCTACCCAGGTGACGTCTTCTATCTCCACTCTCGCCTCCTCGAGCGTTCAGCGAAGCTTTCTGACGCACTTGGTGCCGGCTCACTTACTGCACTTCCAATTATTGAAACTCAAGCTGGTGACATTTCTGCCTACATTCCAACTAATGTGATTTCAATTACCGATGGTCAAATCTTCCTTGAAACTGACCTCTTCTACCAAGGTATTCGCCCAGCGATTTCTGCCGGACTTTCTGTCTCACGTGTGGGTGGTGCGGCGCAAACTGGTGCCGTCAAGAGCGTTTCAAGCCACTTGAAGCTCGGTCTTTCGCAGTTCCGCGAACTCGCAAGCTTTACCCAATTCGGTAGCGACCTCGACGACGCAACCAAGAAGCAAATTGAACGCGGTCAACGCCTTACTGAACTTTTGAAGCAGCACCAGTATCAACCAATGGCGATTTGGCAGCAGGTGGTCAGTATCGCTTCGGTGACTAATGGCTACTTTGATGGTGTTGCGGTTGCAAAGATTAAAGATGCACAAAGCGCAACCCTTTCTAAGATTTGGAAAGATCACAAGAAAGACATGGAAACGCTTGAAACTGGTGCGAAGCCAACTGAAGAGATCCTCAAGACAATTGAAACTGTTGCTAAAGCGGCTGCAAAGGGATTTGAGGCTTAAACCCCATGCCAAATACGCAAGCACTTAAATCGCGAATCCGCTCGGTAAAAAGTACCAAGCAGATTACGAAGGCGATGCAACTCGTAGCTGCGAGCAAGATGCGCCGTGCGCAGGAAGCGACGAAAGCTTCTGCGCCGTACACCGACGCTGCGCGGCAATTGCTTGCAAACCTTGCTGGGCATACCTCAGTGAAGGGCCATGCGCTTTTTACGACGCGCCCAGTAAAAACCCGCCTCCTTGTGGTTATTGCGTCAGATCGTGGACTTGCCGGGGCGTTTAATAGCAACCTTACTCGCCTGTACGCACAGGAACTCATCAGTGATGATAGGTCTGGAGTGGGTAACGCGACAGTCACGATTGGGCGAAAAGCGGCACAGTTTGTGGCGCGCCTAAAAGATACGGAAGTACTGGGGTCGTACCAAGACCTGCCAGACCGACCCGATGGTCACGAACTTCACGCCATACTTGATACTGTTCGGCAGAAATTCGAAAGCGGCACTGTCGATGCAGTAGACCTTGTCTATACAGAATATGTGAATAGCGTCGTCCAGCGAGCTACTGTCAAGCGCGTACTGCCAGCGGGCCAAGATATCGAGCCTGACATTTCACACCAAGACGTCGCCTATGAGCCAAGTGCCGAAGAGGTACTTGACGGTGTCGCTTACCGCCTGGTCGAAGCTCAGATTTTTCAAGCACTGCTCGACTCTCGCGCCAGTGAATACAGTATGCGCATGATGGCAATGAAGAACGCAACCGACAATGCAACCGACCTGATTGATGATTTGACGCTCGAGATGAACAAGGTACGCCAGAGTGCGATTACCCAGGAAATCGCCGAGATTAGTGGCGGTGTGGAGGCGTTGAATGACTAATAGACTGAAACGAACCGAACTTACTACACGAACAACACAGCAACTACAGGAGAATAAATCATGACTAAGACAACAGGAACAATTACACAAATCGTCGGTGTCGTCGTTGACGCCGAGTTCGCAGATAAAGTACCTGCGATTAACGACGCACTTACAGTCGCCCACAACGACGCAGTGATTACTCTTGAGGTTGCGCAGCACCTCGATGAGCACACGGTTCGCGCGATTGCACTTTCAAGCACTGACGGCCTTAAGCGTGGCCAAGAAGTAGTTGCAACTGGCGCGCCAATTAGCGTACCGGTTGGTAACGATACGGTTGGTCGTATGTTCAACGTGACCGGTGACCCAATCGACGGTAAGCCAGCGCCAAAGGGTGCGGTTTCTCCGATTCACCGCCCAGCTCCTGCCCTTTCGGAGCAATCAAACAAAGCTGAAATTCTCGAAACTGGTATTAAGTCAGTCGACCTTATCGCCCCTATTGTAAAGGGTGGTAAGGCTGGCCTCTTCGCTGGTGCGGGTGTCGGTAAGACGGTTCTTATTACCGAGCTTATTAACAACATCGCGAAGTTCCACTCTGGTAACTCGGTTTTTGCCGGTGTTGGTGAGCGTACTCGTGAGGGTAACGACCTTTACTACGAAATGGAAGAAGCGGGCGTGCTCGACAAGACATCACTCGTCTTTGGGCAAATGAATGAGCCGCCTGGAGCGCGTCTTCGCGTTGCACTTTCTGGTCTTACTATGGCAGAATCTTTCCGCGACGAAGGTAAAGACGTGCTGCTCTTCATTGACAACATCTTCCGCTACACCCAGGCTGGTGCTGAGGTTTCTGCACTCCTTGGTCGCCTTCCGTCTGCAGTGGGGTATCAGCCTAACCTCCAAGAGGAAATGGGTGCACTCCAAGAGCGTATTACCTCTACTAAGAGGGGCTCAATTACTTCAGTGCAAGCCGTCTACGTACCTGCCGACGACTTTACTGACCCAGCGCCAGCAACAACTTTCGCCCACCTCGATGCAACTATCGTGATGAGTCGTGCGCTGACTGAAATTGGTATCTATCCTGCAGTTGACGTGCTCGCGTCGACTTCTACCAGCCTCGACCCAGAAATCGTGGGTGAAGAACACTACCGTGTGGCTCGTGAAGTGCAACGTATTCTTCAGGAATACAAGGAACTCCAAGACATCATTGCGATCCTTGGTATGGAAGAGCTTTCTGACAACCAAAAGCAAACTGTAAACCGTGCACGTCGCGTCCAGCGCTACCTGTCTCAAGCCTTCTTCGTGGCTGAAAAGTTCACCGGTAACAAGGGTGTCTACGTGAAGCTTGAAGACACCGTGAAGGACTTCGGCGACATTCTTGCCGGTAAGTACGACGACAAGCCTGAAGACTGGTTCTACATGGTTGATGGTACGCTTGCGAACAAGGCGGCTAATGAAGGCAAGAATCCTGCAAAGGAAGCGAAGTAGTTTATGCACTTGCAACTTATCACCCTTCAAGGAGTAAGTGTCGACACTGACATTTACGAGCTTATGGCCCCGACGGCTGCGGGTGATATTGCGGTGTTCCCTGGTCACGAACCGCTCGTGACGTTGGCCGCTCCTGGTGCACTCGCGGTACGCTACGAAAAGGGTGACAAAGACGACGAGCTTGAATACTTTGCCGTCAGTGGTGGCGTGATTGAGATCGCCCCTACTGCCGTACGAGTACTTGTGGACGAAGCTGACCGTGGCGATGAAATCACTGAAGCTGAAGTCAAGGCCGCACTTGACCGTGCCCAGAAGATGAAGGGTGAAGCTAAGAACCAGGTGGAGATTGAGAAAGCGACACAGTTGATTGACCGTGCGCAGGTACGCCTCCGCGTGGCCGAATTGCACCACCGTCGCCGTCACCACTAAACCTATGAGTGAATTTGAGCCTACCCCAACTGAGCGAACTGTCGCAAAGGCACCTGAAAAGGACGACCCCCCTGCTGATTATTATCGGCAGCTGTACGTCCTTTCGCGTTTTGTCTTAAATCGCACATTTGATGTACAGATCGAGGGTGAAGAAAATATCCTTGATGAGCCGGCGATTTACGCGGCAAATCATGTGCAATTTGCCGACTCGCTTTTAATGTCGGCGATTCACACCGAGCATACGGGTGCACCGATGCGATTTGTCATTAAGCAGGAATACATCGAAGGTGGCGGTTTAGATAATAAAGGCAAACTTGGTCGTTCAACAAAGTGGTTCATGCAGCACACATGGCAGATTCCTGTTGACCGCGAGGCGAAGGATGGCGGCGCCTCGGCAATGCGCATGGTCCGTCTTGCCCAAGCTGCACTGCAGCGCGGTGAATCAGTCGGTATTCACCCGGGTGGTACGCGTATCGATGAATCGGAGGGTCTGCCTCGCTTTAACGACGGCGTAGGTTTGATTGCACTCACGAGTCGTAAGCCACTTGTGCCAGTATCACTTCAATATGGAGAATCTGAAGGTCGCTTCAAGAAGACTCCAGTTGTTATTAAATATGGCGAGCCGGTCATGCCGGTTGACTTCTCGAGCCTTCCCGATCCTGACGTTGTGTTGTCATCCGAGGCTGCTGAAGCACGCGAGCAAGAGCGCATTACGAGCAAAGAGCGTGTGCGACGAATCACGAGTACCGCAGAGGCACGCGTCGCTGGATTATTAAATATTAGTCGAACTGGTAAAAAGGCGGTGCTTAAGAAGCATCGTGATCTTGAGGAATAGTCGCGAGAATTTCGCGCACTTCCGCAGTTGTCTTGGTGTGCATGAGCTTATCGCGAAGTTCAGCGGCGCCGGGCATGTCGCGCACATAAATCTTAAAGAATCGCTTCAGTGGGTCAAACGGCGCGTGCTCAAGAGTAGCTGAGAACTTATCGTATAGGTCGAGGTGGTAATGAAGAAGGTCGAGCATTTCTTCGCGGCTTGGTTGGTAGCTTTCAGTGAACGCGTACGGGTTAGAAAAAATACCACGGCCAATCATTACGCCATCGACTCCGTACTTTTCAACAAGCTCCATGCCGTGTGCGCGGTCGCGGATATCACCATTAATGGTAAGGAGTGTATGTGGGGCGATTTCATCGCGAAGTGCTTTGATTTCGGGAATAAGCTCATAGTGTGCGTCGACCTTACTCATTTCCTTGCGCGTACGAAGGTGAATGGTAAGGTTTGGAATATCTTGCTTTAAAATGTGGGTCAACCATTCGCGCCATTCGTCAATGCGTACATCGCCAAGACGAGTTTTGACGCTGACTGGCAAGCCGGCTTCTTTTGCGGCGGCAATAATTTCAGCAGCAAGCTCGGGGGTCCGAATAAGGCCACTCCCCGCCCCTTTCTTTACGACATCCTTTGCGGGACAGCCCATGTTAATATCAATGCCCTTAAAACCGAGCTCTTTCATGCCAAGTGCCATTTCGCGGAAGTGCTCAGGCTTGTCGCCCCAGATTTGTACGACCATTGGGTGCTCGTCATCAGCAAACGCTAAGCGACTCGCAGTACTGTGTCGACCCTTCGGGCTACAGTAGCCATCAGTGCTGACGAATTCGGTAAAGAAAATGTCAGGACGACCGGCTTTCAAGACGACATGACGAAACACGACATCCGTCACCGCTTCCATAGGAGCGAGGATGAAGAAAGGTTTTGGTAGATTATTCCAGAAAGTACCCATTCGCTCTTTATCACAACGGTGGTGGTTGCCCACCGAATTGATGGGAGTGTTGTGGTGAAAAGTGAATGGACAGACAGAGATAGTGCGTAGTCTGGTTTTGCGCCGTAATGAGGGCGTCCACTCTTGGCAGGCATGATGCCTAGCCGCCGTACTGGGCCTTGCGACGCGCCTCATGGTCGGCGTTCTTGACCGTGGTCATGCCGTTGGCGTGCGCGTCGTTGACGAGCCGCTTCTGCTCATCCGAGCGGTCCTTCGGCGGCGTCTCGGCTGCTCGCATGTAGTCGGCGTCGGTTGCCATCGTGATCTCTCTTCCTGTCGTGGATCGGTGGATGGGTGGAACGTCTTGCAATGGTTTGGGCGAGGTGGCCCCACTCGGTCGAACGACTCTGTTCGCGTGGTGTTCCAAGGCACCCGAGCGGGGCCACCCCTGTTTTCTGGAGCATGGCGGGCTCCAGATGAGTGGCCGAACCACTCGTATTCCGGAGCCCTTAAGCATCCCCTCGAGGGACCCGGAACTCATTGAAAGAATAGTGCCACTGAGCCAGGTGGAATCTGGCCGGACATCAAGCGAACGTTACATTCGCTCGGAAACCGTTTTATCAGTGGCCTCGATCACCATGGGGGTGACCGAGCCGTGAGGGTTGCTTCTCTGGGGGAGGGGTTTTCGCAACCTCGCCCTGGGCAGGCTCTCACGTACCTTTTTTGCACTAAATCTCTGTCTGTCAAATTGCATAGACATCGAGAGCTAGGGCATGCGAACGTCTCTTCTCGTAAGAAAAGCTGTCGGCATGCCGCAGCTCAATCGTGTCTATTACTATTATTATAGCATGATTTATGCTAAATCGTCAATGAGGTCTTGCTCAAATGCGAGTACGCCCTTGTAGTCTGGTGAATAGCCTGAAGTGTCAGGTAGCGAAAGTGTTGCGATGCGTTTCCAGACTGCTTCAATAAGGCGCTTGGTGCGCTCGACGTCTTCGGCGCTTAGGTCGAGAGACAGCACGATACTCTCCCCTCCCTTGGTTGGTTCGATGAACGCAAGTTGGCCACGAGTGACGGTATAGTTACCGTATTCAGCTGAGCTTTCGGCCAAAATCTTATAGAACACGAGCTGTTGCTTGTACTTATGGAGCTTCAGTTTTGTGCCGTCATCACCCTTGTCCCATGCAAGCGAAGGGTGGCCTGTTTTGTAATCGGTGACGACGAGTGTTTTATCCTCTTTATCAACATCAATCATGTCGAGTGACCCTGTGATGCGTGCATCGCCTACGCGTACATCTTGATGACTAAAGGTCACTTCGGCCTTTTGGGTGACGCTCATCGGCAGTACGCTTGATTCAAAGAATTGCGGAATATGCTGGCTACCTTGTAGCAGGTAATGTTGGAAGTCACTTTCACTGAGCCGCTCTTTGGCAAGTGCTGTTTCAAAATCGTGCAGTGAATCTTCAAGTGGCTTCGGCGTCTTGGTTGCCGCCACATGCGTATGTGCTTGCTGTAAGGTCCAGTGCACGGCGGTACCGTATGACGCCGGTGCAGGTTTTGTTTGCGGGAAGTGCAGCAAATTGTTAAGTAGGAAATGCTGTGGTCCCCCGCGACTTACGTCAAGAAAACTGTTAAGCGATGTGGCGCTGAGTTTGAACTTTTCAATTTGCGGCGCTAAAAGCTGCTTTAATTCAGGGGTTGTTTCTACTAGTGGTTCGTACCACGCAAGCTCAGCAGTCTCGAGCGTTTCTTGGCGCGATTGCTCGGTAGTCTCAAGCCTTGGCGCCTCAACGTTTAGCAAGAAATCGGCAGGGAGTGTTTGCTTGTCGGTATCGTTTGCCCCTGCGTGGGTAATGATGAGTTCATTTTTTGCACGTGTCATCGCCACGTAAAAAAGGCGCAAGCGTTCGTCGGCGGTGTTGCCGGTTGGTGCGAGAGGAAGGTTTTCTGGGTAGCTAATTGAGCGGCTCATGCTGCGCGCGCTCTGCCCCCACACTGAGTCGACCGAGTTGAATACAAATACGGTATCAAACTCGAGGCCCTTTGATTTGTGGGCGGTTAATAGCTGGACGGCTGGTACGTCACTCGCGAGTGAGTAGCGATTGAGCGAGATGCCGATTTCGAGGCGTCGGTGGAGCTCGATAAACTCAACGAAGGCACGTAGATTAAGCGTTTCACCTGGTTTATACTCGCGAAGCTTGGCGCGAATGGCACGGAGTGCTCCAAGGTATTCGATGTAGCGCGCTGGGTCAGCTTCAAGTGCGTCGGGCGAGAAGAAGTAACTAAATAATGGGCTTTCGCTTTTTTCGTCCGCCGACTTGCCGATAAGCGAATCGATCATTGGCTCGAGGTTAAGTACCGCTGCGTCTTTTGCGCGTGTTACGAGCCATTCAAGAATGGGCGCAAACTGCGGTGTGGTCGCCATGACTTCCATCCACTGTTGTCGATTGGTGTAGGCGTCAAGGCTCAGGCGCCAGATGTCTTTTGCTTTAAGTTTCCAGGCAGGGTGCGTAAGGAGTTCGGGTAGCAGTATATTGACGAGCGCATGGTTACCTTCTTCAAGTGCGAGTACGACGCGTGCAACTTGCTCGAGGGCTCGAATTGGCGCGGTATCGAGCACGCTTTCCTCGCGTTCGTAGCGGACTGCGATACCCGCATGGTTAAAGAATGGTAGAAGCGATTGAATGTCGGCGTGACGCCTGGCAAGGACGGCAATTGAAGATGGGTCGGCACCCTTTTGAATTTTTTCGTTAATGCGACGCACAATCTCGAACCGCTCACCATCAATCGAAGGTGTTTCCCATACGGCGACGCTACCCGCTTCGGGCTTTTTTGCGGCAAGCTTTTTATCAAGCTCGGGGATGCGTTCTTCGAGACGGTCGGTCCCTTGGGTAATGACCGCTCGTGATGCTTCAAGGATACTTGCGCCCGAACGGTAATTATCGGTCAGCACGATCAGCTTTCGCGCCGGGTAGCTTTCCGAGAAGTTAAGAATATTACTGATATCGGCACCCTGGAATCCGTACACGGCCTGGTCGTCGTCGCCCACGACCAAAATATTTGGGTTACCTTCATTCACCGGGTTATCGGTGAGGTTGTGAAGGATGCGAAGCTGCGCCAGGTTGGTGTCCTGGAATTCGTCGACCATAATATAAAGATATTTTTCTTGAAGATTAAACTTAAGGTCGTCGTGTACTTCTACTGCGTGCACCACCTGCATAATCATATCGTCATAGTCAAACAGGCTCGCCTTTTCCATGCGGCTGAGGTACTCGTAGTAAATAAATGACAGTGCCTTGAGCTTTGTGAGGCGTTTGCGATCTTTGAAGACGAGTGTTTTTTGATCACTGCGTTCTAACCAGCTCGATTTCCAAGCTGAAATCGGCTTGGTCGGGTGGATGGTTTCCGTTTCTTCGAGCATTGCTTCAAGCGAGTCGGTAATGACATGCGCTAGCGGGCGAACTTGGTAAAGCGATTCGGTAGTTAGTGCATGGTCTCGGATTTCATCAAGGGCGTCGTGAAGGGCCGCACCTGTCGACTTTCCTACGCGTTCGCTTAAAATTGGCATAAGAATACGCTCGATAGCATCAAGCGAAGCTTCACTTTGCTGAATGACTGCGAGTAATTCGTCGCTTGTGAGGGCGCTACTACGTTTGAGCTCCGAAATGACACGCTTCGCATCAGACAGGTGCGTGTATTCGCCATTCATCATGCTCGAAAGTGGGTTCGAGAATTCAAGTTCTTCAAAAATGCCGCGAAGAATTTCGTATTGCTTGATGTCGTCGGCTGGTTCAAAAAGTGCATTACGGTAAAAGTATTCACGGTTATGGCTCATGACTTCACTGCCGAAGCTGTGGAAGGTGTGGATCGCTACTTTGTAGGCGTCTTTACCAATAATACCCACGAGGCGCTCGCGCATCGCAGCCTGACCACTTTCGGTAAATGTTAGACAAAGGATGTTTTCTGGCAGCGTGTCGGTCTTTGAGAGGATGTTCGCCACGCGCACACTAAGCAACTCGGTTTTTCCTGTTCCCGGCCCCGCCACGACCATGACAGGACCTTCGATGGTATCGACGGCTTGTTTTTGGGCACTATTGAGCGAGTGATAGCGATCGGAAAAACTCATTACTTATCTAGTATACCCCATTCGTTTTCGCTGTGTTCAGCTCATCAGCATAAGATATACACTTATGGAACGAATGTGAAAGGAAGTGCAGGCCGCGGGCCTCGCCATAGCGTGCTATCAGGCACGTGACGAGGCCCGCGAGGCGCACTACGGGCTTTCCACCTTGATCGAAATGACTCGATCGGTGGCGCGGCCTCCGACACCCCAGCTCTCACCGCGTACGATGACTCGCTTGGCGAGCAGTGTGTGCGGATTGATGTTGGGCGCATGGGCACGCTGCGAGTCGGTCATGACCCACAGTCCGCGAACCCTGGTCGAGTCCTTCTCGTCGATGACGAAACGGTCTCCAGCGGGCCGAATCCACCAGTGCGAAGCGGGCGTCCGAATGACGACCACCTGTCCAGGCTCGAGATTCATCAGGTCGAATGTCTCGGTGACCACGCGGGCCTCGAGGGCTTCTCGAACGGTTGCGAATTCGTTCGCCATTCAGGCCGCCAGCATCGCGGTGCGCTCGATCGAGCGGATTGCGCTGGTGGCGCGTCCCGGGTTGGGCGGGTCGTACGGGTCCTGTCGCCAGGGCTCGCCGACCGTCACGGTTCGCTGCACCTCGTGAGGTGTTTCGATGAAGGGCTCTCGGCCCATCGTGGCGATCAGCACGTGCACCTTCTCCATGCGCGTCTTGCTGCGCTCTGCGACCGTATCGAGTCGCACGTAGTAGACGGTTCCCTGCTCGGTGGTGATCAGGTAGGCCTCGTTCGGACGGATCCGAACCAGATCCAGCGTCTTGCCTGTCATGACACTTCCTCTCGTTGCAGCACGGTGCTGCATTCATGCATTATACCACTTATGCATAAAAAAGTCAATATGTTTTACAGGGGTGGCGAGTTGTATTTCGGCCATTCGGTGGTACAATATAGCCTATGAACGACCAGCTGTACGACGATGTTGCCCTAGAGCGTCAGATTAAAGAGAAATTTGGTGTTACGGCCGAAATTGATTCAGTGATTGCGCGTCACTTCCCTGTGGGGCGGAGCGTCGAGGCGACCTTGTTTTTGACTGGCAAAAAGCAGCTCTATCTTTATGTTGATGGTGAGGCGCGCCTTTACCTTTCAGACATTCAAAAAATCGTATCTCGGGTTGGTTTGCAACCTGAAATGTATATGCCGCCTAAAGGCCAAGTGCATTACTTTGATGAAGTTGGAACGGCAAAGTTTCAGGAAATCTTTCCTGGCCGCAAGGTTGTCAACGATCAGGATATTGCGTTCTATAAAACACTTGCCCCGTACAGCCCTGCGCTTATTTTGATTCGTGAAGTCAAAAATGGCATTATCTATCAATATGACAGCGACGCCACCGGTGGGTGGCGCCCTCATGCGAAGTTTAGCTATCGTCGTATTATGACGAGCTAGTTTTCTGGCTTTAGCGTCTCGACTTTTGTAGAGCTTGGTGGCGTACCTGGGCCATCTGAAGTATCGGTACCGGCTGACTTATTTGCTGCTTTCTCGAGGGCTTCAATATCGGCGCTTTTTGCGATGTCGGCAAGATACCACTGCGCGGCACCCTTAGGGAATGTCAGTGCATCCGTCGGCTGATCGATAGTAAGCAGCAGGACAGTTCCACCAAGTGGTTGTTGGACGATGTCGATGACGCGCTTCTCATCATCGTTTTTCTTTTCAGCGAAGTACATTTGCGGTGAAGTACCTGCAGCCTGCGACCAACTATAGTCTGCAGAGTTGGTTGGATTTGTATCAGTCCTTACGACTGCTGCGTAGGCTGCAATAGTAATAGTGTTATCTTCTGAAGCTTTTGTAGTAAAGCTATAGCGGCAGGCATCAGCAGTTGATCCATCTGGGCTTTTAATGCCCACGCGAGTCCCTTCGCTAACGGAAATAATATTGCCACCTGCAAGCTCAGAGTTCTTGAGTTTTTCTGGCGTAGTGAGCGAACATGCGCCAAGGTTTGGTGTTTCGGAGAGCGGTACTTCGCTAGCACCATTTGATGAAGTATCTTCTTTCGGTGCAAGTAAGAAGTATGCGATGACTCCTGCGACCACGATGAGTACAGTCGCGCTAATGATGCCAATTCTCAGCTTGGTTTTCTTGTTGAGTTTCTTCATATCTAACTACACCCCGTACATTTATATGCGCTTGGTACTTGGATGGCACCCGATGATGACGTACATCCAATATTAATATTGTCGTAATATACCCAGACGCCTGCACCCGAAGCACCCTTCCAGCGGATCGAGTCGCCTGTTGATGAGTCGGCCACCCAGCTTGTGTAGGCCGAGTACTGGTGGGCGTAAATAGTCGGTGAACCAGTACCACACATGTTGTTCCAGCCCGAGTTCACGACGCGACCACAGAATCCACCTGAACAGCCGTCGGCCCCAAGTGACATCCAAAGGTTCATGCCAGGACGTGTGTAGCCGTAGGCGTTGCTAGACCAGGTCCAGCCACTATAGACACTTCCCTTGTAGCAGCGCGTTGCAACCTGAATTGTCACGCCTTGACCTGGGTTGAGGTAATAGCCAACGTTTCGGTGCTGCGTACCCTGTACCCAGAAGCCGCCATTTGCATTCCAGTAGAACTCAGCAGTCGTACCGCTCGGACAGCTTACAGGAGACGATCCGTTGACCCATGTACCGTCGGTTGAGCCGCCCATGTTGTAGGCACCCGGTGCATCGATTGGGGTGGTTGCACTCGCAATGTTAGAACCTGAGCTTTCAACCCCGCCAGATACGGCAAATACTTGGAACCAGTACTGGGTACCCTGTGCGTGTCCACCAAACGAGAGGCTCGTTCCGGTTGAGGTCGTACTCCAGCTATTAGCATTCGAGTTCTGGCCGTAGCGTATTACATAGCTTGTCGCACCGGCTGAGGCGTTCCATGACAGATTGAACTGCGTTGATGATGCCGCACTGGCGCTTAGCCCAGTCGGTGCGTTCGGTACGGTAGAGGTTGCGGCGGTGTTTGACCAGTTGCTTGTGTCGCCAGTAGTGACGCCTTGGACGCGGAAGTAGTAGGTTTGTCCCACGGTAAGGCCGGTGTGGACATAGCTCGTTCCCGTTTGACCAGCAAAGCTTGCGAGCCCTGCGCTAAAGGCACTGTTTGTTGCGCGCTGTACCGTGTAGGTAGTGCTTGAGCCGCCGCATCCTGCGTTGGCTGACGTTGTCCAGTTGGTCGTAATTTGCGAAGTCGAGTTAACGGTCGCACTGATAGTTGGCGCACCAAGTTCGAGTGGTGAAGTTGTTGCAACGTTTGACCACACACCAGATTGTCCGTTTCCTTCTGGCTTTACGCGGAAGTAGTAATCGGTTCCTGGCGTAAGGCCGGTAACGGAACTGCTATTAGTGGTTGGACTGCTTGATGAGAGGTTGGCGGTGAAGTTTTCGTCGGTTGCGCGCTGTAATGTGTAGCTGGTGGTGTTAGCGATTGATGACCATGTGAGGTTAATGCCCGTGAAACAGACTGGTGTTGCGGCGAGGTTTTTAATTGCACCCGAGGTTGCGATGTTTGCGGTGCGACGACTTGTGATTTCAGACACGCTGCTATCACCTTCGCTGCGGAAACGAAGTGTGTACGAAAGACATGACCCTGATCCGTTACAATCTGCACTGCCATCCCCTACATATTGAATAAAGTCATTTGTCGTGCCACCTGGAGTGAGGTTTGTTCCACACTTAATCGAGTTTGTGACGCTTGAATCAGCGTCTGGTACGAGCAACGCAGACTGGTCGACACCCTTTAGAGTTGATGACGTGACGATTGAGCCCGCGGCGGTAATGGCTGCACAGCTTGGGTATTCGCCGTTTTTGTCATAGTATTTTTCGAGCGCTTCGGCAATGGTGGTTGCGTTGGCGGTGCGGCGGTTATCGCGGCCGTCTTCAAGATATCGGTTGAACCCGAGTGTGGCTAATGTCGCCAGAATCGCAATCACCACAATGACGACGATCAGCTCGACAAGTGTAAATCCCCTCCGATTTATCATGAAGTAATTGTACCATAAGCGCTTCGCATTTTATATTGAGATTTTATTCAATTTCAGCCTCACCTCATCGGGTATAGTAAATAGTAGATGCATCGACGTAAACTTTTTCTTGGTATCGGTATTTTTTCTTCCGTCCTTTTTGTGTGCGTCGCGACACTTGTCTCTATGGGCTGGCTTTTGCCTGCTGATCAGGCGGTACTTAGGGCAATTAATAGCCACGCAACACACCATCTCGATAGCCTGTTTCTTACGGTGACAAATTTGGGCAGTGCAATTTTCGTGACGATAGTAACTCTGTTATTGCTAGCGAGTTCACTTGTAAAAAAACGCTATAAACTTGTGACATTCATCATAATTGTGATGGGCGGCATGATTATTTGTAACCTACTCCTTAAAGCACTATTTGAACGACCGAGGCCAGACTTATGGGAATGGCTCATCCAAGAAACAAGCTACTCTTTCCCTAGCGGCCACGCCACCGCAAGTATGGCGCTGGGTATCGTGTTACTGGCGTACTTCTGGCATACAAAGTGGAGAATATTTGTGTTTGCAGTGGTCTCGTTATATGTACTTACCGTAAGCTTTTCTCGCCTATACTTGGGGGTGCATTATCCAAGTGACGTTATGGGCGGATGGCTGCTTTCACTTTCGATTGCAAGTTTCACCGCAGTTGGTATTACTCGCGTTACGCAGACTCGTCGTAGAAGGAGCGTTTCATGAGGGTAGTCATTATTTACAATCCAAACAGCACTGGCAACGGAAAGGCCAATGCCGAGCGACTTGCGAATGCACTTCGGGATGAATCTATCGAGGTTCGCTTGAGACAAACTACTCACCCTGGCCATGCAACAGAGATTGCCGACTCATACGCGCGGCGTGGTGATGAAATGGTCCTTATTTCATCAAGTGGTGATGGCGGGTATCACGAGCTAATTAATGGAGTTTTATGCCATAAAAATACAAAACTTGTTGTAGGGTTACTGCCATCGGGAAATGCGAATGACCACTACTCAAGCCTTAATAGTGGTGATATGGCGCATGCAATTATTAGTAGAAAGTTTCGCACTATCGATACGCTTAAAGTATCTGGAACGATAAAAGGCGCCGAGTGGCTAAGGTACGCGCACTCCTACGCCGGTATTGGTGTGACCGCTGTGGCGGCGAAAAAGCTCATCGAAGACCGTCCTAATGCATGGAGCGAGAAATGGACAGTACTTCACTCGTTGCTGTCGTTTCGTTACGCAAAAGTCATCGAGGATGGTGATACTCGCAGGTATAGCAGCTTAATCTTGAGCAACATCCCGACGATGTCGAAAGTAATTAAGCTTTCTCAGCAGTCCTCTGTGTATGATGGAAAGTTCGAAGTAAATGCAATTCACTTTGGTTCGAAGCTACGTCTTATCGGCTACTTAATGACGGCCGCGCTTATAGGTCTGCACCACGACGCAAGCCAGTCACGTTACAAATGTCGGACTACGAAGCCACTTGCCATTCAGCTCGACGGCGAAGTGTACACACTTGATGCAGATTCAACGCTGGTGGTTGAATCTGATCGACGTAGCCTGCGCTGCGTACTGTAAGTGGTAGGCCCTGCTTGAGGTTTTGGGTGTTCTCGAGTATAATTCTACTCTGTGCAACCAGTACTGGGGATTGGCCAAGCGGTAAGGCAACGGGTTCTGGTCCCGTGATCGGGGGTTCGAATCCCTCATCCCCAGCCAAGCATAAGCGCAATAGAATAAGTGCCGGATTTCTCCGACACTTATTTTTGTAAGTTTAAGCCTCAATCGCAATTTGTTTTGGCTTTGGCAGTTCTTTGAATTGAACCGTTACTTTCAAAATACCATCCTTCATCTTAGCCTTGATGGAGTCCTCATCTGCGGCTTCTGGCAAGCGGATGCTTCGATAGAAGCTGGAAGAGCTTTCGCGCACAATGTATTTTTTATCCTTATCTTTTTCTTGCTCGTGGCGCTCAGCGCGAATAATTAGGTTGCCTTTATCAACATTGATATTGATGTCCTTCTGGTCGAAGTTAGGTAGATGAGCTTCTACGTGAAGTTCCTTATCGTCCTTCGACGTATAGACGTCCGTTGTTGGCATTTGCATTGTTTTGATCGGCGAAAACCAATCGTCTGAGAAGAATTGCTTCTGTAAGGCTTGGATTTCCGCAAACGGATCAAATTTGATTAAGTTACTCATAATAACCTCCTTGTATTTGACTTGTTAACGAAAGGTTAAACCTTTCATACAATTTATTATATTGAAGTTAGCACTCTAAAGTCAAGAGTGCTAATTTTAATATCATCCTAAAACATATCCACTATCCCCAGCCACGATAGATTCGAACAAAAGTCAAATATACATTCTAATTACAGAATGCATATTTTGCTATACTATTTGCATGAAGCATCTTTATCATATTGCCAAAAGAACAGATTGGACTGCGGCACAGAAAACCGGTGAATATACAGTAGGCTCTTTGCATCGTGATTTTTTTGAAGATGGATTTATTCATTTATCCTATGCTCGACAAGTAAACGTTGTGGCTGATTTAATTTACCACGACACACTCGACTTAGTCCTGCTTACTATTGACCCAACGAAATTAACGGCAAAGGTTGTAGATGAAAAGGCTGATTTTCCCGAGGAGTATTTCCCTCATTTGTACGGACCCTTAAGTGTTGATGCGGTCATCGACATTAGGCCTTATAGGCCGATGTCGGATGGTAAATTTCCGATAGTGAAGTCTGCGTAGTTTTCCCGAAACACATCCACTATCCCCAGCCAAATTGAATCACTTTAGAACTTCTTTAGAAGTTCTTTTGTTTGCTATCATAAGCTTATGACTCAAACTTTTATTCTTCTTATGGCTGTTATTTTAATTGCTATAAGGTTGCCATCAGTAATGCGTCGGCTAGAGATTAAGGGTGGTGAAAAAATTGGGTTTGTTTTGATTATTTTTGCTCTTTTAGGAATTGCTTGGCTTGCGGTGCATGCTTTAGGTGTACTGTTTTGATAATAACTCTACATATTTCAAACCCTAAAACACATCCGCTATCCCAAGCCAACACGTTTATGTTAAAACGAGTCTTAATGGCTCGTTTTTTTGATAATATACATTTATGGTTAAAGAAAAACAGAAAAAAGTAAAACTATCAAAACCTTTGAAAGTTACTATTGGCATATTTTTATTTTTAGTTGTTTATGTGGT
Organism: Candidatus Saccharibacteria bacterium 49-20; assembly: GCA_001897295.1. Lineage (GTDB taxonomy): Bacteria > Patescibacteriota > Saccharimonadia > Saccharimonadales > Saccharimonadaceae > Microsaccharimonas. Next base: position 418,624 of record MKSN01000001.1, on the reverse strand, counting down.
ATCAATGTTCCTGCCTTTCATAGGAGGATATACTTCATGGCCCTATGTTATCGCTAAGTGCGGAGGGTTGCCAGTCATTACTAACAAATTTGCCGCAGCATGGTCATACAGCGTACCTGGCATGACTAGCTATTATGGTCCAACGTTTCTTAGTTCGATAAATAATTATGTATGTACGGTTGAGGAGGCGTCGGCTCAAGGATATCATAAGGCTCCATGGTAGTATTTCTCTCCAGGAGCATCTTCACTATCCTAAGCCAAAGAAAAAGCAGCCGAAGCGGCTACTTTTTCTTTTTTTATATATGTAGCCAAATCTTTTTAATACCCACGCTCAGCAACAGATTTCTCCACACTTGACTCCGGAATTGCATCATACACCGCCTTAATGTCTTTCATATTCCACGAGATTCCACACAGTGAATGCTGCACCTTGCCGCTTGCATCCAGAAAATACAGGCAGGGCTTGCGCGTATTACCGACGTATGCGTTTTCGGTGTATACGACTCCGCTCATTTCGCCAAAACTCATGTGTGAAGACTTGCCAAAATTCACCTCTTCAATGCCCGTCTCGGTGAGTGTAAATGAGCTCGTGCGTGCGCGGTAGATAAAGCCCGCACCGACAAGGAGACTCATCGCTCCTGCAATAAGCAAATAAAAACTAAAAAGGTCGAAGAATAGTATCGTTAATGCAACCTCGCCAATAATGAGTATGATGAGAGTGATAATAAAAGGAAGCGCGGAGTAGCCCATGAATGCGTTTGGTGTAATTTTCATGGATTTAAGTATACAGTACTTGCCTTGTTTGACTCTCTACTCTTTCTGCTGGAATAAAGCCACTTGGTAAAGGTGCGCGTTCTCCTTTAGGGGCGTGAGGGTACTATCTAAAAGTCGAAAAGGTCACCAAGAAACGACTCGCGTTTCTTCTTTTTATAATAGTGCGGATTAGATGCAGTGTCACTTGGTGCTTGGTGATGTGAAACTGGGGCCTGCTGTTCATGGCTCGCGAGGCGTGGTTGGTGTGCGGCAGTTGATCGTTCGATGATTTTATCGAGCTCTCCCCTATCAAGCCAGACCCCTCGACAGGTCGGACAATAATCAATTTCAATTCCTTGGCGTTCGCTCATGGTGAGGGGTGTGTTATCTACTGGGCAATTCATAATAACTTTAGAATAATAAAATCGGCTGAGGCTTTGCTGAAGGTGGGTGTCGTGCACAAATTTTGCTATACTACCTCTATGGAACAAATCGCAACTTGGCTGGGCGAAAAAGGCCTCGCCGTCCTCATTGTTATTGGCGTCAGCCTGGTTATTTATTATCTTGGCGCAAAACTCATTAAGTCGCTTATTCGCCAGGCGGTAAAAAATCGTCTTCGTAAAGCAAGCAAGATGGATATGGAGAAGCGCCGTAAAACGCTGACTAGCCTAGTGCTTAATATCTGGCGTGTGCTGATCATTGCAATTGCAATCGTCTCGCTTCTGAAGGTTTTCTTTCCGCAGGTTGACCTGACTCCCCTGTTTGCAAGTGCGGGAATCATTGGTGTGGCGATTGCCTTTGGCTCGCAGTCGCTCGTAAAAGACTTTATTACGGGTATCTTTATTATTTCTGAAAATCAGTATCGACTTGGTGATTATGTTGATATTAACGATGCCAATGGCCGCGTTGAACAAGTGGGTATGCGCTCGACCGTGATTCGTGACGAAAACGGGAACGTTCACTATATCCCAAATGGCTCTATTGTGCATGTCGTGAACAAGACCATGGGCTACAGCAAGGTGTATTTTAAAATTGCACTTAATGCGAGCGTCGATCTTGATGCGGCAATTAGTGTGATTAATCAAGTTGGTGATGAGCTCGCAGCTGATGAAGCCTGGAGAGATAAAGTACTCAGCGCACCCCAATTTCAAGATATCGGTACGATGAGCGGCAGCTCCGTTGAAGTAACGATTACTGGTAAAACGCAGCCTTCTGATCAATGGGCGGTCACCGCTGAGATGCGCAAGCGACTTTTGGGTGCGTTTGATGCGGCGGATATTAAGCTGGCCTAGTTTATCTGATAAAGTAACTTCATGAACAAATTCGTTTTCTCAACTGGCAACGAGCGAAAAATCAAAGAAGCGCGCGCTGCGTGTGACTTACTTGGTATCGAAGTGATACCTATAAAACTTGAATTTAACGAAATTCAATCGCATGATCCAATCAATATTACAAAGCAAAAAGTTGAAGATGCGTATGCGCTTGCAGGTGAAGCGGCAATTGTTGTCGCTGACACATCTTGGTCTATCCCCTCTTTGAATGGATTCCCTGGTGGCTACATGAAAGACGTCGCTGAATGGTTTACTCCGCAGGACTTTATTAACCTTGTTGCCGATAAAGAGGACAGGACGATTATTTTCAGTGAAACTATTGCCTATAAAGATGCCGAGGAAGTGAAGATATTCTCGAAAGAGTACTCGGGCGTCATTGCAAAAGAGCCGCGTGGTCGCAGCGGCAATTCATTCGATCGAGTCGCCGAATTTAACGGACGAACCTTCGCTGAAGGTCAAGATGCTGACCAAACAAGCCATAATCCTAAGGATTTTGTGTGGTACGAATTTGCGAAGTGGCTCGCGCAGAAGTAAGTCGCCGGCGTATACTAGGTATATAAACAGGAGGAGGTGTATGGATACATTTCTTAGTTCATTTAGCGGCTTCTCGGTGAACGATATTGCATGGTTTAAAAATCCCGCGGGGAATATCCTCGCGTTAGTTGAGTCTTAATATGTCCCCACTCTTTCTTGCGGTCCGTGCCATCAGCTCCGAGTTCGCTCTGAGAATATACTTGCCCGTTGTGTGGATTGGCGGATCCGTGGTCGTCGTGCTTTTGTTCGTCGCTGGCTGGCTGACTTCCTTATCTACATGGTGGCTCTTCTTGCTCGTGCCGATGATTGTGGTGACGATTCTCTTTATTATTATTTCGGCGTTCGTGGGCGTGGCGATTCAAGTACTTCGACCCTACCAGTCGTCCGACCAAAAAATCGCCGTCGGCGCGCTTGTTGATAAACTGCAAGAAGTTTCTGATGCACTCCAAATGCCAAAAGTGCTCATTTTATTGCGCCTTGCTAAAGACACCCTCTTTCCAAGCGGTGAGAGTTTTATCGGTACTATGGCGTCGCATGCCGCCACACTTAAGCCCGACTTTCAGGAAATTGTGGCGTCGTTCGACGACCGCTAACTAAGAAGCATGACCGTGCGCTTCGGAAGTTGTGCGCGAATATGATCAATAAGGCGCGAGCTAAGAATGTCCTTTAGAGCTTCCCAGGCTGAAAGGAGTTGTTGTTTCGCGCGAGGTGCGTCGACCTCTTGCATCTCAACGAATTGCTCGAAGAGATCCTGTGTACTGTTTTGCTCTGTTGCGTACACGGCGAGCGCCATGTCCTGAAGTTCTTCGGGAAGCTGGTCTGCAAAGTTTTGCCGCTCCCCTTCCGTAAGATGAACCGCGAGCGCGATAACGGTGCTATCAAGCGCGTCCTTTGATTCGCTGTCCGAGAACCCTGAGTAGTCTTGAACAGTCTTGATTAAATCACGATATTTCATATAGCCTCCTCTTCCCTTACATTTACAACTCTTACTGTAAAACCAGAATCTGAGAGTGGACTTAAATATAAAACACCCACATCGAGTGGGTGAATTATTAGATCTTTTGAGCCTTACGCTTTGCAGCCTTGAGCTTCTTCTTGCGTGCACGCTTGATATCAGCGCCGTGCCAGTTTCGGTGTTTAGCCATCAGTATTCCTTTTTTAACTTTCCCTATTATACGCGAAAACTACTGTTAAGGCAATCGTATATACGGCGACGCGCGTCAGGAGATATTGCTTTTTTATAATATTTATGCTATAATATATATCGTCAAATCGACACACCATCCGCTCCTTAACTCTTCGGAGAAGAAAACATGACCAACGTGGTTCCCGTGTTCGTGCACAAGCGCTCGGACATCCCTGCTCACAAGCACTTCGCTCTCGTGGGCGACATCATCGACGATGCGGGAGCCTACGAGTTCCGCAAGATCATCATCGCCAGCCTCGATCTCTACCTGAAGCGGCCCGAGCGTCAGACCACCGAGTCGGACGCCAAGCCCTCCTACACCGAGATCAACGACGAGCTGATGTCGCAGGTCCTCGCCCGCTGCGGTAAGGGTGACCGCTACATCATCCTCGCCCACAACGACGGCAAGATCTACGACGAGATGGACCTGCTCCTGCTCGACGGTCTCGCTGAGGACTTCCGGTTCTCGCGTGACGAGGTCGTCATCTACGTCTACATCGACGGCACGGTGTCGGAGTCGCTCCACGCGCTCCACTTCTCCGGACTGGTCTGACGTCACGTCGGAACGGGTGGTTTGGCCTCTTCGGGATTTTCCCGGGGAGGCCATTCTGCTTTTCTGGACAACACGCTATAGTAAGTGTAATGAGACGACCCATTTACCGCGAAGATGACGACGAGCACCTAGGCTATGTGGTGCGTGACGATGTGGGCTGGCAAGCCCAGACTCTTTTTGGCTATACCATTACTCGCACCGAAACTGAACATGATGCCGAGGTTGCCGTGCGTGAAAGGGGCCTGAGCTTCTTAATGGGTGTGTGGCAATATCTCGATAAGGACGACCGCGACTGGCATACCTGCATTATTAAAGAGGCAAACCCAACTCGGGTGATTGTGATTCGCACAAACGTCATGGGCTATCAAGACCCTGACGATTACAAGCTCGTGACGCTCCATAAGCCGACCGACGAAATACTTATCAAAATGAGCTAGCTTGCACTGCGCCCTGCGCAGGACTACACTAAAAGTATGGACGGAGCATTTTACCTTATCGTAAATAGCATCATCGGCGTGCTCCTACTTCTTTTTGGCCTAAAGCTTATGAAATTCGCCGTCGCCCTTATGGGGTTTGTACTGGGGTATTCACTTGTGTCGGCGCTGCTGGTAACTACCTCTTGGCCAGAATGGGTCACGATTGCAATCCCTCTCGCGGCAGGTATTGCGCTTGCGGCGGTGGCCTTTGCGTTTTATAAATTTGCCGTTACTTTAAGTATTTCACTCTTCTTTGTAAACCTCGCGTATGGGGTTGCGTCATCGTTTGGTCAAGGTGCGACCGAATCTTGGATTATTGCGATTATTGTCGGTGTCGTTATCTTCCTTGTGGTTGCAGGCCTGCGATTGGTTGATGCGTTCTTCGCGCTCACTACTTCCGCGCAGGGCGCAAGTCTTTTGTTGATGGTGCTTTATAGTCTAGTGTTCTCGGCTCAGGTCGGATTCCTTCAGGGGTACGAAAGTGTACGAGTCGATAGTTACGAATGGCTTTGGATTGTGGGCTGGGTTGTGCTGACGGCGGTCGGGCTTGTATTTCAGTTGCGCGGACGTAAAGCCAAGGTTATTGAGTAGCATTCAGTAAACAATTATGAGGTGTTGTCTATATTGCGTCATTGACGCTTATGCTCTACTATAAAAAGTAAATTAACCAAAAAGAGACAGCCCATAGTGGGAAACGCGCGCTTACCAATTCCGGGGAAAGATGATGGTCGCTGGGGAGATATCCTCAACGAGTATCTTTTGGTGTCCCACACAGAAGACGGATCTCTACGGTCGAATGCACCCACTTCAGGTGTTGTTGATGAAGTATATGTCACGAATGCCATTCAAGGTAAGGTGAACCGTTCGGAACTTTCGGCGGTTGCGACAACTGGTTCTTATGGTGATCTTCTTAACAAGCCAGACCTTGTACTAAATAACGACGCTCGCCTAACAAATACGCGCGTCCCTACAGACAATACCGTCTCGACAAATAAGTTGACGGACGGAAGCGTAACTGAGCCTAAGCTCGCTGCAAGTAACGAGCCGAGTAGCGGCGACGTACTCACCTGGAGCGGCGGCGCATTGAACTGGCAAGTACCGGCGAGCGCTCCTGTACAGAGTGTGAATGGCCGCACTGGCGCGGTTGTGGTTTCGAAGGCCGATCTAGGTATCGAAAATATTAATAACACGAGCGACGCAAATAAACCGGTTTCATCTGCGACACAAACTGCGCTGAACCTTAAGGCAAATGAAGCAGATTTGGCTACTGTTGCAACAACGGGATCCTACGCCGATCTTAGTAATACGCCCGATGTAGTACTTAGCGACGACATTCGCCTTACGAATAGCCGTACTCCAACCGATGGAAGTGTCACCGAACCTAAGTTAGCAATTTCAAACAATCCGAATAATGGCGATTTTATTGCGTGGAACGGTTCTGCGCTCACATGGACCGCGCAAACTTCAAGTCCCGTCCAAAGTGTGAACGGTCACACGGGTGCCGTAGTTGTGACGAAGGGTGACGTTGGGCTTGGAAACGCGGACAACACGAGCGACGCAAGCAAACCTGTTTCCACGGCAACGCAAACAGCGCTAGATTTAAAGGCGAATACGGCAAGCCTTTCGGCGGTTGCTACTTCTGGGAGTTACGCTGACCTCTCGAATCGTCCTACACTTCCGACCGCGGGTACGGGTGCGGGAAACTACGCCGCAGGAAATGATGCACGCATTACAGGTGCACTTCAGTCGAGTGTAGTCACTACCAAGGGTGATTTGCTCGCAGCAACTGGCGCCTCGTCTCTTAACCGTGTGTCAGTTGGAACGAACGGCCAGGTACTCACCGCCGACTCTTCTGAAGCTGCCGGTGTAAAGTGGGCGACGGTCGCAAGCGGTAGTGGCATCGTACGCCAGGTTTACGGAGCGGTTACAAGCAACACTACTGCAGGCAGCGCCGCTAATACTGACTATGTATATATTGTTCAGAGCGCGGCGACCATAACCTTACCTGACGTTATGTTTAATCACAATCAGTATGTCGTTAAGAGCGTCAGCTCTAGTGCAAATGTGATAGTGAACTTTACGAATGGACAAGCAGCAGACGGCCTCACCTCATTTACTTTGCAACCTAACGAGTCGATTACCTTCATTGGTAATTTGCAGGTAGATGGCGCTGAAGCGTGGGTAATTATTTAAGTGTGTTAAAAAAGGAATAGCGAGAATAATATGACGTATCAACCAATGCCAGTAAACTCAGAAGATTCGACATTTGCAGCGGGTCAAAAAGGTATTTATTCGCTTGCGGTTCGTCGGGACGCAGATACGGCTCCGGTTGCCGACGGTAAATTCATGGGTCTTGTGATGGATGATGAGGGTCGTCTAAAAACTTCAAACAAAACAGCCAGCTTTCCGGTTACAGCTGGAGCTGTGAATACGGTAGGCGCGACACTTACTGTCGATGTAAGACGTGCATCAAATGTGGTATTTCACGTAAAGAACACGGGGACCGCAGCTATGGCGGCTGGCCAGTTCTCATTTGAGGCATCACTCGATTCGACCGATGGAACAAACGGGACCTGGTTTAGTATGCAAGCTATTCGATCGAATGCGAATACTATCGAAACCGGAACAGGAACGCTCGCTATTGCAATCGGGGCTGGACTTGTTTACTCATGGGAAGCCTCGGTGAATGCATATCAGTTTGCGCGTGTACGTTGTACAACTGCCGTGACGACAAATGCGGTAGCGACCTGGATTGCACAGCGCGGTTCGTATGCAACGGAGCCAATTCCGGCAGCGCAAAGCCACGCTGTTACCCTTTCCGGATCTTCTAATGCAGTCAATAACACGCCTGTTGTTGGCATCAATACGAACCTTGCGGGTGTCGTGACGGCTGCAACAACAAACGCGATTCTTGTAAAGACCGGATCGACTGCGCTGTATGAATTGACGCTCTCGAACGTCACTGCCACTCCAGCATTTTTCAAGGTGTATAACAAATCAAGCGCTCCGACAGTAGGAACGGACGTGCCAATGGCGACTTTCCCGATTCCCGCTAACACCACTGTGGTGTATGAGTTTGGGCCTGTCGGTAAGCGTTTCACAACTGGCTTTGCGGTCTCTGTCACAGGTGCGGCCGCAGCGAATGACGCAACAGCTGCGGTTGCTGGCATCCAACTTAGCGCTACATACAACTAGTGTGTGAGATAACTTCGCAGTTGGTCGGCACTAAGACTTGCCCCGAATCCAGAATGACCCGGCTCGAGGACTCGGCCCTTTGCGAGGTCGCCTAGAATCACCGTATTAAAACCGATAGAATTTACAAGTCTTTCTACCAGTGCAACATCTTGAGGGTTGTTTCCCGCAATTGCAATTGCCTTTCTCGCCGCATCCCCTGCTGGGCGTGCCATATCATGCAGCTCGTGATACCCCATGTGGCTGAGCGCTTTTACGACGCGCGACTGATCGAGAAATGCTTGGATAAATTCACTCGACGATTCCAGCTCGGGCACGGTATCGCTTCGTGGTCCGTCGATTTCATCCCAATAGTTCATGGCGTCAATTACAAGCTTTCCTGCGAGCTCGGCTTTTGGGAGCGAGGCGTACTTACTGAGTGGAATCGCAAGAATGACGATATCGCTTTTTAGTGCGGCCTCTTCTTTCGAGACGGCGTGCGCACCTGGTGCGAGAATTTTCGTGGTGAGTGCGATTTTTTTCGGATCAGTTGAGCCCGCGATATACACTTCGTAGCCCGCATGTCGCGCCAGCTGCGCCAGGACGATACCAACTTTACCGGCACCTAAGATGCCTATCGAATGAATATTCATAGTGTTATAGTACCTTATTTACTTTTTGCGAGTAATTCTTTGACGCGTGGAATGACTTCTTTTCCATAAAGCTCAATTGATTTCAAGCGCACGCTGGCCTTTTGAGGCCCTTGACCGTATACCATATCAAAGCGTGTCACGTCGAGTACCTTCATTGCTCGTGCGATTTTCTTTGCAACGGTTTCAGGCGAGCCAATATAGAGTGATCCATTTTCAATTTCATAGTCAAATTGTTCTTTTGTGTAAGGTGGCCATCCACGGGTGCGTCCAATACGATCCCAACTGGTTTTAAATGCAGGCCACGCAAGGCGCTTGGCTTCTTCATCGGTCTCGGCAACGAGACCTGGCGAGTGCATACCAACGGGATGCGCTTCGGTGCCAAGGTCCTCAGCTGCTTGGCGGTACAGTTCAACGTATGGCGCAAAGCGATCGGGCGCGCCACCAATAATTGCGAGCACTAATGGAAAGCCATAACGCGCCGCGCGAATGACAGATTCTGGCGAACCGCCCACGCCCACTGCAACATCGAGTCGCCCTGAGTCGGTTTTAGGGAAGACATCAGCGTCCTTTAATTCAGCACGCGTGGTACCCTTCCAATTGACTGGCTTTTCGTCGAGTAGTTTTGCAAACAAGCCAACTTTTTCTTCAAAAAGCACTTCGTAGTCGCGTAGGTCGTAGCCAAATAGAGGAAATGACTCAGTGAATGAACCGCGACCAAGGATTACTTGTGCACGGCCGTTTGAGAGTGCGTCGACGGTTGCGAAACGCTCAAAGACGCGTACCGGATCGTCGGAGCTGAGTACGGTTACGGCGGAAGCTAATTTGATATTTTTGGTGCGGGTAGCAATGCCCGCGAGTACCGTTTCGGGGCTCGAAATTGAGAAATCTGAACGGTGGTGCTCGCCAACTCCAATAATGTCGATACCGAGCGTATCGGCCAGAATCGCCTCTTCGACTACTTGGCGAATTGCGGCCGCATGGCTAAAAAGTTTCCCGTCGTCAGACGTCGGAAGATCCCCAAAAGTATCGATACCAAAACGTAGGTCGGTAGTTTTTTTGATACTTTTTGATGTGCTCATGGGAATCTCCTATTTACTATACTTTATATAGTATACATGCGAATGAATATATCTACAATACATCGTTCGCTCACAGGGGTAAATAATTGACATTTCAATGCAAAAATGGTGTTATAGACATAGGGACAATTCTGTCCCGTTGTTTGACATCTGAAGGGAGCGAGCGTGGCTCGTACAAGGATTGCGGCCGCCCTGGTCGTCAGCCTCTCGATGGGGCTGTTGTTTGCCGGGGCTTCGTCAGCCCAGGCCGAAGACGTCGACATGTGCACTACACCTGTAGTGGACCTGACGTCTGATCACATGCTGGACACGGCGACCGTCGAAGCGGCGGTCGAACAGGCCAATGCAACCGGCGCGGATTTCTACGTCCGCGCTTTCGAGTCGACGCCTGGCGGAAGCCTCGATGCCTACTGGCAGGAGTCCATCAAGGACTGCGCCAACTGGCGGAGTGGTAGCGCCGAGAACGGCGTTCCGAAGGGCAACATCATCATGGTGGCGTTCGGCATGGACCGTCAGAGCGCGATCTTCTACGGATCGGGCTTCAACGAGACCATCGGCGTGAATCGTGCGAATGATCTTCGCGCGGACATGAACGAGCAGTTCCGTGCGGGCAACTTCACGGACGGTGTCGTGACGGCAGTCGACGAGCTGGCAGTGTTGGCAGACCCGAATCGGCCGATCGAAGAGCCGGAGGCAGCGCCCGCTGCGCCCGAGTTCAAGGTTGACTGGGCCGGATTCTGGACCATCACCCTCTGGGTGGTGGTTGGACTGGCGTGTGTCGGCCTTCTGATCTGGGTCTTCTTCCTGAACCAATCGCGACTGCGCCGGGTTGCGGGACGTGCTCGGCTTGCCGAGGCGAAACGCAAGGCTGGCGAGAAGGTGGTCGCCTGGGATGACCCGGGCGAGTTCCTCGACGTCACGTTCCTTACTGGAGGCGAGCAGCTTCCGAAGGAGGTGCAGTCCGTCGACTACACGGTCGAACTCATGGAGATTGACCGTCGCGCAGGAAGCGCTGCCGTGCTCAACCGCAACTACGGCTCCAGCAAGTCTCACGACCCGCAGAACAAGCGGCTTGACGAGAAGGAGCTCAAGCAGGCGCACAAGGACTACACGGCAATCGCGGGGGCATACGACGCCGCCCACACTGCACTCGCCTCCCTCAAGGCGAAGGCTGCCGAGGACGTGCGCCGGTATTCATTCGAAGGCCAGGCGGCTCGCGCGAGCGCGATCCGCAAGACCCTCAGTGCTATGGCCGGAAAGCTCAGCGACTACGGTCAGATGTTCGCCACGACCATCGTGAGCCGCAAGCACCAGCGCCTCAGTAGCGAGCTCATGAGCATTGACGAAGCCCTCCGCGCTAAGGCGGGCCAACTCGACACCTATGAGCGCCTCGAGAAGCTCGACGGCGAGGTCTCCGAGCTCGGAAGCGAGTTCGGTAAGATGGACGCTGCCGCATCGAGTCTGACGGACCCCCGCGGGACTCTTCAGGAGATCCTGAAGCGAGGTCGTGGACGTCTGCAAGGGCTCGACATCGACACCGAGAAGGAAGAGCGGAAGCTCGATACTTTCGATGGCGGTGCACTCGACGGTGTGCTGCGCAAGCTCAACGCGTCCAACTCCTACGAGCGTCAGATGAGCGTCTTCGACGCCTTCGAACGTCGTGTCAGTACGGTCGTCGCCCAGGCGCAAGCTCGGGATGACGCCTACCGCGCCGAACAGGAGAAGAAGCGCCGCAAGGAGCGCGAACGTCAGCGCCGCGAAGAGCAGCGCCGGAGTTCGTACTCAAGCAGCAGCTCGTCCGACGGCTTCTTCGGAGGCATGGCAGGCGGCTACATCGGCGCCTCGCTCGGCTCGAGCCACTCCTCGTCCTCTTCATCGAGTTCGTCATCGTTCGATTTCGGTGGTGGCTCGAGCGGAGGCTGGGGTGGCGGAGGCGACTCTGGTGGGGGCTCCAGCGGTAGCTGGTGACATCCAGGTGGGCCCGGTGCGTCGTATGCATCGGGCCCACCGCCCCTTTTGTAAGACACGTCCTGGGAGACCCAGGTTCGGCTACGAAACGCCGAACTTCCCTAGTGGCTTAACACATTAAGCGCCTAGGGAAGTAATAAATACGAAAAGAGCCCGGCCTGTCGCCGAAAGACTCAGCGACAGGCGTCGGGGGTTCTTTTCGGCAAGGCCGGGCTTCGAGGCTTACTTAGCCTCGATGCCGGTTGCAGTGATGACGACATGATGGTGGTACTCGTCGCAGCGGATGCCGACGACGTGAGGCATGCTCTGAAGGAGTTCTTGCGCCGCGAGGACGAAGTCCCTGAACTGCTGGTCATCGAGGTGGGCGCTGAACAGGAGCTCCGTCTTGACGGCGACTCGCCTGCGCGAGAGGCCAGACGAGGCTTCGCGCAGCTGCGCTTCCTGCGGCATGAGCGGTAGGTCGTGGTCCTCGATGTAGCGGTTCATGAACTCGGTGAAGCCGTCGCGGAACGAGTCCTGGACGAGCTTGTCGCGCGAGTCGAACGTGATCTTCAGGTGCATGTACGCACGCATCGGTGCCAGCTCGCCGTAGCGAGGCTGAGGACGGTGCGTGACCTGCTCGGAGAACAGGGTTGCGGCAGGGACCATTGGGGTCCTTTCTTGGTCGAATCTTCTTGCAATCGGACTCGCACATTATAGCATTAACGGAATGAAAAGTCAATCCTACCCTACTGTAAATCGCTTGGTAAAACCGAAGTTAGGCGCTATTATGGGAAGCATATGCGTGATGATAAAAAACGATTGCTGAAGCGGGGGCTCCAAATTATCGTTTCTTGTGGTGTCGCGCTCGCTATTATTGCTGCGTTTGTGTTTGTGACGCAAGGCCGAGACATACCCGTACTGGACCCGCATGGCACGATTGCCGACCAGCAGAAGACCCTGATTCTTATCACGGTCGCCCTAGGGGTATTTGTGGTCATTCCGGTATTCGTACTACTTTTTGCGATTCTATGGAAATACCGCGCCAGCAACACAAAGGCGAAATACGAACCAGAGCTTGAAGGTAATAAGGGACTTGAGGTGCTTTGGTGGGGTATCCCCTGCTTGATTATTCTTGCGTTGGCTGTCATCACGTACATCTCGACCCATGCGCTCGACCCCTACAAGGCGCTCGAATCTGATAAGACGCCAATCAAGGTGCAGGTTATCTCGACAAAATGGAACTGGGTGTTTGTATATCCTGACTTCAATACCGCAACAGTTAACTACATGAATATTCCAGATAACACGCCGATTAACCTAGAACTTACGTCGGACGCACCAATGAACTCATTCTGGGTACCGGCGCTCGCAGGACAAGTCTACACGATGAACGGCATGGCGACGAAGCTTCACTTCATGGCTGATAAGGTCGGTTCGTACAACGGTTCAACGGCCAATATTAGTGGTGAGGCCTACGCAGATCTTCGCTTTAAGGTGAACGCTATGTCGGACACCGACTTCTACGCATGGGCTGAAAAAGCAAAAAGTTCGACTAACGTGCTTAACGACGAGACGTACGCCGAACTAAGCGCACTTTCTGAGCGACAACCTGAAACCACCTACGCACTTAAGACCGAAGACCTATTTAATGACGTTATAATGAAGTACATGCACAGCGGAGGGACGAGTCACTAATGCCACAAATTCCACAAGAATGGATTACTTTTCTGTTTGGTCGCCTGACGCTCCAAGACTTTGTGCATGAGCCAATTATGGCAGGCGCGGGTATCGGAATGGTGCTTGGCCTTGTTGCGGTACTGATTGGGCTTACTGTATTTAAGAAGTGGAAATGGCTCTGGACCAACTGGATTACCGCGCTTGACCCTAAGAAGATCGGTATTATGTACGTGGTGGTATCGGCAATTATGCTACTTCGCGGGTTTGCGGATGCACTGTTGCTTCGTGCACAGCAAGCAACCAATAACAATCTGCCGGTTGAGCTTTTGAATGCCGATCACTTCCAGCAGATCTTCTCGGCGCACGGTTCGATTATGATTTTCTTCGTAGCCATGGGTCTGATTGCGGCCATGTTCAACTTGCTGATTCCACAGCAAATTGGTTCTCGCGATGTCGCCTTCCCGTTCCTTAACTCGGTTAGTTTCTGGCTGTTTGTAGCTGGAATGATTCTTATTAACGCGCCACTGGTTGTGGGCGAATTCTCGAATGCCGGCTGGCTTGCCTACCCGCCACTCTCGGGGCTCGAGTTTAATCCAGGCACGGGAGTCGACTATTGGATATGGAGTTTGCAGATAGCCGGTATTGGTAGCTTGCTGTCGGGAATAAACTTTTTCGTGACGATTCTTAAGATGCGTGCACCGGGCATGACCCTTATGAAGATGCCTATCTTCACATGGAGCGCCCTTGGAAGCACGATGCTGATTATGGCCGCCTTCCCTATCCTGACGGTCACACTTGGGTTGCTCTCGCTCGACCGCATGATTGATACGAACTTCTTTACGAGTACCCTTGGTGGAAACCCGATGCTCTATATTAACCTGATTTGGGCGTGGGGACACCCGGAGGTCTACATTCTTGTGCTGCCTGCATTCGGTATTTTCTCTGAAGTTGTGGCGACGTTCTCGGGTAAGCGATTGTTTGGCTATAAGTCGATGGTGTACGCAATTATGGCAATTACCGTCCTCTCATTTACTGTATGGCTGCACCACTTCTTTACGATGGGTGCGGGCGCCGACGTCAATACATTCTTTGGCATCATGACGATGATTATCGCCATCCCAACAGGTGTGAAGGTCTTTAACTGGATATTTACAATGTACCGTGGCCGAGTGCGCTTCACGACGCCGATGCTTTGGTTTATTGGTTTCATTGTCACCTTTACAATCGGTGGACTTACCGGTGTGATGATGTCGGTGCCTGCGGCTGACTTCCAGTTTCATAACAGCTTGTTCCTGGTGGCGCACTTCCACAACATGATCATCGGCGGCGTGCTGTTTGGTGCCTTCGCAGGTTTTGCGTATTGGTTCCCGAAGTTCACGGGATTTGTGCTCAACGAGCGTATTGGTAAGTGGGCGTTTTGGTCATGGCTTGTTGGATTCATCCTTGCTTTTGGTCCGCTCTATATTCTTGGGTTTATGGGCGCGGTTCGTCGGCTCGACCACTACGACCCGTCACTTGGCTGGCAAGGGCTCTTTATTGTGGCTGGTGTCGGTGTGGCGGTGATTGCACTTGGTGTATTCTTCCAGGTGCTGCAAATTGTCGTCAGTATTATTCAGCGCAAGAAAAACCGTGTCGGACCAGACCCTTGGAACGCACGTACGCTTGAATGGGCGACGCACACCCCTACGCCTGAATATAATTTTGCAGTGATTCCTAAAGTGACTGAGCGTGATGCATTCTGGGAAATGAAAAAGAACCCAAGCAAAAAGAAGCCAGCGTATGAAGATATCTGGGTGCCAAAAAGCTCAGGCGTGGGTGCGATTATCGGACTCTTCGCCCTTGGCTTCGGCGTCGCCGCGGTCTGGCACATTTGGTGGCTGCTGGTGTTAAGCCTTGTTGCAGTGATTGTCCTTGTGATTGTGAAGCTTACCGACGATGACGTCGAACGTAAGCTTTCCGCAGAAGAAATCGAAGAGGAAGAGAAGAAACTAATCGCTAAAGAACTAAAGGAGCAAGTAGCATGAACCGCGAAAAAGAAGAGCTAGCGGTGTTTAGTCGAAAGACCCTTGGCTTCTGGGTGTATCTGATGACCGACTGTGTGCTGTTTGCGACGTTGTTTGCGACTTTCGCGGTACTTCGCACGGCGACTGCGGGCGGCCCGGCGGGTTCAGATATCTTTGACCTGAACTTCGTTTTGATCGAGACGATGATTCTTCTCACAAGCAGCTTTACAGTAGGACTTGCGCTTTTGGCGGCCGAGCGTGGCCTTCGCTACCAATCGCTTACTTGGCTGGTAATTACGTTTGCACTCGGTGCAACGTTCCTCGGTATGGAGCTATGGGAATTTAACCACCTTATCGGCGAGGGTCATGGCTGGCAACAAAGCGCCTTCCTGTCTTCGTACTTCGTCCTCGTCGGTACGCACGGGTTGCACATTGCAGTCGGACTGATTTGGATGGCCGTGGTCATCTTCCGACTTATTCAACGTAACTTTAAAGAAACCGATGTCCGCCGCTTGTCACTCTTGAGCCTATTCTGGCACTTCCTTGATATCATCTGGATCTTTATCTTCAGCTTCGTCTACTTGATTGGAGGTATGGCATGAGAAAACCTGAACTACACACCCGAGATTCTGCAGTTCCGTATAAGTCGTATGTTGTAGGGTTTATCCTTTCGGTATTAACGACCCTTCTGGCGTACTTCTTCGTAGTAAATGACCTATGGCCAAAAGAGACGCTCGTCTACATCGTGATGGCGATCGCGGTCGTGCAACTTATCGTACAGGTCGTGTTCTTCCTGCACATTGGGCGCGGAAGTCGCTGGAAGTTGATGACCTTTATCTTTACGATTCTTATTGTCGCGATTGTTGTCGTAGGCTCTATCTGGATTATGGATAACCTCAACTACAATATGATGGACATGACCCCACAAGAGCAGCAACAGTACATGAGCGAGCACGAGGGAATTTAATGGAGCGTCACACGCGTTCGTATCTTCAGCTTATTAAACCTGGCATTACACTCAGCAACACCCTAAGTGGCATTGCGGGATTCTTTTTAGCCGCAAGCTTAGTTGGGTTTCAATTCCCCGCATTCATAGGTGCAATTGGCGGTATCGCGCTGGTAATTGCCTCTGCCTGCGTGGCGAATAATATTATCGACCGTGATATCGATAAGAAAATGAAGCGCACCAAGAAGCGCGAGGTCGTGAGCGGCAATATTAAGATTCCAATCGCACTCACCTACTGCATCGTATTGGGACTTGGCGGGTTTACGCTACTCCTCGCGCTTACTAACATACTGACGTTCTTGCTGGGTGTATTGGCATTCGTTTGGTATGTGGTTATTTATGGCATCGCAAAGCGCACGACGGCCTTTAGTACGATTATTGGTGGGGTTCCGGGTGCGTTGCCGCCCGTTGCGGGCTACACTGCGCTGACCGGCTCGCTTGATATGGCGGCGATATTACTCTTCTTGATTCTGTTCTTTTGGCAGCTCCCCCACTTCTACGCAATCTCAATTTTTAGAAAAGATGATTACGCCAATGCGGGCCTTCCTGTCTGGGCAGTTCGCTATGGTGTGAAAAGTGCCAAGGTGCAGATATTTGTATCGGTGGTGCTGTACGCGGTTGTCGCCAGCCTGTTATTCTTCTTGGGCTACACGGGTATCGTCTACCTTGTGCTCTCGTCGATACTTTCGCTGTATTGGATTTACAAGGGCATCTCGCTGTACAAGAAGGTCGATGACGTGAAGTGGGCTCGAAGCATGTTTGGTGTCTCGCTTTTGGTGCTGACCTCAATGTTTGTCGTTATTTCTGTAGGTGGGTATCTGGTATAATCTAGTTATGGTTTTATTACTTCACATTATGATTGCTATTTCGAGCATCGGTATCGCAACCGTTACTTACTTTAGGCCAACCATTAAGCGCCTCGGGGTGAGCTACGGGTTTATTGTGGCAACTGTTGCCAGTGGCACCGCATTACTTATCATGAATCCAAGTAATATTGTGCACACCTGTCTTTCGGGTCTCTTCTATGTGACGGTCGTATCTATCGTGACGATTGCAACGCATGTTCGGGCTCGACGCATGGGTACACTTCCCGTAGCGCGCGACGAATAACAAAAAAGCCTCCGACTCGGAGGTTTTTAAATAGCAACTATGTTTCACCCTGTGGGCGAAGGCTCACGGCGGAGGCCGGAACGCTTCGCCCACAGATGGTGGGTCAGTCGGCGGGAACTTCTTCGGGTGCATCGATCTTCTCGTCCGGCAGTAGGCGCGACTTGTGCAGGAAGACGCTCGTACGGACGACGCGACTGGTGACCTGGAGACCGACGTTGACTGCCGTCTTGTAGGTCTCGACGGCCTTGGGGTCGTCGTTGATGGACTGCAGGAAGGCGTCGTCGTTGCGTGCTCGTACGAAGACCTGTGCCACCAAGATCACGATGAAGCCACCGATCATGATGGCGGCGCCGATAAGCCCCTTCACACCTGCGTCCTCCGAGATGACGTATCCCGCGGAGAAGAACGGTGCGATGAAGCTGGCGAGGACCCATGAGAGGATCCAGATCCACGAGACGATCTCGAGAACCCGCTCAGCCACCGTGGTGGGGCGAACGACACCGGCGGTATAGACGGTGATGTGACGTGTGCGCATGGGATGATGCTTTCTGTGTGAGTTTCCAGCCGAAATGAACTCCCTCCCGGAGAGAACTCTCGACCGGATTGGTAGTAATATTATAACTCATTTTGTATTAAAAGTCAATATTCACCCCTGGCGGTGCATCCAAAATAAAAACACCCTCTTGCGAAGGTGTTTTTTGTGAACTAGTTCTTTTCTACCGAGAATCCAGCGATGATCGCATCATCCTCACGCTCTTCCTGAGCTGTCCAGGCACGGAAGGCTCGCTTGAATGAAAGCACGTCTTTGTAGCCAATAAAGTCGGCTGCTTGGCGGATCGCTGCGCCAGCGATTCCTCCGAAGTGAAGCTTCTTGTATTCAAAGATTGCCCAGTGTGATCCTACCGGTACGACGACAGGAAGTGGCCCTGAAGTGTACTTTTCGTGTGACTTTTTCAGGATGTGCTTGGCGACGAAGTGACCGTCCTTAATGGCAACCTGCGCAAGGCCACCGAACGGGTTTGCGGCGTTATCACCAATGACATAGACGTGCTTGTCGGCGCGAAGGTATTTGTCAACGATGACGCGGCCGTTTGGTGCAAGGTTGAATTGGCTGTCGTTTGCCTTGAAGAATGGCGCATTCGCAACACCTGACGTCCAAATGACCGTATGACTTTTGATTGGCTTGCCACTGACAATGAGCGCG
This sequence comes from Candidatus Saccharibacteria bacterium 49-20, assembly GCA_001897295.1. GTDB lineage: Bacteria > Patescibacteriota > Saccharimonadia > Saccharimonadales > Saccharimonadaceae > Microsaccharimonas. Next base: position 399,938 of record MKSN01000001.1, on the reverse strand, counting down.
TCGGCGGTTTCTTCCTCAACCTTTTTATTAAGTTCGACGTGAATACCGAGCTTCTTGAGGCGCCTTAATACGAGTGCACTCGCCTGTTCTGACATACGAGGTAAGACGCGAGGCGCGGCTTCAATAATGCTAATTTTGATTGGCGATTGCTTGGTGCCAAACTTCTTCTTAAGGTGCTTAATGTAGTCGCCCATTGATGAGGCGAGTTCAACACCCGTTGGACCTGCGCCTACGATAAGGAAGTGAGAGTCCGCACCGTTCGGCTTCGAAAAGTCGTTGAGGAGGTGTTGTTTAAGGCGAGTGATTTCGTCTTTTGACTTAATACCGTAGGCATAGTGGTCGAGGCCAGGGATACCAAAGTATGTCGTGACCGAGCCAAGTGCGAGCACGAGCGTATCGTAGTTTAGTTTTTTGCCAGCAGCAGTCTGAATAATCTTCTTGGTTTTATCAAGTTTCGTCACGGTGTCGATAATAATCGTCACGTTATCGTAGACGTCAAAAATTTCACCAAGTGGCACCCATGATTGAAGATGGCTTCCGCCAGTTGCAGTGCTGTAAAGTGCAGGATAATACTGGAAGTCCGGACGGTCGCTAATGAGGGTAATTTTTACCTTCTTGTTCTTAGCGAGTTCTAGTGCGGTCTTTACTCCTCCGAAGCCCCCACCTACTACGGTAATATGCATATGAGTATCCTGTTTATGTTTAGAAATATACTTGTATGATACGAGGAAAGACACGTCTTGTAAATATTACGACGAAACGAAAAGAGTCCGACACCACTGCGAGGTGCTCGTCGGCTGGGGCCGGGCTCTCTCGCTGTGGGTCGGACTCGCCTGACCACAGGGTGTCCTACGACTGGACGGCGCGCTCATTGTGCTGACGCTCGGCGTTGTCGCGCGCGACCATCATGAGACCGACGCCGATGATTCGTACGGGGTCGAAGCCCATGTTCGGCGGCTCGTCGAGGATGGCTTCGACGTTGAGCAGCTTGGGGTGCCCCTCGAAACCTTCGAGGCCCTTGCCGGGCTTTCTCAGGATTTCGTAGAGGGCGGCGTTCAGCTCCTTCAGCATCGGACCGACCTCGGCGTCGTTGTCGACGAGCTCGTACGTCACGAGCACGAGGTTGTGATCGTGCAAGCAGTACTCGAGCGCTCGATCTGCTTCGGCCGCGATTGCGACACCGTGCTTGGCGGCGATCGGTTCGATCGTCTGGTGCAGTCGGTCGCGAATCTTGTCGATCGTCCACCATGCGAATGCGTGGGTGTGCACGATCATCACGATGCCGCGCTTGGTTCTGTCGTAGTGGGTGCGTTCCTGGTGCTTCTTGTGGGTGCGGGGTTTGAACAGCTTGCGATGCAATGCCTGGAGCAATCCGGGTCCTTTCGTTCGGTCAGGGATAACGTAGTTATAGCATGTTTTTTGCAAGATGACAATAATATTTACAGGGGTGAAGAATGCCTCGGCACTGGACATTCAAAGGAGCTTGTGCTATAATAGAGGTAATTGCATCCGAATGGATACCTCTATGGTCGCTGAACTGTAGCTTAGAAAAGGTTCTCGCTGTTCGTCTGCAGCGACAACATATCTACATCTAACCCCAGAAAGGGGCATTAGCCTTTATGGCCTACCGAAACACAACATCTGCAAATCGTAATCGTTCTGCACGCCCAAGCGGCAATCGTCCAGGCGTACGCTCTTTCCGTCCTGGTAAGGGCGGTAACCGTAGTGGCGGCAAAAAGCGTACCGGTGCATACATTCACCCAAGCAAGTTCATTAACCGTGCCAAGCCACAAACCGAGGAAGCGCCTTACGAGCCCACTCACCTCTTTACCGACTTCAACTTTAACGCCAAGCTTCAGTCAAACATCGACTATAAGGGCTATACTGCGCCAAGCGCGATTCAAGACCAGTCTATTCCACACGTCCTTGCGGGTAGCGACGTCATCGGCCTTGCAAATACTGGTACTGGTAAGACGGCAGCCTTCGCGCTCCCTATTATCGAACGCCTCGCGGCAAAGCCAGAGCTTAACTCTGTGCTTATCGTTGCGCCAACTCGTGAGCTTGCACAGCAAATCGACGAACAGTTCCGTGCCTTTTCATACGGCATGAAGCTTTACTCGACACTTGTGGTAGGTGGTACAAACATCGACCGCCAAATTCAGCAACTCCGTCGTGGCCCGCATGTCATCATTGGTACGCCTGGTCGCCTTCGTGACCTTATGAAGCGTAACGTCCTTAAGCTCGATCACATCCGTACGCTCGTCCTCGACGAAGCGGACCGCATGCTCGATATGGGATTCATTAACGACATCAAAGCAATTGTTGAAGAAACTCCAGCCGATCGCCAAACTCTCTTCTTTAGCGCAACGATCACTCCTGAGATTGAAAAGCTCGTGCAAGGGTTCCTGTGCGACCCTAAGACTGTTTCGGTGCGTACTGCTGACACCAGCGAAAGCGTCGACCAAGATGTTGTTGAAGCTGGCGACAAGGAAGAAAAGCTCGAAACACTCCTTAACCTTTTGAGCCAAGAAGAGTTCGAAAAGGTACTCGTATTTGGTGAAACCAAGTTCGGCGTGCAGCGCCTTTCAGACCACCTCGAAAAGAGTGGCGTGCCTTCAACTGCAATCCACGGAAACAAGTCACAATCACAGCGCCAACGTGCTCTTAAAGCCTTTAAGGACAACAAGGTACGTGTGATGGTTGCAACCGACGTTGCAGCCCGTGGACTCGACATTCCAAACGTGAGCCACGTGATTAACTTCGACCAACCACAAACCTACGAAGACTACGTCCACCGTATTGGTCGTACCGGCCGTGGTGGCGCAACTGGTAAGGCACTTACCTTTATCGATCGCCGATAGTACACGGATCGATAGCTTTTCGCGCTAAGATGCGTGCAACCGATTCAACCACCGAAGACCGCTCAAGAGTATTGTTCTCGAGAGCGGTTTTTGCTTGGGTAATGATCTGGCTTACATAACTAGCGACCTCAGGGGTTTGGTCTTTCGTCTGTACAATCATCGCCACGTCGACGCCCGCTTGCCACGCTTTAAGGGCGGCATCTTGAAGTGTGCCTGGAATTGCTTTTGCAGTCAGTGAATCACTGTAGACGACGGCGTTTTCGTACCCATAGCTACGAAGAAGCTTGACCGCGTCGGGTGACCAGACGGCAGGCTGGCCATCGGTGAGCTCTGGGACGATCGCGTTACTTATCATGACATCAGGATCCAGCGAGGAGAGCGCCTGGTATGGCAGTAGGTCACGAGTTTTTAATGCTGACAACGGATCGGTTGTCGCCGGACCATCGTCGGTATTGCCCGTGGCACTGCCAAGTCCTGGGAAATGTTTAATCACTGGGTGTAGTCCGGCATCTTTTTGCGCCAGGATGTATTGACCCGCATAACTCGAGACTGAATTTGGCGAAGCTGAATACATACGTCCAGGAAGTGCCTGCGGGGTGCGGCTGATGACGTCGACCACGGGTGCGAAGTTGGTTGTCAGGCCAAGGTCTCGGAGGTATTTTGAATCGGTAAGATATAACGAGTACGCTTGAGAGGCGGTCATTGATGAAGCGACGTCCTGTGCGCCGGGCAGCCTTCCCTCGGAGGTGAAGCGCTGGACTGTGCCGCCTTCTTGATCGGTGGCGATGGTAGGTTTGATGGCCATTCCAGCAGAAAGGCTCGCAATTGCCGACTCGTCGGTTTCATCCATAAGGATCACGCCACCCAGTTGGTACTGCGCAATAAGGGGCTGCTCGTTGTTTAGCTGCGCGCTATACACGGCAATCATAAGTTTTTGCCCAAGCAGTACGTCGTCTGATAACTTCTCGGTACATAAGAGTGCGGTTTGGTTGACGGTTGGCGCCGGGTTTTGTGAGGATTGGTTTGACGCGGGTGTGTCGTGGGGCTTGATAAATCGCAGCGCCACGACGGTTCCGGTGGCAACAAGCCCTACTACAAGGGCGGAGATAAGCACAACTTTGAGTCTTGAGCGACGCATTGGCTTCATGCGTCTAGTATAGACTAGTTTTAGATTCCGTGAGTAAGATACGAGGCAATCGCCACGGTTGCGACGCCGGCCAAAAGAAGGAGCGGCTGCCAGTCGAAAAGCTTCTTTTTGTTGTGGTTTTCATGAAGCGTAGGAATAATATCGCTCAGTGCAACGTACAGAAGGAAGCCGGCGCTCAGCCCGAAAATGACCCCAAGTGGCAGCTCGGTATTTTGCCCCAGGAAGTATGTGGCGATGGCTGCTGCGGTTGCCGCAAGTGAGCTCAAGATATTTGCAAGCAATACCTTGCGTCGACTCATGCCTTTGCCAAGTAGTGCGCCAAACTCCCCTACTTCTTGAGGGATTTCATGAGCGGCAACAGCGAGTGTAGTGACGATTCCGGTCGGAATGCTGATTAGGAAAGCCGCGGCGATTGCAACCCCGTCGAGCGTGTTATGAATCGTGTCGCCAATAATGAGGAGCGGAACCGCGGGGTCTTTGCCCTCGTGTTGATGGTGGTGATGAAACCAACGGATGAACCGCTCGGCAAAGAAAAAGAGCAAGATTCCAGCAAGAGCTGAGACAAATAGTGTTTCAGAATTACCAAGCTCCGCTCCTTCTGGAAGAAGATCAAGAAAGACTGCTGCAAGCAGTGCGCCTGCCGCAAACGGCATGCCAAGGCTGGCAAACTTCTTCGCAACCTTTTTATTAATGAGCAGTGCGGCCGCAAGGCTCAGTGACACAAGGCCACCAATAAGACTAAAGACGATAATGTAAGTTAAAAGATTCACGCTCTCTAGCATAGCGTGATTTAGATGAGATTCCTAGCGACGGGTATATAATGAAGTCATTAACAAGGGGGTCTATGTTAGAGTTTGAGGGCTTGAATTATTGGGCGGTACTTGTCACATGGGTGGTAACGGTAGTGATTGGCGCGTACTGGTATTCACCTGCTGGTTTTGGGAAGCTTTGGTCGAAACTCAGTGGTGTCGACATTATGAAACTTCCCGCGAACGAAGCAAATTCGGCAATTATTTCCGTTGCGATTAGCAGTTTATTTCAGGTTATTGCGCTCGCGGTGCTTTTAAACTCGCTTCAGGTTATCGAAATTATCCCAGCGATTCTTACTGCGCTCTTTGTCTGGTTTGGATTTACCGCAATTACGACAATTGGCGTCACGCTGTATCAGCGTCGCAGTTGGAAGTTTTGGTGGCTCAATGCCAGTTTCTTCCTTGTCGTGATGGTGCTTAATACGCTCATTCTCACCGTCTGGCGGTAGGTTGCTACTGCAGCGCCGATGTGAGGCGTGCGATGCTATCAAGGAATGAAGCCCAGCCCTTACGCTTTAGCCATGCCTCTAGGTGGATTTGCTTGCTGTGCAACTTGAGCTCTTCGTGATGCTTGACGAGCGCCTTGGCTGCCGCGGGGTCATAGACTGCAATAGTACACTCATGGTTTAACTCAAACGAACGAATATCAAGGTTACTTGAACCAATAATGGCAACTTCATCGTCGACAGCGATGAACTTTTCATGGACAAGCTGCGGTTTTTTGTAAAGTGAGATCATTACGCCGGCACGAATGAGCTCTTCATAGTATGAGCGCTGCGCGTGACCGACCATCCATTGATCCATTGCCTCGGAGTTAAGAATTGATATTTTTACGCCACGAAGTGATGCCGAAAGCAGTGCATTTAGAAGCGACTCATCGGGGACGAGGTACGGGTTTGTAATGGTGACTGACTTTTCGGCACTTTGAATGAGTGACACGAAAAACTTTAGATTGTTTTCGTATGGGTAGCCCGGGCCACTTGGGATGATTTGTGCAATCTGCGCACCCTTTGCGGATGGGATTGAGTTCGTCATAAAGTCTTTTAAAATCTCACCTGATTCGCAGTACCAGTCGCTGGCGAATACCGCAGCCGCTTCGTTGACGGTTGGGCCCTGGAAGTGGGCAACAAGCTCGATGTAGCTGATGTCGTCTTTGCGGTGGTAGGTCTTATCAATCAAATTAAGCGAGCCGATGTAGGCGTCGGTGTTATCGATCACCACGATCTTTCGGTGATTGCGTAGGTCGGGGCGATTATACTCGGAAAACTTAACGGTAAGTGGCAACATATTGTGCCACTTTACCCCGATTTTGGTGAGGTGTTTTTTCATCTCACCGAAGCGCGGATATTTGCGAGTGCCAAGATAGTCGAAGAGCACATATACTTTCACACCCCTGTTAACAGCTGATTCTAGGGCGTCGAAGAATGGTTTTGTTGTGTTATCGAGGGCGATAGCAAAAAACTCCACGTAGACATACTCTTTGGCGCGCGAAATTGTGTGGGTCATTTCTTGAATGATATTGTCGTAGCCGCTATGGATTTTGACGGTGTTTCCAATAGTAGGCGCCATACCAGTGAGTGATTCGACAAGCTTTGCCTTATAGTTGTATGGCTCTTTGATTCGTGCAATCAGGTTAGCTTTGTGAAGATTGGCGGTGTAGCGCTTGAACATAGCCGAAATTTGCTGCTGGTTGTGGCGACGCTTTCGTGACAACTTTGTACTCCCAAGGATAAAGAAGACTATCGTGCCTAAAAACGGCAGAATATAAATAAGAAGAAGCCATGCCATGGCTGCGGTGGGTTTGCGATTCTTGGGAATATAAATAAGAAGCCAAATTCGGATTACAAGGTCAGTCAAGAATATAAGAAGTACAATGGCCGCGGCGATTAGGTTGCTGGTCTCAACTTCAGTCATATGAAAAGTGTATCACCTAGTAGATTTTCTGACTATTGAATAAAATAACCCATTGGTCAAGCGAAAGCCTCGAAGGTGATGCGCCTGGTGCTTGCCCGATGACCTGGAGAGGCATTTTCGCAAGCTTCTTAGGATCAGAGAAACATTGGATGGTGAATTGGCTATAGGCACTGAGGCGGTTCTGCGGCACAAGTGGCGTAGGTCGTTTTACCATTTCTACAAATACAGTATCGACTGCCGGGTATGGCCAGAAATCGGTCTTGCGAAGGCTTTTGATAATCTTTACTTTATATTCCGCTCCAAGCAGCATGCCAAGTTGGCCAGTAAAGTGCGTCGTGTCGGTTGCGATAAGCTTGCGGCCGAACTGCTTTTGGACAATTAAGTAGGCTGCCTCGGGTGACATGGGAGAGTTAATAAACCGTTGAATGATTGGTGAGCTAAGGTGAAACGGAATGTTCGCGAATATCTTATAAGGACTTGTTGGCAGATTAAGTTTCATGACGTCGCCAATTTTTACCGAGACGTTCGGGTATTCTTTCATATTATGAATAAGAATTTTGGCAGCTCCAGGTTCGTACTCGACCGCTACGACCTTCTTCACTTTTTTTGCGAGTGCCGATGAAATCACCCCACTCCCCGCCCCTAGGTCATAGACGGTATCATCTTCTTTTAGGTTGCTGCGAGCAATAAGTGACTCGACCAATTTTGGTGAGCGAAGAAAGTTTTGCGAATAGTCGGCGCGGCGTTTCATAATTACTAAATATATTATTGCATAGAAATTGAAGAGGGCGCCCTCAACCACAGATGAAACTGTGATCGAGGGCGCCCGTTATGCTCTACCGCCACTATATGCGGCGAAGCACCTTGTCTCGCATGAAGCGAGTGAATGGCCTACTGCTTGGCCTTGGCGACCGTACGGCGACCAACCACGACTCCCGTGACGGCGAGCAGGCTCATGATGCCGAATCCGAGCACCCAGGGACCGAACGGCGACGAGCTCGAGAGCAGGTCACCGGTGTGTCCGGCGGGCGGCGGTGTCTTGCCACCGGCCGGCGGCACCTGGGTAGTGGGCGGAGTCGTCGGCGGCGTGGTCGGTGGGACCTCGCAGCTCTCGATCTCCTCCTCCGTGAGGGCACGGGTGCGCGTCTCGACTGTGGTCGTGATGTGCTCCGTGTCCTCGATGACCTGCCAGGTCGA